>CACXAQ010000010.1 GCA_902765595.1 Oscillospiraceae bacterium | reverse complement strand
TCCAGCCTGGGGGCCAGGCTCCAGTCCATGGCGTCGGAATAGACCTTCGCGCTCCGGACGAGACCCGATTCCACCCGCAGCTCCAGCCGCGCTTCGCCCCAGACGAAGCGGCCCTCGCAGGCAAAGTCAAAGGGCAGACGCTGCCCGTAATTCCATTCCCAGCTTTCGTTGCGCGCCGTGAGAGCGCGCAGCTCCTCCCCCTCCAGGGCGGCGGGGTCCAGGGGCTCATACGGGAGGGCGTAGACCTCCCGGAACGCGGCGGCCAGCGCCGCCTTCAGGGCCGGGATGGTGAGGGTCGGCTCCAGCTCCCGCAGGTTCCCCACCCGGCTGCGCACCGAGTCCACCCCCTTGGCCCGGAGCTTGGCCGGGGAGGGGGCCAGATAGCGGCTTAGCTTCTCCAGATCCGCGTCCACCAGCAGGGTGCCGTGGTGGTAGGAGCGGCCCTCATGGTGGTAATAGGCGCTGCCGGAAAACTTCCGGCCCGCCGCCAGCAGATCGTTGCGCCCGGACTGCTCCGCGGGGATCCCCAGGGAGAGACAGGCCCGTCGGACGACCTCCGTCTGACGGGCCGGGTCATAGTCCCCGCTGGGGAGCAAAAAGGTAAAATTCAGATTGCCCAGGTCGTGGAACACCGCCCCGCCCCCGGAGAGGCGGCGGGCGAGACGCCCGCCTTCCTCCTCCAGGAGGCCGGTGCGGCACTCCTTCCAGGGGTTCTGGTTGCGGCCGATGACCACGGTGTTCCGGTTCTGCCACAGGTACAGGGTGCAGCAGCCCTCCCCCGTCCGGCGGAGCAGCAGCTCCTCCCGGGCCAGGTTTTCATAGGGGTCGAAGCCCGTTCCCTCCAGGAGAAAGAGCTTTCCGATCACGGCTTCTGCCAGCGCAGGATGGGCTGGCGGGCGGCGCGGACCTCATCGGGCCGGGCGATCTGGGCGTGATGGGGGGCGTTGTGCATGAACTCGGGGTCGTTTTTGCCCAGCTCATACAGCTCCCGATACACCTGGGCGGCCCAGTCCAGGGTCTCCTTGCTCTCGGTCTCGGTGGGCTCCAGCATGAGCGCCTCGTGGACGATCATGGGGAAGTACATCGTGGGCGGGTGCATGCCGTAGTCGATGAGGGACTTGGCCACATCCAGGGCGCTGACGCCGGTCTCCTTCTTGTATTCGGAGAGATCCAGCACGAACTCATGCATGCAGATCCGATCAAAGGCGGGCTCGAAGGTCCCCTGGATCTTCCGCATCAGGTAGTTTGCGTTCAGCACCGCGTTCTTGGCGGCCTCGGGGATGCCCTCCCTGCCCAGGGTGAGCAGATAGGTCAGGGCCCGGACCACCACCAGGAAGTTGCCGGCAAAGGCGCGGACCTGGATGTGTCCCGGCTCATCCATCAGCGCGGAGGCGGGCAGGAACTCCTTCAAAAAGTCCTTGCAGCCCACGGCGCAGGCGCCGGGACCGCCGCCGCCGTGAGGCGTGGCAAAGGTCTTGTGCAGGTTCATGTGGATGCAGTCGAAGCCCATATCGCCGGGGCGGACCACGCCCATGACGGCGTTCAGGTTTGCGCCGTCGTAGTAGCAGAGGCCGCCGGCCTCATGGACCAGACGGGTGATCTCCAGGATGTTCTGGTCGAAGAGACCCACGGTGTTGGGGTTGGTGAGCATGAGGCCCGCGGTATCCTCGCCCAGGACCGCCTTCAGGGCCTCCAGGTCCACGCAGCCGTCGGGGGCGGAGGGGATGTTCACCACCTCAAAGCCGCACATGGCGGCGGTGGCGGGGTTGGTGCCGTGGGCGGAGTCGGGGACGATGATCTTGCGGCGTTTGGTGTCGCCCCGCTTCTGGTGATACTGCTTGATGAGCAGCACGCCGGTGAATTCGCCGTGGGCGCCGGCGGCGGGCTGGAAGGTCATGCCGTCCATGCCGGTGATCTCGCAGAGATATTTGGCCGCGGTGTCCAGCACCTCCCGGCAGCCCCGGGTGGCGTGGGCCGGGGCCAGGGGATGGACCCCCGCAAAGCCCGGCAGGGCCGCCATATCCTCGTCGATGCGGGGATTGTACTTCATGGTGCAGGAGCCCAGGGGATAGAAGCCGCAGTTGACGCCGTGGACCCGGTGGTTGAGCTCGGTGTAGTGGCGGGCCACGTCCACCTCGCTCAGCTCCGGCAGGGCGGGCGCCGTCTCACGGCGGAAGCCCTCGGGCAGCTCCACGGTTTCCACGTCGCACCTGGGCAGCAGGTCGCAGTGCCGGCCGGGAACGCTCTTCTCAAAAATCAGCTTCATTTCGCCAGCACCTCCTTCACAATGGCAATGGCCCGGTCCAGCTCTTCCCTGCTCTGCTTCTCGGTGGCGCACCAGAGGACGCCGCCCTCCACGGGCAGGCCGCCCAGGATGCCGGCCCGCTCCAGCGCGGAGAGCACCTCCTCCTGCTTGGGCAGGGTGGTGACGAACTCATGGAAGAAGGGGCCGGGGTACACGCAGCGGACGCCCTCGATTTCGGTGAGGCCGCGCATCAGGTAATGAGCCTTGGCCATGGACTGCTGGGCGGCCTGCCGCAGACCCTCGGGACCCATGACGGCCAGGTACACGGACGCGGTCAGGGCGCAGAGCGCCTCGTTGGAGCAGATGTTGCTGCTGGCCTTTTCCCGGCGGATGTGCTGCTCGCGGGCCTGGAGCGAGAGGACATAGGCCCGCTCACCCTTGGCGTCCACGGTCTCGCCCACGATGCGGCCGGGCAGCTTGCGCATGTGCTTCTGGGTGGTGGCCATGAAGCCCAGGTAGGGGCCGCCGTAGCCAAGGGGCATGCCGAGAGGCTGTCCCTCGCCCACGGCCACGTCCGCGCCGCAGTCCCGGGGGCTCTTCATCAGGCCCAGGGAGATGGGGTTGCAGCCCATGACGAACATGGCGCCGGCGGCGTGGACCGCTTCACCCAGCGTGTCTGCGTCCTCCAGCAGGCCGAAGAAGTTGGGCTGCTGGACGTAGAAGGAGGCGACCTCGGGGGTCAGCATGGCTTTCAGGGCCTCCAGGTCGGTCTTGCCGTCCTTCATGGGGACCAGGCGCAGCTCGTCCCCGGTGCCAAAGCAGTAGGTGCGCACGGTGTTGATGGTGTCGGGGTGGGCGGCGGCGGAGATGAGGGTCACCCGGCGCTTCCGGTCCCGGCACATGGCGGCGGCCTCGGCGGCGGCGGTGGCCCCATCGTAGACGGAGGCGTTGGACACGTCCATGCCGGTCAGCTCGCAGATCATGGTCTGATACTCAAAAATGGACTGGAGCACGCCCTGGCTCATCTCGGCCTGGTAGGGCGTGTAGGCGGTGAGGAACTCCTCCTTGGCGGGGATGGACTTCACCACCGCGGGAATAAAGTGGTCATAGGCTCCGGCGCCCCGGAGGATGGTGGAGAAGAGGGTGTTCTTCGCCGCCATGGCGGAGACCGTGCGGCTGACCTCCAGCTCGCTCATGCCCGCGGGCAGGTCCAGCTCCCGGTCCAGGAGCATCTCCTCCGGCACGTCCCGGTACAGCTCCCGGTAGTCCGACACACCCACGGCGCGCAGCATCTCCTGCCGCTGGGCCTGGGTGGAAGGTACGTAGCTCATGTTTCGTCCTCCGTAAGTTTTTTAGTGGGTGCAGGTGGCCTCGTAATCGGCGGCGCTCAGCAGCTCCTCGGTGTCGGTGACGTTCTCCACCTTGATGATCCAGTTCAGGTAGGGATCCTCGTTCAACTTCTCGGGGGCGTCCAGCAGCTCCTCGTTCACGGCGCAGACGGTGCCGGTGACAGGGCAGACCAGGTCGCTGACGGCCTTGACGGATTCCACATCGCCGAAGGGCTCGCCGGCGGTGGTCTCATCGCCGACCTCGGGCAGATTTACGAACACCACGTCGCCCAGCTCGCTCTGGGCAAAGTCGGAAATGCCGATGACGGCCACGCCGTCCTCCATGCGGAGCCATTCGTGGTCGCGGGAATACTGCAGTTCGGTGGGATAATTCATGATGATACCTCCATGTATAGTTTTGAATTTATTGTAGGCGCGGGGCTTGACCCCGCCCGGGTGATACGGATTGCCCCTAAAGGGACTGGCTACGCGTCGCCGCGGCAGTGACACCGGTCACTGTCGCGCAATGACGAGGAATCAGAGGGAAACGATGATCCCGTTGGCAAGAGCGGATCGGGAGAGAATTTGTGCTCCGACGAAGGCACTTTTTTGCAGGAATACTTTGTGTATTTCAAGAAAAAGTGCCAAAGTCCGAGTGCAAATTGTCCCCGAGACGCCGAAGACGATGGGGTCAGCGTTTTCCTTAAAACCCGATCTTGCCGGCAAAGGCTTCCAGGGCGTCGGTGAAGTCCTTGTCGTCGAAGCAGTAGTGCATCTGGGTGTAGCCGGCGCGCAGACGGCTCACGTCCTCGGACACGTCCCGGTTGCGGAGCACGCAGTCGGCGATGAGCTGGGCCAGCTGGTCGAATTCCTTCTCGCCGAAGCCGAAGCGGGTCATCTCGCTCACGCCCATGCGCAGGGCGCCGGAGGCGGTGAAGCCCTCCTCGTCCGGGGTGGCCTGGTAGTTGACGATGATGTTGTTGCGCTCCAGACGGTTGGCGATCTCGGCGCCCTCGCCGTAGCCAACGGACACCAGCACCTGGTGGGTCTCGGTGTAGTCATTGGCGGGATCGCCGCAGACCTTCAGGCCCTGGGCCTTCAGGGACTTGGCAAAGCTCTTGGCGTTGCGGATCACGGCGGACTGGTAGGCGTCCTTAAAGTGGTTCATCTCATAGGCCGCCATCAGCAGGCCCAGCTGGGTGCCCAGGTGGTGGTTGGAGACGCTGCCGGGGAAGGCCCGGGTCTCGATGGTCTCCCAGAGGCCGTACTTCAGCTCGTCTTCCCTGTAGTTGACCGCCACGATGCCCCGCTGGGGTCCGAAGAAGGTCTTGTGGGTGGAGCCGGTGACGATCTCGGCGCCCTCCTGGAAGGGGTTCTGGAAGTAGTCGCCGGCGATGCCCAGCACGTGGGCCATGTCGTACATGATGGTGGTGGGGATCTTCTGCTCGTCCACATATTTGCGGATCTCGGCCACGGGCTCCTTGTGGATGACCATGCTCTTGCCGAAGATGATGAGCTCCGGCCGGTACTGGTCGATGACCTTCTTGGTCTCCTCCACGTCGATCTTGAAGATGTTGTCCTTGCAGACGGGGAAGTTCACCACGGCGCTGCGCTCGGTGACGGGGTCCACGGCGATGTAGTCGTGGAGGGCGCCCATGGGCTGGGCGGAGAGGTGGCCGCCCTTGATGATGTGGTTATTCAGCACGTAGCCCAGGCGCTGGGGGGTGTGCTTGCGGTCCAGGCGGTTCTTCCAGTCCATGAGGGCGGAGAAGGTGCAGGTGTTGGCCATCTGACCGCTGGTGACGCGGGTCTCCACCTCGGTGCATCCGAAGTACTTGCGCAGTTCTTCCACCGCCATCTGCTCCACCTCGTCGATGAAGCCGGTGCCCTGGTAGTAGAAGATGTCCTTGTCGTAGAAGGACTTGATCTTTTTGTGCTCGGCGTAGCGGCAGCTGGGGTCGCTGGCGGAGAGCATCTGCACGGCGCGGCTGGGGGTGTTCTCCGAGGGGATCAGATTCACGCAGCGGCGCTGACGCCACAGGTGGTTGTCCTCGGCCTTCTTCAGCAGCTCCAGGGCCTTGACGGGCCGGGTCTCGCAGTTGTCGGGCCGCTTGGAGAGCTCCACGCCGTAGATCATGGGCCGGGCAAAGGGAGGCGCCATGTTGTCCAGGTGCTTCTCCGGGATCACGGCCTTCAGGCGCTTGCCGCGGATGTCCACGGTGACGACGTCGTCCTCCAGCACGTCGGAGGAGATGTAGCAGGTGCCGATGGCCCGCTTTTCCACCGTGTCGGTGATCACGGTCTCCAGGCCCTCGCCCTCGGCCTTGTAGTAGGGGACCATGGTGCCGCTGGTGACCCAGCCGATCTGCTCCTCACCCCGATAGACGGGCATGCCCGCGCGCATGACGCCCCGGTCCAGCAGGGTGATGGGGCGGATGGTTTTGGGCAGGTCCGCGCAATCGGAGAAGTCCCGGTTCTGAATGCGCTTAAAGGCGGCGTACTGCTTTTCCAGGGCCTTGCGGCCGATGTAGTCGCCCTTCCGCTCGGAGAAGCTGACGGCGAACTTGGCCAGGGGCACGGCGAAAATGGGCATGGGCTTGCCCTCCGCGTCCAGGCCCATCTCATGTCCGTAGAGGGGCATGCCGGCCTCCAGACGCAGGGTGTCCCGGGCGCCCAGGCCCGCGGGACGGGCCCCCAGCTCGACCAGCCGGTTCCAGAGCCAGGCGGCGTCCTCGCTCTTCACATAGACCTCGTAGCCCAGAGGCTCGCCGGTGTAGCCGGTCTTGGCGATGCGGGCGAAGTGGCCCTCCAGCATCAGGCTGTTCAGGGCGTTTTTCATGGGCTCGGTGACGGCCTCTCCGCCGGAGAGGATGGTCATCAGCTCCTTGCTCTTGGGGCCCTGGACCGCGATGGAGGCCCAGTCGGCGGTGATGTCGGTGACGGTGACGTCGTAGTTTTTCGCAATGGGCAGCAGGTGACGGAGATCCTTCTCGGTGTTGGCGGCGTTCACCACCAGCAGGAGCCGATCCTCCTCAAAGCGGTAGAGGTAGGCGTCGTCGATGGCGGAGCCGTCCTCGGCGGGGATGATGCAGTACTGGGCCTTGTACAGGTCCAGGCCGCCCACGTTGCTGGACAGCACATGCTGGAGAAATTCCACCCGCTCGGGGCCTTCCACCAGAAGGCGGCCCATGTGGGACACGTCAAACAGGGAGCAGAAATGTCGGGTGTAGAGGTGCTCTGCCACGATGCCGCTGGGATACTGGACGGGCATGTCCCATCCGCCGAAATCCACCATGGTGGCGCCGGCCGCCAGGTGCGTCTCGTAGAGTTGGGTGCGCTTCAGTTCGCTCATGTTGTTCCTCCGCATTATTCGTTTTGAGTTTTCAGTTTTTCGTTTTCGTGAGACGGGGGCTGCGTTTTTCGGGCATAAAAAAGCGCAGAAAGACACCTTACGTCTTTCTGCCTCCGTCTATACCTGAGAGATTCCCGGCCGCGAAGCCGCGTCCGGTTGCCCCTTTGGTGTGCTTCCTTCGTCCGATTCTTTTGCAATCGCACTTTCCGAAGTCCCGTCCTGATCCGATCCTTTTGCCTGAGAGTTTTTGCATTCCCCTTCGGCTCTGCCGCGGCAGTCTCTCTCGGGTCATTCATCCGGGTTATTCAGTTTTCGGTCCGTCTATCAGTGTAGTCTTTCCCCTTTTTGCTGTCAAGTGTTTTTTCGTGCCGGGGAGAGGGGTTACATCCGGTTATTTCCCAAACAAGGCTTGCCATTCCGCCCGGTTTCGGGTAAAATTTATTCGGAAAGCTGTACCCTATTCCATAATGACCATCGGATGGCGAAATCAATCGAGCCTTCGATTGATTTCGCTGCCAAACGACAGGCTTGGCAGCGAATGATTCAAAAAATCATTCGCCCGATGCTCATTGCAATGAGTATATGGCAAAACAGCTCGCTGTTTTGCTGCGCAGCAAAGCTGCGCGGCGAAAAGCTTTTTCGCTTTTCGCCATCACATAATCATTATATGAGATTGCGAGGGATGCGACGCCATGAAAGTTGTACTGCAGAACCTGACCAAAAAGTTCCCCAACCGCAACAAGAAGCTGGACGACGTGATCGCCGTCAACGATTTCACCTTCGAGATCCCCGACGGGCAGCTCATCGGCCTGCTGGGCCCCTCCGGCTGCGGCAAGAGCACCACCCTGAACCTGATCTGCGGGCTGGAAAAGCCCACCTCCGGCAAGATCTACTTCGGCGAGGACGACGTGACCGATCTGCCCCCGGAGAACCGGGGCGTGGGCCTGGTCTTCCAGAACTACGCGCTCTATCCCCATCTGACCGTGCGGCAGAACATCCTCTTCCCCCTGCAGAATCTGAAGGGGAAGGACAAGCTCTCCAAGGCGGAGATGCTCCGGCGCGCTGACGAGGCGGCAAAGCTGGTGCAGATCGAGCAGCTCATGGACCGCAAGCCCGCCGAGATGTCCGGCGGCCAGCAGCAGCGGGTGGCCATCGCCCGCGCTCTTGTGAAGATGCCCCGGGTCTTGCTGCTGGACGAGCCCCTTTCCAACCTGGACGCCCGGCTGCGCCTGCAGACCCGGGAGGAGATCCGCCGCATCCAGCGCAACACCGGCATCACCACCATCTTCGTCACCCACGACCAGGAGGAGGCCATGAGCATCTCCGACCTGATCGTCGTGATGAAGGACGGCATCATCCAGCAGATCGACAAGCCCCAGCGGGTCTATGACGACCCGAAGAACCTGTTCGTGGCCAAGTTCCTGGGCACCCCGCCCATCAACGTCTTCAAGGGCCGCGTCCGGGGCGGACAGCTCTTCCTGGGAGAGGACGCGGTGCTGGCCGTGCCCGGCGTCAGGGATCGGGAGGTCTGGGTCGGCATCCGGCCGGAGGGCTTCGTGCCCCAGAAGGCGGGCCCCCTGTGCTGCACGCTCAAGGCCGTGGAGGTCATGGGCCGGGACACCAGCGTGGTCATCGCCCATGGTGCCGCCGTCAGCGATCCGGTGCGGGCCATCATCAGCTCCGATTATGCCGTGACGGCGGACCGGGAGGAGCTGCGCTTTGCCCTGAAGCCGAACAAGGTCTTCCTGTTCGACCTGCAGACTGAGGAGCGCATCCCCTTCACCGCGGAATAAGAGGGCGCGCCATGGATAAACGAAACGCGAAGGCCTGGCTGTATCTGCTGCCGGCCATCCTCTTCCTGGGCGTCTTCATGATCTACCCCCTGGTGGACGTGGTGGTCTATTCCCTGGAGGAGAACTTTGAGTCCGTCTCCCAGAGCTATACGGGCGTGGGGCTTTTCAACTTCTCCCATGTGCTGCGGGACCCCTACTTCCTCCAGGCCCTGAAGAACACCTTCATCCTGGTGGTCATCACCGTGCCCGTGTCCACCGGCATCGCCCTGCTCATTTCCCTGGGGCTCAATTCCATCAAGCCCCTGCGCAATCTCTATCAGACGGTGTACTTCCTGCCCTACGTGACCAACACCCTGGCGGTGGGCCTGGTGTTCATGCTGCTCTTCAAGCAGGACGACAGCTCCCTGGGCCTGGTGAATCTGCTGATCCGCGCCCTGGGCGGCACGCCGGTGGACTTCATCAACGGCCCCTACTGGGCCAAGATGCTGGTCACCTGCCTCTATACCGTCTGGGTGGTCATGCCCTTCAAGATCCTGATCCTCACCGGGGCCCTGGCCAGCGTTCCCCAGACCTACTACAACGCCGCCAAGGTGGACGGCACCTCCAAGGGCCGCATCTTCCGGCGCATCACCCTGCCCATGATCTCCCCCATGATCTTCTACCTGGTCATCACCGGCTTCATCGGCGCCTTCAAGGCCTACAGCGATGAGGTGGCCCTCTTCGGCGTGGATCTGAACCAGGCGGGGATGAACACCATCGTGGGCTATGTGTACGACATGCTCTATTCCAACGGCGGCAGCTACCCCTCCTACGCCTCGGCGGCCGCCCTGATCCTCTTCGCCATCGTGCTGACCATCACCGTCATCAACCTCATGGTCAGCCGGCGGACCGTCCATTATTAAGGAGGTGGAAGCGATGGGACAATCCAAGGACTATGAGCGGATCGAGCTGGGCGCCCTGCGCCGGGGCCGCATCCGCAAGTGCCTGACCTATTTTCTGCTGACCCTCTGGGCGCTGATCGTCCTCTTCCCCTTCTACTGGATGATCCTCAGCTCCGTGAAGAGCACCGCCGCCTACAACGCGGAGTTCACCCCCAGCTTCTTCACCCTGCACCCCACGCTGGAAAACTATCTGGCCGCCTTTCAGAGCAAGGACGAGCCCCTGGGCCGCTACCTGCTGAACACGCTGATCTTCACGGTCATCACCACCGGGGCCATGATGCTGGTGATCATCCCGGCGGCCTTTGCCTTCTCCCGGCTCCAGTTCCGGGGAAAGAACCTGCTCTTCGCCCTGTTTCTCTCCCTGATGATGATCCCGAACGAGCTGGTCATCATCACAAACTTCGTCACCGTCAAGACCCTGGGCCTGACCGACGACGGGGGCAACGCCCTGCGGCACTTCCTGGGTCTGATCCTGCCCTCGGTGACCTCGGTATTCTACATCTACCTGCTGAAGGAGAACTTTGAGCAGATCCCGGAGGAGCTGTACAAGGCCGCCAAGGTGGACGGCACCTCGGACTTCAAGTACCTGACCCGGGTGATGCTGCCCATCTCCCGGCCCACCATCGTGACCATCATCATCCTCAAGGTCATCGAGTGCTGGAACTCCTACGTGTGGCCCCGGCTCATCACCACCAAGGCCAAGTTCTTCCTGGTGTCCAACGGCATCCAGAACATCCGGGAAAGCGGCGCCGGGCGGGATAACGTCCCCGCCATGATGGCCGCCGTGGTGGTGGTCTCCGTGCCGCTGATCGTGCTGTTTTTGATCTTCCGGGAGAAGATCATGGCCGGCGTTTCGAGAGGAGGGACCAAGGGATGAAGCGTTTTCTCACCTTTCTGCTGATCCTTTCAGTCCTGCTGAGCTCCCTTTTGCTCACCGGCTGCCACGGGACCATGGATCCGGACCGGGGCGCCCAGAACGGGCTTGAAGACGAAATCTTCCAGCCGCCGGAGCGCTTCGATGAGAGCAAGCCCATCACCATCACCTTCTGGGCCAAGAACGAGAGCAACCGGACCCAGGTGAACATTTACAAGCAGGCCATCGCGGACTTTGAGGCCCTGTATCCCAACGTCACGGTGGAGATGCTCTCCTACAACGACTACGGCAAGATCTACAACGACGTGATCACCAACATCCGCACCAAGACCACCCCCAACGTCTGCGTCACCTATCCCGACCACATCGCCACTTATCTCTCCGGCTCCCAGGTGGTGGTCTCCCTGGACGCGCTGATGGCCGACCCCAACTACGGTCTGGGCGGCGCGGCGCTGAAATTCGACTCCCCCAGCCGGGAGGAGCTGGTGCCCCAGTTCCTGGCCGAGTGCAGCATCGCCGGGCGCTGTTACGCCCTGCCCTACATGCGCTCCACCGAGGCCTGCTACGTGAACAAGACCTTTGTGGAGGCTCTGGGCTATGAGCTGCCGGAGGTGCTGACCTGGGACTTCGTGTGGGAAGTCTCCGAAAAGGCCCTGGAAAAGAACCCGGACGGCAGCTTCAAGCTCAACGGCCAGCAGAAGCTGATCCCCTTCATCTACAAGTCCACGGACAACATGATGATCCAGATGCTGCGGCAGAAGGACGCGGGCTATTCCACCGCCGAGGGGGAGATCCTGCTCTTCAACGACACCACCCGGGAGTTGCTGCAGGAGGTGGCCGTACACGCCCGCAGCCGTGCCTTTTCCACCTTCAAGATCTCCAGCTACCCCGGCAACTGGTTCAACGCCGGTCAGTGCATCTTCGCCGTGGACTCCACCGCCGGCGCCACCTGGATGGGTACCGACGCGCCATTGCTTGACATCCCCGAGGAGGAGCTGGTGGAATTCGAGACCGTCGTTCTCCCCGTCCCCCAGTTCGACCCGGCGAATCCCAAGATGATCTCCCAGGGCCCCTCGGTATGCGTGTTCTACAAGGACGATCCCCAGGAGGTCCTGGCCTCCTGGCTCTTCACCCAGTTCCTGCTCACCAACTCCGTCCAGATCCCCTACGCCGAGACCGAGGGCTACGTCCCCGTGACGCTGAAGGCCCGGCAGGACCCCGGCTATCAGGACTACCTGGACCGGGCGGGAGAGGACAACCGGGAGCACTACCGCACCAAGATCGACGCCACCCGGCTGCTGCTGGAGAACACCGAGAACACCTTCACCACCCCGGTCTTCCGGGGCTCCCCCTCGGTACGTGACGCCGCCGGTACCCTGATCGAAAGCGTGTGCAAGTCCGAGCGGCGCGGGTCAGAAGTGAACAGCACCCTCCTGAACAAGATCTTCAGCGAGACCCGCTCCCTCTACCAGCTGGATCAGATCCAGGCCGAGCACATCGACACCAGCGCGCCCCTGCCCGCCGCGGCCCTGGCCCTGCTGGCGACTCTGGCGGCCGTCTGGGTCCTGATCGGCCTTGTCAGCGGTTACAGCGCGTTAAAAAGAAAACGCGCAAAGGAGAAAAGTTAACTTGATTTCCGGGGGGAATCCGATATAATAGGAGTTGCCCGGATGGGAGCTTTTCCCAAGGGCACAAATCTATGAAATGAGGAGAATGAAAACATGAAAAAGGTTTTTGCTCTGCTTCTGGCGCTGGTCATGGTCTTCGCGCTGGCCGCCTGCGGCGGCGAGAAGAAGGCCGATGACATCTTCGCCAAGTCCGAGGGCGTCATGACTTTTGAGGAGTACATGGCTGCCGAGGAAGGCGCCGAAGTCACGGTCGAGGCGTTCGTCCAGGGTCACCAGTCCTGGTGGGACAACAAGATCACCGTGTACGCCCAGGACAAGGACGGCGGCTATTTCTTCTATGACATGGCCTGCTCCGAGGAGGACGCTGCCAAGCTGGTCCCCGGTACCAAGATCAAGGTCAGCGGCATCAAG
Organism: Oscillospiraceae bacterium; assembly: GCA_902765595.1. Lineage (GTDB taxonomy): Bacteria > Bacillota > Clostridia > Oscillospirales > Oscillospiraceae > Limivicinus. The sequence continues at coordinate 57,422 of CACXAQ010000010.1, read as the reverse complement.
GCCGTCTGGTCCGGCGAGATCGAGATCACCGACGCCACCTTCGAGTTTGAGGAAGGCAGCTATGTGGCTCCCGCTACGGACATCAACAAGCTCCTCGGCACCGAGGATCTGGCCAAGCACATGAACGAGTTCGTCTCCGTCACCGGCGGCGTGATCGCCGACAAGGGCGAGGGCGCTGCGTTCTACTACAACTGGGACAACTCCGGTGAGGACGGCAACTGCGACCTCTACTTCGACGTCACCGTCGAGGGCGAAACCTACACCTTCGTGGTCCGCAGATACCTGACCGCTCCCGGCAGCGAGGTCTACGAGGCTGTCAAGAACCTGAAGGTGGGCGACACGGTGGACATCGAGGGCTTCCTGTACTGGTACGAGGGACCCCAGCCCCACATCAGCTCCATCACCGTCAAGTAATTCTCTCAAGCGTACAAGCATCCCCGCGAATCCGCGGGGATGTTTTTTTGCGCCGTCCCAGGCGCGGGGCGGGAAAGCCTGTCCCATGACGATACCCCCCGGTCGGTACCGGGGGGTATCGTCATCCCGGCATGGAAAACCCCCGGCTGAAATTCTTCAGCCGGGGGATCATACGGTTTATCTCAGCGGACGGCGGTTTCGGCCTTCTCCCCGCTCCGGCTCTTGAGCCGTGCGCTCTTCGGAAGGGCGAAGCCCGGCACGAAGCGATCCCAGCCGGTGAAGGTCAGCAGCAGGGCGGTGCCCACGATCAGGAAGCCCAGATAGTTCTTGCTGAGAATATCGATGGGGCTGAAGTACCGCAGAGGGTAGACCGCCGTGGCGATGCCGGCGAAGAACACCGGGAAGCAGTGCCAGGGGATGAGCTGGGAGCCGTAGATGCCCATGGAGGAGGCAAAGGTGGCCAGCCGCAGCCGCAGCTTGTAGGCGTCCTCGTCGCTCTCCACTTCCACGTTTTTCTCCACGATGTCCCGCACGATGGGGCTCATGGTGGCCACCTGGGCGGCCTCATCCGCCAGGGCGGCATTGCCCATCAGACACAGCACGCCGCACCAGCCCATGAGCTGATGGACGTTTTTCGAAATGCGGACGGCAAAGCGGGACAGGGGCTCGAAGGCGTCCATGGCGTTCATGATGCCGCCGAAGGCCGAGACCCACATCATCATCACGATGACCCACTCCCCCGCGCCGGAGAAGCCGCCGTAGAGCTGCTCGTTGAGCCAGGTGGAGAGGTCGGCCGTGCCGGCAAAGAAGCCCAGGATCAGGGAGGAGACCATCCCCGCGCCCAGGCAGATCAGCGTGTGGATGCCCAGAAAGCTCATCACGATCACCAGCAGCATGGGGATGACCATGTAGTAGGGGACGCCGGTCTTCACCTGGTTCAGCAGCAGCACCGCGGAGGGGCGCCGTTCCTCCAGGGCGTCATAGGCCTCCTGGGGGATGCTGTTGAGCGCCTCCTGCACATCGCCCTGGACATTGGGCAGATGGGCCCCGGCGAAATAGAAGATCACCAGCGCGATGGCAAGGCAGCCGAAGCACCAGGCCATCTGATGTTTGATGCGGTCGATGATCTTCACGTCCTGCATGCCGCAGCTGAGCACCGTCACGTCCGAGATCATGCCGATGTTGTCCCCGAAGCAGGAGCCGCCGGCCACCGCGCACAGCGTCAGCAGCACGTCGCCGCCCACCAGGTGGTTCAGCCACAGGAAGATGGGCGCGCAGGCGGCGAAGGTGCCCCAGCTGGAGCCGGTGGCGATGGAGAGCACGCAGGTCACCAGCATGGAGACGATGGCCACCGTGCGGGCCGTGATCCCCAGGCGCAGGGCGATCAGGATCAGGGAGGCGCCGACGCCCGTGGCCATAAAGCACTCGGCCACGCCGTAGGCGAACATCAGGATGAAGAAGATCAGGGTGATCTTCCGGGTGGCGTTCAGGCCGTTTTCAAAGGCCTTTTCAAAGCTTTTCTCCCGATTCAGGAGCATATAGACCGCCAGGGCGACCACCGTCGCGATGGGCCCCGCGATCAGCAGATCCAGCTTGAATACGATCACCAGCAGCGCGAAGACCACCAGCGGGACAAACTTTACCGCCGCGTACAGTCTTCTTTTTCTGTCGGAGGGCCGTTTCCCCTCTTGGGCCTCTTTCTCTACTGTTCCGTTCTCCACCAAGCTTCCCTCTTCTCCGGTTAAGTATCGGATTCTACCTCACACTTTAACGCATCCGGCGGATAAAATCAAGCCGGGCGTTCAAGTTTTCCGGACGCTTCCCTTTCCGCATCCCCGCGCTCAGGTCCGCTGCCCGCAGAGCCGGATCCGGCACAGCATCACCGCCGCGCCGGAGGGCTCCATGGCCCGGACCCGCAGCGCCGCGCAGCCGGAGACCTGCAGGCTCTCGCCCTGCCGCAGTTCTGCCTGCTGTGCATCGCTCTCGATCCGGCAGGCCCCCTCGGCACAATAAAGCAGCAGCGTTTCCCCGTCCGAGGCTGTGAGTCTTCGGCTTTCGTCTCCAAGGACCAGCGCCGCCATCTCCCCCTCCGCAGCGCCCCGGCGCAGCATCAGGTTGAAATCGGTGCAGCGGCCCCGGGAACGGGTCTCCGATCCGCCGGAAAAGCGGTGGACCTGGTACGGGCGCAGGAGCAGGGGCTCCCCGCCGCTGTGGAAAAGGCTCATCTCTCCCCGCAGGGGCGTGATGAGCCGCTCATAGTCCGGCAGCGGTGTGAAAACCGACTCCTCCAATTCCACGGTGGCGGAGCTGACCCGCCAGAGAAAGTCCCGAGCTTCGTACTGCGCCCCCTCCGGCCCGATGGCAAGCTGGGTGGTGGCCCCGCCGCTCCACAGAGCGCGGGGGCAGTCCTCCGCCCCGCGTTTGATCCAGATGCTCATGCTTCTCTCCCCTCTCCGAATGCAGGCCCGCCCTCGGCCATCCGCCGTTTTTCCCGGGCGGCGACCCAGCAGAAGGCCTTCGCCGTGCGCAGCTCGGAGTCCTGAAAATGATTGCCCGGGTTCCACTCCAGCGTCACGCTGTGATCCTCCCGCAGCAGCGCAGCCAAGTCCCGGATGCGCTCGCCCACCGTCGCCATGACGGGGTTCTTTGCCCGCTCCTCCCGGTCGCCCAGGCTCAGATACACCTTTGAGGCCAGGATCGGGTGCGCTTTTACATAGTCCATCCATCCGGGGAACCATACCGAGGGCGAGGCCGCCGCCACGCCGGAAAACAGCGCCGTCCTTGTGGCCGCCCAGAGCGCGAACAGCCCGGCCAGCGAGTAGCCGCCCATACAGAGCGCCGGGTTTCCCTCCGGCGCGAGACGGGCGCGCAGCTCAGGCAGCAGCCGATCCGTGACGAAGCGGAGCGTCTCCTCCGCGCCGCCGCCAAAGGGGACCTTCCCGAACACCGGCGGAGCCTCCCAGGGGCTCAGATCCCGGTTCCAGTCCCCGACCTCGAAGGCAGCCAGCGCCAGGGGCCGCCCGCAGCTCTGCATGGCGTCCCACTGCCGGTCCAGCAAGCCCGCGTCACGCTCGTCCACCGGCTGGAGAAAAAGGATTCCGGGCGTCCGGTCGCTGTACAGCCACAGCTTGCGCCCGGCGCAGTCAAATGTCGTTTTCTGCATGAGCGATCCTCCTCTCCTTTTTCCGGATGTGGGCATAGAACAGGAAGCAGGCCAGGATCTGCACCAGCGTTGCGCAGGGGACTCCCAGCCCGATGAAAAACAGCCTGCCGGTGGCCCGGCTCATCCACCAGGCCACCGGGATCCGGACCAGAAAAGCGGCGGCGAGGCCCTGGACCATGACGAAGCCGGTCTCGCCAAGGCCGTTAAAAAAGCCGATAAAGCAGAAGAGGAAGCAGGTCAGCAGGCAGTCGATGCCGTAGGCCCGCAGGTAGTCAAAGCCAGCCGCGATCACGTCGGCGTCCCGGGCGAAGATACCGCAGAGCAGATCTCCGTGGAAGAAGGCCGCCCAGAACATCCCCGCGCCGAAGGCCGTGGAAACCAGAACGGCGATGCGCAGGCCGCGCTCGGCCCGGGCATTTTCCCCGGCCCCGTGATTCTGCGCCACATAAGCGCTCATGGCCTGCATGAAGGCCAGGGGGATCAGCATGATGAAGGCGCAGACCTTTTCCGCCACGCCCACGCCGGCGGAAGCGGTCAAGCCCAAGGTGTTGACGATGGCAAGGATCACCAGGAAGGACAGACCCACCAGCAGATCCTGCAGGGCAATGGGTGTGCCGAAGCGGACGATCCGCCGCAGGATCCCCCGGTCGATGCGGATGTCCCGCCGGGTGAAGGAAAAGGGCAGGGTGCGGCGGCCCAGGATCAGGAGAGAGATCAGGACGCTGAGGGTCTGGGAGACGACGGTGGCAATGGCGGCGCCCGCCGCGCCCATGTGGAGCCCCGCCACCAGCAGCAGGTCTCCGGCGATGTTGCACGCGCTTGCAATGGCGACGGTCATCAGCGGCGTGCGGGAATCTCCCAGGCCGCGCATGACGCTGCCCAGGACGTTATAGGCCACAATCATCACCGAGCCGAAGCCGCAGATGGCAATGTACCGCCGCGTCTCCGCAAAGGCCTCCTCCGGCGCGTTCATGGCCCTGGCCAGGGCCGCCGAAAGCAGCGGGACCAGTACCGTCAGCGCAGCGCCCACCAGGAAGAAGATCACCACGCTTGTGCCGATGATCCGCCCGCCCTCGTCGCGCCTGCCCGCGCCGATCTTCTGCCCCAGCAGGATCGTCGTGCCCATGGCAAAGGAGCTGACGAGGCCTGTAACGGTCTGCATGATCTGCGAGCCCACCGCCACGCCGGACACGTCCCGGGCCAGCGCGTATTTGCCTACCACCAGCAGATCCACCGCGCCGTAGAGCGCCTGCAGAAACAGCGCCAGCAGGATCGGCATGGAGAAGGCCAGCAGCGGTCTCAGGATCGGTCCCCTGGTGAAGTCTTTGATCTGTTCCATGGATCCTCCAAAAAAGCCGGATAAGGAAGCAGGCGTCTCAGCCTGTTCTCTTATCCGGCTCATCACTTCAAATGAATGATTTGCCCTCCGAGGCTCCTGTATCCTACCAAATCCGGCGGAGGATGTCAAGCTGTCCCCGTGCCCTTTTCCCCGGAGATGATCCCGCCGCAGGTGACAGACGGCTTCGCAAAGCGCAAGCCCCTTCCTGCGTATAAAAATCGCCGCAGGCGGCGCAGCGCTTGCGGCGATTTGGAAAAGCTGTGTGCTGTGGCCCTTCAGCCCTCAAGGGATCGGGATGGACCTGCGGATTCACCCGTTGAGGAGGGAGAGGGTATTGAGCATATAGGAGAATCTTGCTCCGAAGCCCTCGGCGCTCTCGATGGTGCAGTGGGCCGCGGCAACCAGGCAGCCCTCTCCCGCGGGGATGACGTACACGCTCTGCAGGGAGCCTGCAGGGGCTCCGTTCTTGGCGCCGGAAGCGTCGATCCGGATGCAGTCGCCCACGCCGTCGAGGGTGCAGGGCTCTTCTTCCACCGTCTCGTAAAGGCCGGAGAGGGTCGCTTTCATCGCATCCGCTACCAGATCCGCGTTCCCCTGGTCATACCTCAGCTCCAGATAGTTCCAGGGATCATCGGGGCTGTCCCAGCGGGAGAGGAAGCACTCGCCATCGTCTGTGGTGCGTCTCTCCAGGTCTTCATATTCATAGTCCAGCTCGAAGCCGAGCGCTTCGTTTCTGATATGCTCGTAGTGTACCTTCTCCTCCATGCCCTCCAGCATGATCACGGCTTCAAAGCGTTCGCCGTCCTGTCTGCCGGGCACGGCCGGAGTCTCGGGAGACGCGGTCTGCCCGTCTTCCTCCGTGGGGGACGGGACGTCCGCCGTGACCTGCGCTTCGGGGGCGGCGGCTTCGTTCTCGGCGGCGGGCGTTTCGGGTTCAGCGGCGGGGGCGCTGCTGCAGCCGGCCAAAGAAAGGGCCAGGGCCGCGATGATCGTCAAAGTAATAATCGTCTTTTTCATGTTCTCCTCCAAATCCTCGATGTGTTGGAAATTATAATCTCAGCTCCGGGGAAAAGCAAGCGACTTAAGAGAGTTTAAGGAAGCTGCCCGGCACCCGCCATTTGGCAAGCGAAAACGCCGCCCGATGGGCGGCGTTTTTGTTTGTGAAAGCTTTACACGAAAGACGCCGTTTCCCTATATAAAATCAAAACCCAGCGCAGCGGAGTGCCGAAGTTGTCGAAGAGGCACGAAGCGACCGCGCGGTTTCGATTTTGAAAGGAGGAGCGACGGAGTGAGTGAGAGATGGCGTTGGCTTTGAAAAAGAAAACGCCGTCGCGAACGATACGAAGTCCGCGACGACGTGGTGGAGAGTGGCGGACTCGCCCGCCTGCGACGCAAAGCTAGTCCCTTTAGGGGCGGGCGGGCCGGGTCGCGGCTCTGGCGTGCCACCGGCACGCCATTCACTCCCGCTCCCTTCGAGTCCGCACGGGAGTCTTTACCAAGCAAAAAGCACCGCCCGATGGGCGGTGTTTTTGTTTGGTGGAGAGTGGCGGACTCGAACCGTCGACCTTCCGCGTGTGAGGCGGACGCTCTAACCAGCTGAGCTAACCCTCCATATTTCGAAGCTTGTATATAATAGCACATCCTTTTTCATATTTCAAGAGGGAATTTTTCGATTTTTCAAAAAAAGAGTTGACATTTCCGAATGGGTCTGATAAAATTCCTAATGCTGTTTCGGCAGTGTATGGCGGCATAGCTCAGTTGGCCAGAGCATTCGGTTCATACCCGAAGTGTCCCCGGTTCGAATCCAGGTGCCGCTACCAGATGGGCGCAGACGTTTCGCCTGCGCCCTTTATAAGGCCCGTTGGTCAAGTGGTTAAGACACCGCCCTTTCACGGCGGTAACATGGGTTCGAGTCCCGTACGGGTCACCAAAAGAAAGCGGTCATCCTTTGGATGGCCGCTTTCTTTTGCCGTACGGGACTCGAATTATGTCCGCACAGCCCGGTGGGCTGTGCATGAGCCAGTGCGCACACTGGCGAAACCATCTATCTGCGCCGTCTCCCGCAAGGCGCAGATGCATGCGAGTCCTGTACGGGTCACAGCCTCGAGCCGCGTCCAGGCCCGCCCGCCCCTAAAGGGACTGGCTTCGCGTCGCAGGCGGGGAGCCCTTCGCCCGTACGGGTCAATAGGATAGTTGCCATCCACCCGGAAGCCGCAAAACATGTCAAACCTTGTTTTGCCTGGAACGGCATGCTATAATGCAGCAAAGGCCTCGTATTCGGGTCTTATGCCCCTGCGGCAGACAACTGCAGGGAGGTTCGCAGTCTCGCGGCAAGAGGAGGCCCCGTATGAAAAAAAGGAAAACCTTGTTTTACCTGTCCAATATCGCCGCATTGATTCTGATGTGGTTATCGCTGTATTTGCAGCGGACAGTAGGGAGGCCATGGTCCACAATATCGTTTTTTCTCGGCTTTGGGATATTTTTGCTGGCATCGCTGGTAATCAGACTGCGCAAAGAAAAGGAGCAGGTCGAAGCATTTGACAGAGAGCAGGAAGCCTCCGCAGGCATTTCAGCGGATCCTTTCTCTGCTGCAGAGGAGGAGGACGCACCGCCCTCTCTGCTTCTGTTTCATAATCCTTCTGGAAGGATCTACCAGGTTTTTTGCGATGAGCGAGCTTTTCTGTTTTATCAGGTTGGCGGAGAGCTGCTCGGGATCACAGCGGAAAAGCTGCTGGATCACTGCCCTTCCCCCGGGGAATTCGACGCTCTCCCCGGAAAGAACTTCCGCGTGGAAAAGGGAAGCGTGGATCAGGCTGTTTTCAGCCCGAAAACGGTTACCACAACGCCTATCCCCAGCTTTGGCCTTATCAGCCTCTACTCTCCCAAAAGGCGCAATTACATTCTGCTGGATCAGCTTTCCACTCAGCAAGTTCTGCGCTTCTTTCGTGATCTTGGGCCACGGATAAAGCTGGATCAGAAAGCGCTGGACAAGCATGAAGAGGACCTTTCCATCGGTCGGCAGAAAAAGGCGCAGCAGGACCCGGCCTGTTATCGTCGTCTGTACATTGCGAGCATCGTTCTTCTGGTCCTGGGGGCGGTCTCCTCTTTGGGCTTTCTTTTTATTAGCAGGCCCTATGAGCTGTGGGCGGGCCTCTGCCTCCTCTGCTACACTGCCGTAGTGACCCTGGCGCTGGTCTTCCCTGATTATTTCTCGCTCATCCGCAGCAACAGCGAATCCATGAGGGAGACCGGGGCCAAGAGCATCGGCATGATCGGACCGATGGTGGCTTCCGGAATCGGTCTTGTGCTCCGTTCTTTGCTGGATTTCAATTTCATTCCGTTCTGGTCTATCTATCTGGCCGGATTAATTTTCTCTGTGCTTCTCACCGTGTTGTTCTTCTGGCGGTTTCAGGAAATACGGAGACGCTTTGTCACGCTTCTGAGCGCGTGGTTCCTGCTCCTGGTCTTTTCTTTGGGAGTCCCCGCTCAACTCAACGCTCTCCTGGATTTTCAAGATCCCAGAATTGTGCCGGTGGAGGTCGTCGATAAGCACATCAGTCATAGCAGCCGCGGTCCGGATCTCTATGTTCTTACGGTGAGACTCTCAGACGGGACAGACCAGGATCTGAATACGAGTCGGGGCATCTATAATGATACGGAAATCGGTGACGAGGGAAGCATGGCTGTTTTTTCCGGCGCTATCCACATGCCATATGTCGAGTTTATACCGAATTCGGAAAAAGGAGACGCAGCCAGCGCTGCATACTCAATCGCTGCAGCAGAACAGGCCGGACGCTGAGGCCCAAGCCCGCCCGAGATCCTTGGGGCGACTTTTCCCGGGGGTTCCGGTTTTGCTTCCCTATTGGATCCTTCCCGGAAAGAGAGCCGTCCGAAGCTTTTCTTTCTCCGCCGGGGGCACGGCCGGTTTCCCGTTGCGATCCCCGGCGGCGCATGATATAATCTCCCCGATAGATTTCTCTGGATCGAGGAGGACAGATTATGAAAAAAACTTGGATCATTCCGGCGCTCCTGGCCCTTGTTCTGCTCTCGGCCTGCGCCGGGGGGCAGGCAGCCGTCCCGACAGCCAGCGCCGAAGCCGCGGAGAAGACGGAGCTCCCGGATTCTCCCCCATGGATCGCTGCGCTGGGAGAGGCGAAGGAGGCCCGGCAGCTCTTTGTGGTCGCCGGCGTGGGCCAGACCACCGCGTACATTTCCCTGCACGAAAAAGACGCCGACGGCAGCTGGAAAGAGCTCCTGTCCACGCCGGGCTTTATCGGGAAGCACGGCCTTGGCAAGACCAAAGAGGGCGACGGCATGACCCCGGTGGGGACCTTCCGCTTCAACGCCGCCTTCGGCATCGCCGAAGACCCCGGCTGCGCGATAGCCTATCATCAGGTCACGGAGGAGGATTACTGGTCCGGCGACGGGCGCGAGGGCTATGGCTACAACACCATGGTCAGCATCCGGGACCTGCCCGATCTGAGCCTCGCGGACAGCGAGCACATCATCGACTACACCGCCGAATACCAATACTGCCTCAACATCAGCTACAACGACGCCTGCGTGCCGGGCGACGGCAGCGCCATCTTCCTGCACTGCCTGGGCAGGGTCAAGCCCTATACCGGCGGCTGTGTGGCCATCCCCGAGGCCTGCATGCTCACGGTCATGGAGAAGGTCAGGCCGGACTGCGTGGTGGTGATCGACTCGCTCCAGACCCTCAGCCCCGAAAAATGGCAGGAGCTGGGTCTGGGCTGAAGCGCCCCTTCTACCCGCTCCCCCCATGCGTGTCGAGCCCTTGCCGCACCGGTCAAGGCTCCGATACAGTCAGAGCGCCCGCCTTGGGGCGTGCAGCTTAGGGAGTCGATAGGTTTTGCGAGGCCCTTATCCGCCCATACGGCACAGAAAACTCCGGAAATACATCAAGTATTCCCGGAGTTTTCTATATTGTCTGAGGCGAAAAGCGCAGGAATACTGGCGTTGTATTCCGAGCATTTTCAACGAAGTCCGCCGCAAAAGGATCCTTTTTGCGGCTGTCGCATCCCTAAGCTGCACACCCTTTGGCGGGCGCTCAAGCTGTCGACAAAGTGTCGACAGCTTGAGACGCAAAACGGGGAACTACCGAAAAAGTTCCCCGTTTTGCATAGATTGAACGTGAAGAGGGGACTACCATCCCCTCTTCACAATCACCCCATGCGTGTCAAGCCCTTGCCGCACCGGCCAAGACTCCGATACAGTCAGAGCGCCCGCCTTTCGGCGGGCGCTCTTTATTGCAATAGCCGTTGCAATAGCCTTGTTTCAACAGGGTCTGGACCCGGTCTGGGCGGCCGAACCTTCCTCACACCGGCACGGGCTGGGACATGGCCCACTCGAACAGCTCCTTCAGGCCGCCCTGGGTGTTGGTGAGGATATACTCGGTCCCGTCCCCGGTGACGATGCGCAAATTGGAAAACAGCAGCTTTTTCTCAAAGCTGTATTCCGTCACGCCGTCGCGCCGGATCACCTTCACGTCGCCCGAACCCAGCGCGCCGGCGAAAATGAGGATCAGATGCCGGTCGGTGACCGCCAGCATCTTGCGGTTTCCCTCGTGCACGCCGGTGAGGATACAGTTGAGCTGCTCCCCCTCCGCCAGAAGCTGGGCCAGGGGCTTCAATTCCCTGCGGTGATAGAAGCTGCTGTAGAGGGAAAGCTCCCGCAGCCGCTTATCCAGGTCGTTTCGATTCATGGCTTATTTGAGTACCGAATCCTCACGCAGGAACTTGGTGTGCTTTGCCACGCAGCAGGTGCAGGTCAGGTCGCCGACCACATTCAGCGCCGTGCGGCCCATATCCAGGATGGCGTTGATGCCCAGGATCATGGCGTAAGCGCCGGCCAGGATGGTCCCTTCCGCGATGGGCATGTTGATGCCCTGCATGACCATGGCCAGCATGATGGCGCCGGCGCCGGGAACACCCGCCGTGCCGATGGAGGCCAGCGTGGCCAGCAGCACGATCATGCCCATTTCCCCGAAGGTCAGGCCCCGGCCGAAGCAGGACATGACCAGGAAGAAGGCGCAGACGCCCTGGTAGATGGCCGTGCCGTCCATATTGATGGTGGCGCCCAGAGGCAGGGAGAAGGCATAGACCTCCTTGTCCACGCCCAGGTTCTCGGCAGCGGTCATGGTGGTGGGCAGGGTGGCGTTGGACGAACGGGTGACGAAGGCGGTGATGAACGGGGTCCGGGCCTCCTTGAAGAAGGTGCCGATCTTGATGCGGTAGATCTTCAGCAGGCCGCCGTAGGCCAGGACGATATGGATGGCGTAGCCCACAAAGCAGGCCACGGTGACGGTGACCAGGGCGCCCGCCACTTTGGCGCCGTTCTTGGCAAACACCTCGCAGATCAGGACCGCCACGCCGATGGGCGCGTACTGCATGATGCCGCGCACGACCCGCATCATGATCTCGCTCAGGCAGTCAAAGATGTTGTACATGGTGGTGGAGATGGTGCGGATCCGCTCGTCGTCGGAGATCTTCATGTAAGAGAGGCAGAGGCCGAAGACCAGCGCGAAGAAGATGACCTGCAGCACCGTCTCGTTGACCAGGGAGGTCAGGACGCTTGTGGGGACGATGTCGGAGATGACGCCCCAGACGCTGACGTCCGCGGTCTTGCCCGCCGCGTCCGCCGCCAGTTCCGTGACCTGGGCCAGCTCCGCGTGGGGCTGGAAGATGTTGCCCATGAGCAGGCCATGACGACGCAGTCCGCGCCGCATTTCTCCAGGTTCCGCAGGGCGGAGAGCATCTCCGGCACCGGGTCCGGCCCGCCGTGGAGGATGGCGCCGGTCCGGTCGGGGATGGCGGCGTTGGAGTCGATATACACGCGGATATGCTCGTTGTCGCAGGCGGCGTCGGTGGCCGTGGTGATCTTGATGAGCAGGTCCGCCGTGGCCAGCGGCCCCATGCCGCCCAGGATCCCGATGGTCTTTTTCATATGCTTTCCCCCTCAGAGCAATTCCGAGACGACCTTGACCGTCAGCAGGATCAGCACGATCAGAATGGCGGGCTTGACGATTTTGGAGCCGTCCTTGATGGCAAGGCCCGAGCCGATCCAGTGCCCCGCCACCGAGGCCACCGCCCCGATCAGGCCCAGGGCCAGGAACACCTTGCCGTTGAGAAGCGAGGTGGCCAGGGCCCCCAGATTGCTGGCCAGGTTCACGATCTTCACGTTGCCGGAGGCGGTGCGCACGTCCAGCTTGCCCAGGGCGCAGAAGGTCAGCACCAGGAAGGTGCCGGCGCCGGGGCCGTAAAAGCCGTCGTAGGCGCCCACGATCAGCGCCGCCGAGAGCACGATGGCCGCCTGTTTGCCCCGGGAGATGTCCCCCCGCTCCTCCGGCAGGGTCCGCTGCCGGAGCACCACCACCGCCACGATGGGCAGCACCAGCAGCAGCAGATACTTCAGCACTCGCTCGTCCACCATCAGCTGCAGCCGGGTGCCCAGGGCGGCGCCCAGGATGGCCAGCACGATGGAGGGCACGCCCAGCTTCCAGTCCACGTAGCCGCCCCGGATGAAGCGGGAGGCGGACACGGCGGTGCCCACGCAGGAGGAGAGCTTATTGGTGCCAAGGGCCAGATGGGCCGGCAGCCCCGCCAGAAAATAGGCCGGGACGGAGACGATCCCGCCGCCGCCGGCGATCCCGTCCATAAACCCGGCCAGGAACACCCCGGCCAGCACGATCAGGATCATCTGCAGGTTCAGTTCCATGGGCATCCACATGGCCTGCATGCGCCCACCCCTTTCCTGCTGATACCGGATAAATGCTCTCTCAGGTTTTTATCCGGCCTCAGTTTAACAAGATAAACAAATACTACCATAGATCCCGGAAAAGGGGAAGAGGATTTTTGGGAAAAATGCCCGAAATCCTTGATTGCAGAAGGGCGATATGCTACAATAATGACAAGCGTGCTTCCTTTTCCCCGGCGAAATCATATTCTCCGGCGCCATGGCCCGGATGGCGGGCGCGGGATCTGAGAAAGGATAACTGCCATGAAACAATACGCGGAAATGACCAAGAAAGAGCTCCGGGAGGAGCTGGCGGGCGTCAAGGCCCACTACGAGGAACTGAAGGCCCTGGGCCAGAGTCTGAACATGGCCCGCGGCAAGCCCAGCACGGCCCAGCTCAACATGGCCGGGGAGATGATGGACATCCTCCGGTCCGACAGCGATTATAGCAGCGACGGCATCGACGCGCGCAACTACGGCAATCTGGAGGGTCTGCCCGCCTGCCGCAAGCTCTTTGCGGAGCTGCTGGACGTGAAGCCCGAGCAGGTCTTCATCGGCGGCAGCGCCTCCCTGCAGCTGATGTACGACACCATCGCCAAGGCCTACACCCACGGCCGGGTGATGAGCCCCAAGCCCTGGGCGAAGCTGGACAAGGTCAAGTGGCTCTGCCCCGCCCCCGGCTATGACCGGCACTTCGGCATCTCCGAGAGCTTCGGCATGGAGATGATCACCGTGCCCATGACCGCCGAAGGCCCGGACATGGACCTGGTGGAGGAGCTGATCCGGGATCCGGAGGTCAAGGGCATGTGGTGCGTGCCCAAGTACTCCAACCCCGACGGCATCATCTACAGCGCGGAGACCATCCGCCGCATCGCCTCCATGAAACCCGCCGCCCCCGACTTCCTGCTCATGTGGGACAACGCCTACTGCGTGCATGAGTTCGACGGGGACTACGTGCCCTTCCCCGACATCCTGAAGGAGTGTGAGAAGTACGGCAACGCCGACATGGTCTTTGAATTCGCCTCCACCTCCAAGATCACCTTCCCCGGCGCGGGCATCTCCGTGTTCGCCTGCAGCGAGAACAACATGGCCTACATGAAGAAGCTCCTGAACGCCCAGATCATCTCCTACGACAAGGTCAACCAGCTCCGTCACGTCCGCTACCTGAAGGACAAGGCCGGCGTCCTCCGCCTGATGAAGCGCCACGCGGAGATCCTGGGGCCCAAGTTCAAGTGCGTGCTGGACAATCTGGAGCGGGAGATCGCGCCGCTGGGCATCGCCCGCTGGGAAAAGCCCAAGGGCGGCTACTTCGTGAGCGTGAACACCATGCCCGGCATCGCCAAGGCCACCTGGAAGCTCTGCAAGGAGGCGGGCCTGACCATGACCGGCGCCGGCGCCACCTTCCCCTACGGCAGGGACCCCCAGGACAGCAACATGCGCGTGGCCCCCTCCCTGCCGCCCATCGACCAGCTGGAGCAGGCCATGGACATCTACTGCACCAGCATGAAGCTGGCGGCCATGGAGAAGCTGCTGGCCGAGTAAAGGACCATGACGGTCATGACGGTGATGACGGTAAGATTTTGCCCGGGCTCTCAAATAACCGTCATCCGTCACAGCTCCGCTTGAAAGAGTGCAAAAAACACCCGGAATATGCGAAATTTGCATATTCCGGGTATTTCTTTGTCCTGTTCGCTGTGACGGCTCCCTGACGCTTCCTCTCGGGAGGCGTCATGGAGCGTTTCTCAGGGCTTCTCCCTCAGGTGCGGCAGCTCTTTGGAGATGTGGCAGCAGCCGCAGCAGGGCGGTGAGGATGCGCGCTCTTGCCATGGCGCACCTGATCTGTTATCATGAGTTTGGGAGGGGCAAGCCCCTCCCCTGCATTGGCATCATGGGTTCGGGAGGGGCAAGCCCCTCCCCTACATTGTGAAATGAGGCTTTCTGCCATGGAATTGCCCAAGCGAAAACCCCTGCGCCTGCCGGATTACGATTATTCCGGTCCCGGCGCCTATTTCGTCACGATCTGCACCCATGACCGGCGGTGCATCCTGTCCCGGATCCCCGTAGGGGAGGGGCTTGCCCCTCCCGCGGTGGAACTGTCGCCTGTCGGCCAATGTGTAAAGGAGCAGGTCCTTGCCCTCCCAAAACGCTATCCTTCGGTTCACATCGACAATTACGCGATCATGCCCAACCATGTCCATTTGTTGGTCTCTTTCGACCCGGGTTCGGGAGGGGCAAGCCCCTCCCCTACATTGTCTGACGTGGTGCGTGTGCTGAAATCTCTCTCCACGCGGCTCTCCCGCGAGCGTTTGGGAGAATTGCCGCTTTGGCAGCGCTCGTTTCACGAGCACGTGATCCGCAGCGAGCGGGACTACCGTGAGATTTGGGAATATATCGACGCAAACCCCGCCAGATGGGTCGCGGATCGCTATTATGCCCAATAGGGCTGTCCAGGCCGATGGCCGGCCCATGGCCGGGACCTTTGCGTTGGCCGGAAGGCCTTGGCCTCAGGGCTTCTCCCTCAGGTGCAGCAGCTCTTTGGAGATATGGCAGTAGCCGCCGGGGTTCTTGTCCAGGTACTTCTGGTGGTATTCCTCCGCGGGATAGAAGTTCTCCAGGGGCAGCAGCTCCACCAGGAGGGGCTGCTTGTACTTGGCCTGCTCCTGCTCATAGCGGGCGCGGATCTCCGGCAGCTGGGAGGGGTCCGTATAGTAGATCCCGGTGCGGTACTGGATCCCCATGTCGCCCCCCTGCCGATGGTAGGCGGTGGGGTCCACGGTGAGGAAGTACCAGTCCAGCAGTTGGGTGAGCTTGACCTTTTCCGGATCATAGTCGATGCGCACGGTCTCCGCGTGGCCGGAGCTGCGGCAGACCTCCTGATAGCTGGGGTTCTCGGTGGGGCCGTTGGCATAGCCCACCTGGGTGGACAGCACCCCGTCGAACTGGTCGAAGAATTTCTGGGTGCCCCAGAAACAGCCCCCTGCCAGATAGATCGTCTGTACGGACATGTCCATGCCTCCCTGCGTTTTTTCCCAGTGTAGCACAGGCCGGCCCCCGGCGCAAGAGGGGCCGCCACGCGAAGAGAGAGGATGCGGAAACGGAAGTCGAAACCCCCTCTTGACAATTCAGTTCTTTAGCGTTATGATGCGTCCATAAACCGAGGAGCGGGAGGAGTACTCCGCCCCGGGTTTCCCTGCAGAGAGCCGTCGGATGGTGCGAGACGGCGGGAGACCGGCGGAGGAATGGACCCGCGAGGGCAAACAGAACGGGCGTGAGCCTCAGTATGGGCGACGGAGCCGGCGATCCGTTATCATAGGGCCGACGTGTGATGGCACGTGAGAGTGGGCGCGTTTGCGCCAAGCCGGGTGGTACCGCAGGAGCTTGCTGCTCTTGTCCCTGCACATTTATGCAGAGGCAAGGGCGTTTTTCTTTGCCTCCAGATCAGAAAGGAGCCGATCCCCATGAAAGAAAACCAGATCCCCTACAAGACCTACCTCACCGAAGCGGAGCTGCCCACCGCCTGGTACGACCTGCGGGCGGACATGCCCAACAAGCCCGCCCCCATGCTGGACCCCGGCACGGGCAAGCCCCTCACCGCCGAGCAGCTCTCCGGCATCTTCTGCCGGGAGCTGGTGGAGCAGGAGCTCAACAGCGACCGGGCCTACTTCCCCATTCCGGAGGAGATCCGGGACTTCTACAAGATGTACCGCCCCTCTCCCCTGGTGCGGGCCTACTGTCTGGAGAAGGTCCTGGACACTCCGGCCCACATCTACTACAAATTCGAGGGCAACAACACCTCCGGCAGCCACAAGCTGAACTCCGCCATCGCCCAGGCCTACTACGCCAAGCACCAGGGGCTCAAGGGCGTCACCACCGAGACCGGCGCAGGCCAGTGGGGCACCGCCCTGTCCATGGCCTGCGGCTACCTGGGGCTGGACTGCAAGGTGTTCATGGTCAAGGTCAGCTATGAGCAGAAGCCCTTCCGCCGGGAGGTCATGCGCACCTACGGCGCCAGCGTTACCCCCTCCCCCTCCACGGAGACGGAGGTGGGCCGCCGGATCCTGGCCGAGTACCCGGGCACCACCGGCTCCCTGGGCTGCGCCATCTCCGAGGCGGTGGAGGCGGCGGTCACCACCCCCGGCTACCGCTACGTGCTGGGCAGCGTTCTCAACCAGGTGCTGCTGCACCAGAGCGTCATCGGTCTGGAGGCCCAGGCCGCCTTCGACAAGCTGGGGGTCAAGCCGGACCTGATTATCGGCTGCGCCGGCGGCGGCTCCAACCTGGGCGGCCTCATCGCCCCCTTCATGGGCCGCAAGCTCCGGGGCGAGGAGGACTATCGCTTTCTGGCGGTGGAACCCGCCTCCTGCCCCAGCTTCACCCGGGGCCGCTTCGCCTACGACTTCTGCGACACCGGGCGCATCTGCCCCCTGGCCAAGATGTACACCCTGGGCAGTTCCTTCATCCCCTCTCCCAACCACGCGGGCGGGCTGCGCTTCCACGGCATGTCCCCGATCCTGAGCCAGCTCTACGCCGACGGCCTGCTGGAGGCCCGGGCCGTGGAGCAGACCGAGGTGTTCCGGGCGGCGGAGCTCTTTGCTCGCTGCGAGGGCATCCTCCCCGCGCCGGAGAGCAGCCATGCCATCCGCGCCGCCATTGACGAGGCCCTGGCCTGCAAGGAGACCGGGAAGGAGTTGAACATCCTCTTCGGCCTCAGCGGCACCGGCTACTTCGACCTGACCGCCTACCAGCAGTTCCACGACGGGCAGATGCACGACAGCATCCCCACCGACGAGGAACTGGCCCGGAGCTTCGCCACCCTGCCCAAGGTCCCCGGGCTGGACGAATGAGGCCCAAACACAGAAAGGAATGGCCAAGGGCGCCCTCACACAAGGAGACGACAGGTTTTGAGCGGTTCTTTTCCGCTCATCCTGCATAGAAAAATCCGGAAATACGACAGTATTCCCGGATTTTTCTATTTTGCCTGAACGAAAATGCTCACGCTCAAAACTGCTCTGCACGCAAAAAGAGAGATTTTTGTGTCGGGCAAGGCGAAAAGCGCAGGAATCCTGGCTATGGATTTCGAGCATTTTCAACGCAGCCCGGCGCGAAAAGTTCCTTTTTGCGCTGCCGTATCCTTATGTGAGGGCGCCCAAGCCATTCCTTTCTTTTTTGTCCCGATCCAGGGGGGCCGCGGCTGCGGCAGAAGCCATGACGGATGACGGGTAAGACAGACCCCGGGCGAAAAATGAAGCGTCATGACCGTCACGAACCGTCATCCGTCACGGCCCCGCTCCCTCTTTACTTTGGCGGCCGGGTGCGATAAAATAAAATGAATATTCTCACAGGAGGAAAGGTCTGTGATCCCTGCCTATTATGATATCCTGCTGCGCCGGCTGCCCGGAGAGGGCCTCTTCGTCAAGCGCATCGTCCGGGGCGTCTCCTGGACCGCCGCCCTGCTCTCCGACGGGCAGGCGGGCGTGGCCATGCACACCCTTGGCGAGACCCGGCCCCGCATGTTCGAGACCCTGGAGGGGCTCCCCGCCGCCGAAGCCGCCCGGGCCGCCCTCTCCTGGAATCTGGAGGAGGCCGGGGAGGGCATGGCCGTGGTGAACGCCTGCTACAACCGCGCCGCCCGTATCGACGCCCTGGGCTGCGTCTATACCGGCAGCGCCCTGGAGGGCGTGGAGCTGGCGGGGCGCACCGTGGGCTTTGTGGGCCACCTGGTGAAGCACAGCGGCATTACCGAAGAGCTGCTGGCCCCGGTGAAGGAGTACTTCATCCTGGAGCGGGAGCCCAAGCCCGGCGACTACCCGGACACCGCCTGCGAAGCCCTGCTGCCCCGCTGCGACCTGGTGGTCATCACCGGCAGCGCCGCCGTGAACAAGACCATGCCCCGGATGCTGGAGCTGGCGAAGAACGCCGAGGTGATCCTCACCGGGCCCACGGTGAGCCTCTGCCCGGAGCTCCGGGAGCTGGGCATCCGCCGCCTCAACGGCTGCGCCATCACCGACGCGGCGGGGATGCTGGACAAGATCGTGCGGGAGCGGTGCTCCGTGAACGCTTTCTGCCGCCACTTCACCCTGGGCTGAGCGGATGGAGACCGTCAATCTGATCGGCGCGCTGCTGCTCCTGGGGCTCGTCGCCTGGTTTCTCATCGGGTCCGCCCGGCGGCGGGGCCTTCGGGCCCTGGCCAGGGGGACCGGGGAGGAGCGGCCTCTGCCCCGGCCGGCGGCGCTGGCCCTCTGGGGGCTGATCCTGGCCCTCAGCGCCCTGCGGCTCTGGCGCTTCGGCGCGGTGCCCGGGGGCTTCAACCAGGACGGGGCCATGGCCGCGGTGGACGCCCTGGCCCTGGCAAACCACGGCACCGACCGCTTCGGCACCCGGCTGCCGGCCCACTTCACCGCCTGGGGCTACGGGCAGATGAGCGTGCTGCTGAGCTACTGCATGGTCCCCCTGTTCCGGCTCTTCGGCATGAGTGCCGTGACGGCGCGGCTGCCCCTGCTGCTCTGGAGCTTTGCGGGCATGGCCGCGGCCTACGGTCTGCTGCGGGGGCTCGTCTCCCGGCGGGCGGCCCTGATCGGGCTGCTGCTGCTCACGCTGAACCCCTGGCACTTCATGCAGAGCCGCTGGGCCCTGGACTGCAACCTCTTCCCCCACGCCTTTCTGCTGGGGCTGGCGCTGCTGTGGCGGGGCACGAAAAAGCCCGCCGCCCTCTATGGGGCCATGGTCTTCTTCGCCCTGTGCCTGTACAGCTACGGGGTGGCCTTCCTGTCGGTGCCGCTGTTTCTGCTGGGGGCAAGCCTGCTCCTGCTGCGGGGCCGCTGGGTCAGGCTCCGGGACGTGCTGCTCTGCGCCGGGCTCTTCCTGGCCCTGTCCTTCCCCATCTGCGGCACCATGCTCATCAACGCCCTGGGCTGGGAGACGGTGGAGCTGCCCTTTGTGACCATGCCCTTCTTTCCCCAGAGCGTCCGCTCCGGGGACCTGCTCTTTTTCTCGCCGGAGCCCTTCCGGCAGCTCTTGGTGAACGCCCGGGCCCTCTGGGACGTGGGCTTTCTCCAGAAGCCGGACCTGCCCTGGAACGCCATCGACGGCTTCGGCACCCTCTACCGCTGCACCTGGCCCCTGCTGGTCCTGGGGCTGGGGCTGAGCCTGGCCCGGGCCTTCCGGGCCGCCGATCCCCGCCGCCGCCTGGGTTACCGGCTGCTGCTGCTGTTCTGGCTCTGCGGGATCTTCACCGGGCTCTGCGTGAACAGTGTGAACGTGAACCGGCTGAACATCCTTTTCTACGCCCACATCCTGTTCCAGGCCGTGGCCGTCCACAGCCTGGTCGGTTACAAAAAGTGGAGCGCCGCGCCGCTGCTCCTCTGCTATGGGCTGCTGGCCGTCCTGTTTTTCCTGAACTACTTCGGCCCCTGGGCGGAGCGGATCTCCCACAGCTTTTATGAGGACTTCCTCGAAGCCGTCACCTGGGCCGGGGAGGAGGACTTCTCAAGCCTTATCATCACCCCGGACGTGCAGTATGAGGGCAGCCGCCAGGTCAGCGAGATCCTGACCCTCTACGCCCTGCAGATCGACGCGGAGGATTTCCGGGGCGAGGAGACGGACGCGCCCCACCCCTACCGGGAGCGCATCCGCTACCGCAACCTGAGTCCCGAGGACCTGACGGCGCCCCGGGCGGGCCAAGCCTTTGTCCTCAAGACCCGGAGCCTGCCGGGGGATCTGCCCGCGGGCTGGGAATGGAAGGATTTCGGGGACTACGCGGTCCTATTCTACGCAGGAGGTACCTGATGGAGATTTTTGAACAAGCCTATACGGTCCCCCGGGAGGGACTTTGCGCCGGAGCTCTGTTCCGGCTGATCCAGGACGTCTCCGCCGCCCACTGCCGGCTGCTGGGCTACGGCGAGCCGGTGATGGAGGAAAAGGGCGTCATGTGGGTCATCATCCGCCACGGGGTGGAGGTGCTGCGCTGGCCCGCCCCCGGAGAGGCGCTGCGGGTCCGCACCTGGCCCGGCCCCACCCGCCACGGCACGTGCCCCCGCTGGTACCGGATCGAGGGGCCGGAGGGCGAGCTGCTCATGACCGGCTGCGCCGTCTGGTCCGTGGTGGACCGGCTCAGCCGGAAGATGGTGATCCCCGCCGAGCACGGTGTGGAGATCCCGCCGGTGGTCACGGGCTTTGAGAGCCGCCGCCCGGCGGCGCCCGGGAAGCTCCCCCTGACGGAGAGCGCCGAGTATGTGGTCCCCGCCGCGGTGCTGGACGAGAACGGGCACATGAACAACACCCGCTACTACGACCTGGCCGAGGAGCTGCTGGGCACCCGGGGCCGTCCCCTGGCCGGGGCGGTGACCGAGTACGTGGCCGAGGCCCGGGAGGGCGAGCGGCTCCGCCTCCAATGGGGGCAGGAGGGCGCGCGCTTCTACTTCACCGGCGAGCACCAGGGCCCCGCCTTCCGCATGGAGCTGCGGTATTCCTGAATAAAGCTGTACTCCCCCCTCTTCTTTCGGCATGCGTTTTGTCAAGCTTATTCTTCCTCGATAGTACCGTAGGGGCGCTTCACGAAGCGCCCGCCGCGCCTTCATAACGGGCCGTTCATGAACGGCCCCTACGGCGTCCCTTTTCATCTGTCGAGGTGTATGAATCCCAAAGCAGAAAAGGAGGGACGAATCTCCCCCGCCGCAATGCGGCGGGGGAGTTTTTGCGCGGAAATCTTCCCCATTTTTCTCTGGGGATTCTTGCAGTTTCATGCATTGACAGTCCCGCCGCCGCTTATTATAATGGAGGGGATAAACCGACAGATTTTGACAGGAAGTCCAACAGGAGGCGAAGCATGCATAACGATTCCATGCGCATGACGGAGGGCCCCATCGCCGGGCAGATGCTCCGTTTTGCGGCGCCCCTCTTTCTGGGGAACCTGTTCCAGCAGCTCTACAACACCGCCGACGCCCTGATCGTGGGGCGCATGCTGGGCTATGACGCCCTGGCCGCCGTCAGCGCCACGGGCACCCTGGTCTTTCTCATCATCAGCCTGTTTGTGGGCATCTCCGCCGGCTCCGGCGTGCTCATCTCCCGCTATTTCGGCGCCCAGGACTATGACAAGCTGGAGAAGGCCGTGCACACCAACGTGGCCTTCAGCCTCTGCGCGGGCCTGCTGATGACCGCCTTCGGCACGCTCTTCACCCCGCTCATCCTCCGCTGGATGGGCACCCCCGAGGACGTGATGGACCTCTCCGTCACCTACATCCGCATCTTCTTCGCCGGGAGCCTGGGCCTGGTGCTCTATAACGGCCTGCGGGGCATGATGCAGGCGGTGGGCGACGGGAAGAACCCCCTCAAGTACCTGATCTTCTGCTCCTGCCTGAACGTGGTGCTGGATATCGCCTTCATCGGCGTGTTCCACACCGGCGTGGGCGGCGCGGCCCTGGCCACCATCATCTCCCAGTTCCTCAGCGGGCTGCTGTGCCTGCGCAGGCTCCTGCGCACCGACGCGGAGTACCGGGTGGACCTGCGGAAGATCCGCTTCCACTGGCCCACGCTGAAGCTCATCGTCCGCTACGGTCTGCCCTCTGGCATCCAGAATTCCGTCATCGCCATCGCGAACGTGGTGGTCCAGTCCAACATCAACGCCTTCGGCACCATGGCCGTGGCCGGCTGCGGCGCCTACTCCAAGGTGGAGGGCTTCGCCTTCCTGCCCATCACCAGCTTTACCATCTCCATCACCACCTTCGTGGGCCAGAACCTGGGCGCGAAGGAGTATGACCGGGCCAGGCGCGGCGCCCGCTTCGGGCTGCTGTGCGCGATCCTGGCGGCGGAGCTGATCGGGCTTGCGCTTTACCTGCTGGCCCCGGTGCTGATCGGCGCCTTCACCACCGAGCCCTCTTCCATCGGCTACGGCGTTGACAAGGCCCATATCTGCTCCCTGTTCTTCTGCCTGCTGGCCGCGAGCCACGGCCTGGCCTCGGTGCTGCGCGGCGCGGGCAAGGCGGTCATCCCCATGATCTCCATGCTCTCCTTCTGGTGCGTCATCCGCGTGGCCTTCCTGCACTTCATGGTCCCCATCTACAACAGCATCAACACCGTCAACTGGGTCTATCCCCTGACCTGGGCCCTGAGCACCGTGTTCCTGGGGGTCTACTACTGGCGGGCCGACTGGATCCACACCTTCGAAAGACAAAACGCCTGAATAAATAGAGGAGGATCATCAAATGCCTATCGTCGTCGTCGGAAACGTGTTCGTGGACATCAAGGGCTTCCCCGACAGCAAGTACATCCCCGCCGGCCGCAACGCCGGCTCCGTGGACATCGTCCACGGGGGCGTGGGGCGCAACGTGGCGGAGGACATCGCCAACGTGGAGCTGCGGCCCCGCTTCGTCAGCATGGTGGACGACACCGCCGAGGGCACCGAGGTGATCCGCAAGCTCAATAACCACAAGGTGGACACCCGCTATGTGGCCCAGGTGCCCGACGGCATGGGCATGTGGCTGGCCGTGTTCGACAACACCGGCGACATCGTCAGCTCCATCTCCAAGCGCCCCAAGATGGACGCGCTGCTGGAGCTGCTGGAGGAGAAGGGCGACGAGATCTTCTGCGACGCGGACAGCATCGTGATCGAGATCGACATGGACAAGGAGATCATCAAGACGGTGCTGGGCTTTGCGGAGAAGTATCACAAGCGGGTCTTCGCGGTGGTGGCCAACATGTCCATCGCCTCCCTCCGGCGGGACTTTCTCCAGTCCATCGACTGCTTTGTCTGCAACGTCCAGGAGGCGGGCATCCTCTTTGCCGCCGATCTGGATGAGCTCAGCCCGGAGGAGCTGGGCCCCGATCTGGTGGAGCGGCTCCGGAGCGCCCGCATCCCCTCCATGGTCGTGACCGAGGGCTCCCGGGGCGCCGTCTACGCCGACTGGGACGGCAACTACGGCGTCTGCCCGGCAAATCCGGTCCGGGTGCGGGACACCACCGGCGCGGGAGACGCCTTCTGCGCGGGCGTGGCCATCGGCCTGACCTACGGCAAGAGCATGGCGGAGTCCTGCGACATCGGCTCCCGCCTGGCCTCCTCGGTCATCACCATCTCCGAAAACACCTGTCCCCGCTTCCTGCCCCAGGAGCTGGGC
The DNA here is from genome assembly GCA_902765595.1 of Oscillospiraceae bacterium. Classification (GTDB taxonomy): domain Bacteria; phylum Bacillota; class Clostridia; order Oscillospirales; family Oscillospiraceae; genus Limivicinus. The sequence continues at coordinate 33,646 of CACXAQ010000010.1, read as the reverse complement.
CTGGACGTGACGGTGGAGTGAGACGCCAATACGAGCATGGGACCCCGCCGCTGTTGCGGCGGGGTCCCTTTGTATTTTGTTCGATTGACTTTCCCCGGCGGCCCTGCTATCATAGGAAAGGATTTTCATTCCATGAAAGAAGGCAGATTATGGATCGTAAAAGCGGCATTCTCATGCCCATGAGCGCCCTCCCCTCCCCCTACGGCATCGGCACCATGGGGAAGAGCGCCTATCGTTTTGTGGACTTTCTCAAGGCTGCCGGCCAGAGCTATTGGCAGCTGCTGCCCCTGGGCCCCACCAGCTACGGGGACAGCCCCTATTCCTCCTTCTCCAGCTTCGCCGGCAACCCCTATTTCATCGACCTGGACCTGCTGGTAAAGGAGAAGCTCCTGCGTCCCTCCGAGATCAAAAACCGGGACTGGGGCGACGACCCCGCCCGGGTGGACTACGCGAAGATCTATGAAAACCGCTTCCAGGTGCTGCGGCTGGCCTTTCAGCGGGGGCGGGAGCCGCTGCGGGAGGAAGTGGCCGCCTTCCGGCGGGAAAACGCCGCCTGGCTGGAGAACTACGCCCTCTACATGGCGGTGAAGGCCGGCTTCGGCATGGTGAGCTGGACCCAGTGGCCGGACGAGGCCATCCGCCTGCACAGGCCGGAGGCGGTAGAGGCCTACCGGGCCCGCTACGCCGAGGACCTGGATTTCTGGGTCTTCTGCCAGTTCCTGTTCTTCCGCCAGTGGAACGCGCTGCGGGATTACGCCCACGACCGGGGCATCCGCTTCATCGGGGACGTGCCCATCTACGTGGCCCTGGACTCCGCCGACGTCTGGGCCGAGCCCAGGTACTTCCAGCTGGACCAGGACGGCGTGCCCAAGGAGGTCTCCGGCGTCCCGCCCGACGCCTTCACCGAGGACGGCCAGCTCTGGGGCAACCCGCTCTACGACTGGGACGCCCACAAGGCCGACGGCTTCGGCTGGTGGATCCGCCGCATCGAGGGGGCGCAGAAGCTCTTCGACGTGATCCGCATCGACCACTTCCGGGGCTTTGAGAGCTACTGGGCCGTGCCCTTCGGCGACACCACCGCCAAGCGGGGCTGCTGGAAGCCCGGTCCGGGCATGTCTCTGGTAGGCGTGCTGACCTCCTGGTTCCACGACCTGGAGTTCATCGCCGAGGACCTGGGCTACACCACCCCCGAGGTGGAAAAGCTCCTGCGGGATTCGGGCCTGCCCGGGATGAAGATCCTGGAGTTCGGCTTCGACCCCAAGGGCAACTCCGACTACATGCCCCACAACTGCAGCTGGAACAGCGTGTGCTACATCGGCACCCACGACAACGAGGTGGTCACGGGCTGGGTCAAAAACATGCCGGACAAGGCGGTGCTCCGCTACGCCCGGAGATATATGCACATGTCGAAGGACGAGACCTGGTGCCAGGCCCTGCTGCGCACGGGCATGGCCACGGCCTCCAGGCTCTTCGTCATGCAGATGCAGGACATTCTGGAGCTGGGGCCGGAGAGCCGCATCAACAGCCCCGGCACCCTGGGCGGCAACTGGCAGTGGCGCATGCTGCCGGACGCGGCGGACGGAAAGCTGGCCCGCCGTCTCCGCCGGCTCACCGCCACCTACCGAAGACTGTAAAGACATAAGAAAAACCCCCACAAATGTGGGTGTTTTTTTATTCCGGCAGTCTTGCCAGCAGGCTCTCGCCGTTCTGGCGGAGCCAGGTCCGGGCCGCCGCGTAATCCGGCAGGACCCGCTCCACCTGGGCCCAAAAGCGGGGCGAGTGGTTCATCTCCAGACGGTGGCAGAGCTCGTGCACCACCACATAGTCCAGCACCTCTTCCGGCGCCAGGAGCAGCAGGCAGTTGAAGTTCAGGTTGCCAAGGCTGGAGCAGCTGCCCCAGCGGCTGTGCTGGCTGCGGATGCTGACGCGCCCATAGCGCACCCCCACCAGCGGGGCGAAAAACGCCGCCCGGGCGGCAAACACGCTCCGCGCCCGCTTTTTGAGGGCTGCCAACTCCTCCTCGCTCAGCTTCTCGACGGAGGGCCGGGCTGCCAGCTTTTCCCGCCGGGCCCGGATCCAGTCCTCATGCTCCCGGAGGAAGGCCTCGATCCGCCGCCGGGACAGGAGCCGGGGCGCGCGCACCACCAGGGTGCCGTCCGGCTTCATCTGCAGGGCCAGGCTCTTCCGCCCGCTGCGGATCAGTTCATAGTCCATGGACGGCGCCGCTCAGTTTTCCAGCGGGTAGGTCTCGTGGATCTCCGCGCCCTCCTTGTAGGTCACGTCGTCCCAGCTCTTGAACTGCTCCACCACACGCCAGTTCAGGAAGGCCTGGCGGATGGCCACGTTCCGCTCCGTCATGCGCCAGCCGTCAGAGGTGGAGGACACCCGGGAGGGCACGAAAAGGAAGGTGGCGTCCGGGTGCGCGTCCCGGATCGCCTGCTGCTCTTCGTCGGTGACGGAGGCCCTGGCGAACCAGCCCATCTTCAGGTCGGGCATGTTGTCCAGGAAGCTGAAATCCCGCAGGCCCGGGCAGTAGCCGATGCACAGGTCCACCATGTGGGTCATGTTCCCCAGGGGGCTGAAATCCTCCACATGGTCGGCCAGGAACATCTCCATGTACTCCAGGTTCTCCAGCTTGCCCAGGGGGGAAATATCGGTGAGATAGGGATTGTCGCCGATGATGAGCACCTTCAGCTCCTTCAGCTCTCCGATGGGGCTCAGGTCGGTGATGTTGTTGTGGCCGATGTCCAGAGCCACCAGGTGCTTGCAGTAGTGCAGCAGCGGGTAGAGCTCCGCGTCCGAATAACGGTGATTCACCGGCCAGGGCTGGAGGGTGGAGTAGCAGCTCAGGTCGCTGCGCACCGGCTCGCCCAGCACGCGCACGGTCCAGAGGATGTCCAGCTCCGGATAAGCCTCCACGATGGGGCCGATGGCGGCGTTGCCGTAGTCCAGGGCCAGCAGGTCCAGCTTCTGCAGCCGGGGCAGCAGGGCCAGCTTCTCCATCAGCTCCTCGGCGGTGATGGTCTCGTCGTCCAGCACAAGCTCCGTCTCCAGGCTGTCCACCACGCCGTCGCCCAGGGGCAGCAGATACTCCACTTCCACGTCGGGCAGCTGCCGCTGGAGCTCCGCCAGCGCCTCATAATCGGTGCAGGCGGTGGCGTCCACATGGCTGAGCTCCGGGTAATCCAGCAGGGCGCGGAGCTCCTCCGGCCCGGACCCCACCAGCGTCACCTCCCGGACAGGCTCCGGGGTGGGCTCGGAAGTCGGCTCCGGCGTGGGCTCAGAGCTGGGCTCCAGGGTCGCCTCTTCCGCCGGCGCGGCCGCCACCGTGGTCTCCGCCGCGCGCCTGGCGCCGAAGTGGACGCGGTACAGGATGGTCCCGGCAAAGACCAGGAGCACAAATGCCAACAGGGTCACCCACACGGCTGTCCCCTGTTTGTTCTTTTTCTTCTTGCTGTGAATAAGGATCCTCTCCTTTCAAATGGGTAGCGGGCTTATTATATCACAGCCCTCTCCATTCTGCATCAGGTATTTCGCACAATTCTGATCCTGATACCGGATGGAAATCTCATAATCCTTTCTGTCAGGCGTCAGGATGAGGCGAACAGCCGCGAAAAAACCAGAGTCCGAAGACTCTGGTTTTTTCCCTTGTCCGACCGGTCAGTTCTTGGTGTAGACGTGGACGGTCTTGGTGACGCCCTCGCACTCCACCGTCAGGGTGACGCCGCCGGGCTGGTGCTTGAGGCACAGGACCTCGCACTCCTTGGTGTCCTCGCTGACCGTGAGCTTGATGACGCTCTCGTCATTGACGCTCCACTTAAAGGTGGCGTTGGGGAACTGGTCCACCGGGTAGGCCACCGCTTTCAGCTTGACGGTCTCGCCGACAGCCTCGGTAAACTCTTCCTTCTCGTCCTCGAAGAAGAAGACCTTCACGGAATCAGGCACCGGGGTGGGAGTGGGGGACGGGGTGGGCGGCTCGATGATGACCGTGCTGGGATCCGGCGTAGGCGTGGCCGTGGGCGCGGCGATGGTGCCCTTGCCCTCGGTGCCGGGGTTGTCCAGCCCATCGGGGCGCGCCGTCACCATGACGATGACAGCCAGGATCACGGCGACCACCAGGATCAGGCCGAAGATCATCTGCCACTTGGTATTGGTTTCTGCCCGCTCATAGGCGGCAGTACCCTTCACCGTAGCAGGGGTGGCGGCCGGCGTGCGTCCGCTCTGGGCCACGCGGCGGGTACCGCAGTTGGGGCAGCGGCTGCGCAGGGCAGAAAAGCTCTCCCCGCAGCGGCGGCATTTTACTTCAGGAATAACGCTCATGCTGGTTCCTCCGTTCTATAGGAATGGATAGTACAGAGATACTATCGTAAATAATACACCGATTTTTCCCATTCGTCAAGTGCCGACGCGCCCCAAGAGGCTCAAATTCGGTCGAAAAGCGGTGAAAATCCCCCACTTTTTCAAAATTTAAGGAGATTTCAGCGTTTTCCCCGCATTCTTTGCCGTAAAAAGCGTTCAGCGTCCGGATTCCTCCCAGGTGCGCTCGCTGATGATATAGCGGGGCCGCGCCTTGGTTTCCAGGTAGATCTTCCCGATGTATTCTCCTATGATCCCCAGACAGATGAGCTGCACCCCGCCCACGAAGCAGACGATGCAGGTCATGCTGACCCAGCCGGCGACGCTCTTGCCGCAGAGGGCCGTGATGAGGGCCCAGAGACAGCCGATAAAGCTGATGAAGGCAACGAACACCCCGAAGCCCGTGATGAGCTGCAGGGGCTTGACCGAGAGGCTGGTGATGCCGTCCACCGCCAGGGCGATCATCTTCTTCAGGGGGTAGTGGCTCTCCCCCGCCAGGCGGGAGCTCCGGGCATAGGCAACCGTGGTGCTCTTGAAGCCCACCAGAGGCACCAGGCCCCGGAGGAAGAGGTTGACCTCCTTGAAGTTGGCAAACTCCCGCAGCGCCCGGCTGCTGATGAGGCGGTAGTCCGCGTGGTTGTAGACCACCTCGGCCCCCATGGCGCTGAGGAATTTATAAAAGCTCTGGGCGGTGAAGCGTTTGAAAAAGGTGTCCGTCTCCCGGCTGGAGCGCACGCCGTAGACCACGTCGCAGCCGTCCCGGTAGGCGTCCACCATGGCGTCCATGGCGTTCAGGTCGTCCTGACCGTCGCAGTCGATGGAGATGGTGATGTCGCAGCGGTCCCTGGCCTCCATCAGGCCGGCCAGCACCGCGTTTTGGTGGCCCCGGTTCCGGCTCTGGCAGATGCCGAGCACATGGGGGTCCGCCGCGGCCAGCTCCTTGATGATCTCCCAGGTACGATCCTTGCTGCCGTCGTTGACGAAGAGCACCCGGCTCTCCTCGGCGATCTTGCCGGCGGCGGTGAGGCCCCGCAGCTTCTCCAGGAACATGGGCGCGGTGATGGGCAGCACCTCCTGCTCGTTGTAGCAGGGCACCACAATGTACAAAACAGGCTCCATGGGTCCTCCTCCTTGTCAGCTCTCTCCCAGCAGCGCCGCCAGCTCCGCCACGGTCTTGCAGTAGATCCGGCAGTTTTCGCGCATGAAGGCCTCGATCCGGGGAATGTCGTTGGCCCAGCCCACGGCGGCGAAATCCACCCCCGCCGCCCGGGCCATGTCGTAGCCGGGCTTCAGGTCGTCGATCATCAGCAGCTCCTCCGGCCGGAGGGCGAAGCGGCGCATGATCTCCTGCAGGGGCCAGGGATTCGGCTTGCGCCGCTGCTCGGGCTGCTCCCAGCCGAAGGCCAGGTCCGGCTCCGGCAGGCCGTTTGCCCGGTAGTCCCGCAGGATGTTGTCCCCGTAGGAGTGGGACACCACGCAGAGAAGCCCGCCCGCGGCCTTGTGCCGCTCCATGATCTCCCGGATGCCCGGGTAGGCCTTGGGGATGCGGGTGCGCACATACTCCCGCCAGAACTTCCCCTCCACCGCCAGGTCCTCTTCGCTCATGCCGTATTCCTCCCGGCACATGGGGATGAAGCCGGGAGAGAAGTTTTTCAGAAAATACTCCTCCAGCGTGCACTTCCTGCCAGGGTAATACTCTTCCAGGAAGGCCACGAAGCTGGGATAGTGGATGGTGGCGGTGCTGTTCACCACCGTGTCGTCATGGTCAAAGACCAGGCATTTGTATCGCATATCGATTCCTCTTTGGCCCCCTTGCCTAAAGGGGGCTGGCACGGCGCGTCTCACGCAAGCGCCGTGACTGGGGGATACTGTCGGTCCATCGACCCGCTCCCGGCGGGGCGCTGTGGGGCTTGGGGTTCATATCCCCCCGACCTCGCTTCGCTCGACCACCCCCCTTTAGGCAAGGGGGGCTTTAACTCTCAGTAGAAGGTCGCCACGTCCTGGGCCGGGGGCGCGGTGAGGGCGCTGTCCACATAGGTCAGTACCGGCCCCCGCTTGCCGTAGGCCCGGTGGAACTTGTAGTTGATCTTGGCCGTCAGCATCATCCAGCTCTCGTCCTGGACCGTGTCGGCCTTGTCCCACTGGCACACCAGACCCGCGAACTGGATATCCTCCACGCAGCAGGTCATCACGTGCCGGCCCACCACGAAGCAGCCCTTGGGCAGCTTGCTGCGGGTGAGGGCCCGGCACTTGAAGTGCACGGTCTTGCCCTCATACTTCTTGGGCTCCTCGGACATGTCCCGGTACCACAGGGCGTAGTCCTCGTCCTTGATGTCGATGATCGGGGCGTTCACGTCAAAGGGCAGGGGGTCCTGGATGTCGTCGTACTCCACCTTGCCATTGGGATATTCATAGGCGATGTCCGAGCGGCGGGAGGCGCCCCGGACGATCTTGTGGAAGGCCATCTTGTCCATTTCGGGCTTAAAGCGGTTGAACACCACCAGCTCGCAGCTCTTCAGCTTGTCATAGACCAGCTGGCGCATGTTGTTGTTGTAGCTGAGGAAGGTGGTGGCGTCGGCGAACATGAACTCCTGGTACACCGCCCAGTTTTCCGGCATGGCCTGGTACAGGGCGTCCAGCATCCACATGCCGTTATACTCCACCACCACCCGCTCGGCCCGGGCGTCGTGCAGCCAGGCCTTCAGGTTCTCCTCGGTGAGCTGGTCCTGCTCCTCCACCACCACGGTGATCACGTGGGGATCGGCAAACTGCTCGGGGGCGTATTCCTCCTCGCCCTCCTCGCAGACCAGCAGCAGCGTGCGCTCCCCGTTGCAGAAGCGCTTGTCCTCCAGGGTCTCCTGGATGAACTTGGTCTTGCCCGCCTCTAAAAAACCCGTGAACAGATAGACGGGCACGTCGCGATTCTCATTCACCGGTAAACAGCTCCTTCAGTGCGTCCTCGCGGATGTGGGAACCGATCACGCAGAAGCGGCCGGTGACCGCGGCGGCGCCGCGGCGGATCTCCATCTCGCCGGGTACATAGTCGAAGTACAGCCACTGGCCGTCCTTGGCGTCCAGGATGCCCTTGGCCCGCAGCACGATGCCGTACTGCACCGCGTCGCCCAGCTGCTCCAGGATCTCCCGCAGCTCCTGCTCGGAGAACTTGCGCGGGGTCTCCATGCCCCAGCTGGCAAAGACCTCGTCGGCGTGGTGGTGATGGTGGTGCTCGTGGTCATGGTCGTGGTGATGGCACTCGCACTCGGGATCGTCGCACTCCTCCCCGTCGTGGTGATGGTGGTGATGCTCGTGCTCCTCATCCTCGTCGTGGTGATGGTGGTGGCACTCGCACTCGGGGTCGTCGCACTCCTCCCCGTCGTGGTGATGGTGATGTTCGTGCTCCTCGTCCTCGTCATGGTGATGGTGCTCCTGCTCATGCTGCAGCTTCTCCATCTCCGCCTTCAGGCCGTTTTCGTCCATGGCCTCGCGGATGAGCTTGCCGTCCAGCTGGTCCCAGGGGGTGGTGATGAGGCCGGCGTGGTCATTGAGGCCCTTCAGCAGCTGGGAGGCGGCCAGGACCTTGGCGTCGCTGGCGGTATCGGTGCGGCTCAGGACGATCAGATCGGCGTTCGCCACCTGGTCGTTGAAGAACTCGCCGAAGTTGCGCATATACATCTTGGCCTTGCCCGCGTCCACCACGGTGACCTTGGCGCCGATGTGGGCGCCCTCCACCCGCTCCACGGCCTTGGCAACGTCCGAGAGCTTGCCCACGCCCGAGGGCTCGATGAGGATCCGGTCGGGGGCAAAGTCCTCCATGACCTTTTTCAGGGCCTTGGTGAAGTCGCCCACCAGGGTGCAGCAGATGCAGCCGGAGTTCATCTCGTTGATCTCCACGCCCGCGTCCTTCAGGAAGCCGCCGTCAATGGCGATCTCGCCGAACTCGTTCTCGATCAGAACCAGCTTCTCGCCCTGGTAGCCCTCGGCGATGAGCTTGCGGATGAGCGTGGTCTTGCCGGCGCCCAGAAAGCCGGAGAATATATCAATTTTCGTCATCGTTCATTCCTCCAAATGACAAATTTTCCAACAAGGTAGTATAACACATTTTTCGCGCTCTTACAAGGCCTTGCGAATGAGCTTCATTTGTTTCGCAAAACAGCCTCTTTCCTACGAGGGAGTAATACTGAGCACAACAAGTCCGGGGAGAACGGATTCAAGACCCATTTCTCTTTCCGCTTGTGGAAAGAGAAATGGGTCTTGAATCGTTTTCTTCGGTAAAAGAACCACCCTCCGGCGGGTGCCGGAGGGTGCTTGATTCCTTTCGCGGTTCAGCAGAGCTGGGAACCGGCGGGGACGCTGTCGTCCAGCATCAGCAGGTGCAGCTCCTCCTTGCCGTCCACCTCGCGCACGGCGGAGAGCAGCATGCCGCAGGACTCCAGGCCCATCATCTTCCGTGGGGGCAGGTTCAGGATGGCCACCACGGTCTTGCCGATGAGCTGCTCCGGCTCGTAGAACTCATGGATGCCGGAGAGGATCTGCCGGGGCTTGCCGCTGCCGTCGTCCAGGTCGAAGCGCAGCAGCTTCTTGGACTTCTTCACCGCCTCGCAGGCGAGGACCTTGCACACGCGCATATCGCACCGGGCAAACTCCTCGATGCCCACGTCCTCCTTCACGGGCTCCACCTTGATCTGGGGACCCTTGGCCTTTTTCTCGGCCTCCTCCAGCTCCTGGAGCATCTTCGGGGCGTCGATGCGGGGGAAGAGGGTCTCGCCCTTGCGGACGGAAACCTCCGCCGGCAGCACGCCGTACTCCCCGGCCTTGTCCCAGCAGCGGGCGCTCTCGTCGGCCCCGATCTGCTCGAAGCCTTTGGCGCAGCTCTCCGGCATAAAGGGGGTGAGCAGGGTCAGGGCCACCCGCAGGGCCTCCAGCAGATTGTACATGACAGCAGCGAGCCGGGGCTTCTTCTCTTCGTCCCGGGCCAGGACCCAGGGGCAGGTCTCGTCGATGTACTTGTTGGCACGCTGGATCAGCTTGAAGCACTCCTCCAGGCCCAGGTGGAGCTGGAAGCGGTCCATCTGCGCGGCGTAGCGCTCCGCCGTGCCGCGGATCATGGAAACGAGCTCCTCATCCAGGGGCTCCGCCTCCCGTTCCGGGATCAGCTTGCCGCCGAAATACTTTTCCACCATGGCGGTGGTGCGGGAGACCAGGTTGCCCAGGTCGTTGGCCAGGTCGGTGTTGATGGTGGAGATCAGCAGCTCGTTGGTGAAGTTGCCGTCGGAGCCGAAGGGGAAGGTGCGCAGCAGGAAGAAGCGCAGGGCGTCCACCCCGAACTTGTCCGCCAGGATGTAGGGGTCCACCACATTGCCCTTGGACTTGGACATCTTGTCGCCGTTGAAGTTCAGCCAGCCGTGGCCGTAGACCTTCTTGGGCAGGGGCATCTCCATGCTCATGAGCATGGCGGGCCAGATGATGGAGTGGAAGCGGACGATCTCCTTGCCCACGATGTGCACGTCCGCGGGCCAGTAGCGGTCGTAATCGTCATAGCGGTCGTTGAAAAGGCCCAGGGCGGTGCAGTAGTTGAACAGGGCGTCCACCCAAACGTAGACCACGTGGCCCGGGTCAAAGTCCACGGGCACGCCCCAGGTGAAGCTGGTGCGGGAGACGCAGAGGTCCTCCAGACCGGGTTTGATGAAGTTGTTGATCATCTCGTTGACCCGGCTGGCGGGCTCCAGGAAGGTGCCGGTCTCCAGCAGCTCCTGCACGGGCTTTGCGTACTTGGAGAGGCGGAAGAAGTAGGCCTCCTCCTCCGCGTCATGGACGGGGCGGCCGCAGTCGGGGCACATGCCGTCCTTCAGCTGGCTCTCGGTCCAGAAGCTCTCGCAGGGGGTGCAGTACTTGCCCTTGTAGGCGCCCTTGTAGATGTCGCCCTTTTCGTACATCTTCTTGAAGATGCGCTGGATGGAGGCCACGTGATAGTCGTCGGTGGTGCGGATGAAGCGGTCGTTGGAAATGTTCATCAGCTTCCACAGGTCCTGCACGCCGTGCTCGCCGATGACGATCCGGTCCACGAACTGCTGGGGCGTGACGCCGGCGGCCTTGGCCTTCTCCTCGATCTTCTGGCCGTGCTCGTCGGTGCCGGTGAGGAACATCACGTCATAGCCCTGCAGGCGCTTGTAGCGGGCGATGGTGTCGGTGGCCACGGTGCAGTAGGTGTGGCCGATGTGCAGATTGTCCGAGGGGTAGTAAATGGGGGTGGTGATATAAAAGGTCTTCTTTTCCATGCTCTTTTCTCCTGTTATCGTTGCTTGTGCGCTCAGGGATCCTCTGTGACGACCACGCCGGCTTCTCCGCCATCGTCTCCGCCGTCGCCGCCGTCACCGCCGGTCCCGGGGTCGTCCGGTACCGTGGGCTCGTTCGGCTCCGGCTCGTCCTTGGCTTTGTCCTTTTCGAACTTCTCGGGCGGCCATTCGATATCTTCCTCGTGCTTGTAGTAGCTGCTGTCCAGCCCCTCCTCGGTGCGCAGGAAGTTTCCGTCCGCATCCCAGTAGTGAATGAACAGGCGCGCCCTGGTGCCGATCTTGACGTCCGTATACTCCGAGTCAAAGAGAGAATACTGCTCGTTGGTCATGGTCACGGTGATCCCGTCCACGTCGGTGCCCAGGATCTCCATGGTCAGCTCCTTCCTGTCGTTGTCACAGGAGGCCAGGATCTTGATGGGGTAGTCCCGGTTGTTGCGGAAGGAGAAGTCCTGGCTGCCCCAGTTGACGGTGGCGTCCTGTCCCAGGGGCAGGTAGGGCACGGTGAACCAGTGGCTTTCCCGCTCGACGATCTCAAGCCGGGCGTAAAGCGTGGCGGTGTAGAGGGTGGAGGACACCTGGCAGACGCCGCCGCCCACCTGCTCCACCACTCTGCCGTCGCTGTAAGCGCCGGCCTTCAGGTAGCCCTTTTCCACGGTGCGCTCGCCCACCACCTCGTTATAGGAGAAGGTCTCTCCCGGCAGCAGGATGGTGCCGTTGATGGCCTCGGCGGCCAGGTTGATGTTGTTGATGCGGTTGGCGCTGCTGCCCATATAGGAGGTGGTCTGCTTGCCCAGGGAATCCCGGAACAGCAGGCCCTCCAGATCCTCGGCCGTCAGCTCCGGCTCCAGGATCTCCAGGGGGATCAGGATCTCCTCCATGGGCTTGGCCTTTTCCCAGAGCTTCTTGGCGGCCTCCGCGTCGAAGGTACGCCCCACGACCTCCGGGACGACCTGGAAGCTCTCCTTGTCGTAGCTGGCGTCCGCCGGCTCCACCGAGAGCTGCTCATGCAGGGCGTCAAAGTCCGGCATGGTCATGTCCTTGGTGAACTCCTGCTCGTAAACCAGCTCGGTATCCTCGCCCTTCAGCGCCTCTTCCGCCGCGGCGCAGAGCTGATCCAGATCCAGATTCAGCGCCCCCGCGCCCTTGACCACGTGCAGCACGGCGGTCTTTTCATCCAGGAAGTAGCTCTCCCCGGAGGTCTTATCCATGAATTCCTTCACGGCGGCCTCCGCCTTGGCGCGGACGTAGTCCCGGTCCATCTCTCCCTGCTCCTTGGCCAGATCCACCTGGCCAAAATAGGCGTGGGCATAGTCGCTCATGTTTTCGATCACGTTGTCGCCGCGGCCGTAGGCGAAGGCGGCGGCTGCCGCCTCTTCCTTGGACATGACCAGGCCCGCCTCGCAGCGGTCCAGATCAAAGCTCACGTCCATGGGCAGCTTCACGTGCAGCGTCAGCACCTGGGGGTCTTCCCAGCCCTGCTCAGCCAGCTTTTTCTCCGTCTCCGCCCGGGTCAGCCCCGCCACGGGGATGCCGTTGAGATAGACGTTGGGGAAGTTGGTCTGTCTGTTGGAGACGCGGTGGGCGGCGTAGATGCCCAGGCCCCCCAGCAGCACCACCAGCGCCACCGCCACGATGGCCGCGATCCGCAGGCCCTTGACCAGGCTCCTGCGCCTCTCGGCGGCGGCCCGGGCCTTTTTCCGGCGCTTTGCGGCCTTGGCTTCCGCCGCGGCCTGCTGCTCCTCTTTCTTCCGGCGGGCCTCCTCTTCCTTTTCCTGGCGCATCCGGGCGGCGATCCACTCCCGCTTCTCCCGCTCCTCGGCCTCCGCTCTGGCGCGGATGGCGGCCCGGGAATTGGGGTTCACGGCGTCGGGCTTCGCCCCGGTCTTGTCTCTTTGCTTTCTATCCATTCACAATCCCTCACACGGTTTCCGGAAGTTCTTCTCTTTCTGCAGCGGACCCGGCCCGGCGCTCTCTGCGCCTGGTCTCGTACAGCTCCGCGAACAACTCGTCCTCGCCCTTGGGCAGCACGATCTTTTTCTCTTCTTTTTCTTCTCCCAGCATCCAGGGGATGCTGTCCACCCGGCCGCTGGCCTGGGTCTCCAGCAGGATCCCGATGAGGGTGTTGGAGATGAGGAAGCCCGGCACGGTAAAGTGCCAGCGGCCCTCGGTCTGCTCGGCCCAGCCTTTTTCGGCAAAGGCCCGCAGCACCTTGCTGATGGGCTTCCAGTCGGACTGGGTGCGGACCCGGTAGTCCTCCTCGGAAATGCCCCGGTTGGTGCGCATGGCCAGCATCAGATACTCCACCGAGCGCTCCAGCGGGTCCACCTGCTGGTACTCGTCGATGATGCTGACCTTCCGCTCCACCCCGGTGATGTAGCGCTTCAGGTCCCGCACAAAGCTGTAGCGCAGGTTCCCCACGCAGGAGTGGGCCCCCGGGCCGAAGCCCATGTAGTCGTCCAGGTTCCAGTATTTCAGGTTGTGGACCGATTCAAAGCCCGGGGCGCAGAAATTGGAGATCTCATACTGCCGGTAGCCGTAGCGCTCCAGCATCTCGGCGGCGTAGGAGTACATATCCGCCTGCTCGTCCTCCGTTGGCAGCAGGGGCGAGTCCTTATAGTCCCGCCACATGGGCGTGCCCTCTTCCAGCTTCAGCCCGTAGCAGCTGATGTGCTCCGGGTGCAGCTCCACGATCTTGGCCAGGGTCTCGGCCCAGTCGTTTTTGGTCTGGCTGGGCAGACCGTAGATCAGGTCCAGGTTGATGTTGTCAAACCCGGCCCGGCGGGCGGTGGACATGGCCAGCTCCGCCTGCTGGAAGTTGTGGCGCCGGCCGATGAGCTTGAGCAGGTCGTTGTTCGTGGCCTGCACGCCCACGGAAAGCCGGGTCACGCCCTCCTGCCGCAGCAGCTTCAGATCCTGATAGCTCATGCTGTCGGGGTTGCACTCCACGGTGACCTCCGCGTCCAGGCGCACGTTGCCGTTGCGCTTGAGCACATCGAAGATCTCCATCAGGTGCTCCGCCCCGTAAAAGCTGGGGGTGCCGCCGCCGAAGTAGACGGAATCCACCTCGTAGTTTCGGATCCCCTTGGCGGATTCCTCCAGGTGGGCGATCAGCGCCCGGTGGTAGTCCGGCATCAGATGGTCGCAGCCGGCCAGGGAATAAAAGTCGCAGTAGCTGCACTTGCTGGCGCAGAAGGGGATATGGATATAGATGCCAAGGCGTGGTTTGGTCATAGGCGTATCTCCTTGTGCATACGCCGTAGGGGCGGGTCATATCCGCCCGCAGACATATGCCGGGGTTAGACGGGCGGCTGATAGCCGCCCCTACAAATTGAAATCAAAACAGCTCGGCCACCTGCTCGGCAAAGGCTGCCGGGTCCTCCACGTCCATGCCGGCGGTCAGCTCCGCCAGGACGGACAGGATCTGGGAGAGCTTTTTGGCCTTCTCCCTGTCGTTCTGGTAAGCGTCCTTCAGGACCTCAAAGGCGTGGTGCTCCGGGTTCAGTTCCAGCACGCGGGTAGCGCGGAGCTTGCGCATCTCCTCGCTGGGGCCGTGGCGGAAATAGCGCTCCATCTCCAGGGTCAGCCCGCCCTCGCTGGTCAGGCAGCAGGCCTGGGTGGAGAGCTTGCGGCTCAGGCGCACCTTGCTGACGCTCCCGCCGATGGACTCCTTCACAAAGTCCAGCAGCTCCTTGTTCTCAATGTCCCGCTCCTCCGCGGCCTTCTTCTCTTCCTCGGTCTCGAAGCCCAGATCGTCGGTGACCACGTTGCAGAAGGTCTTGCCGTCCTGCTCCCGCAGGGCGTCCAGCACCATCTCGTCCAGGGGGCTGGTCAGGTAGATCAGCTCAAAGCCCCGGGAGCGGACCTGCTCGCACTGGGGCAGGCTCATGGCGCTCTTGACGGAGGTGGAGCTGGCGTAGTAGATGACCTTCTGGCTCTCGGGCATGGCCTCCACGTACTCTTTCAACGTGATCTGCCGGTCCTCGGAGGTGTAGAAGATCAGCAGGTCCCGCAGAAAGTCCTTATAGCGGCCGTACTCGTCGCAGACGCCCACCTTCAGGTCCGTGCCGAAATTCTTGAAAAATTCCTGGTACTTGGGTTTGTCGTCCCGCAGCAGCTTTTCCAGCTCCCCCTTGATGCGCTTCTCCAGATTTTGGCCGATGATGCGCAGCTGCCGGTCGTGCTGGAGGATCTCGCGGGAGATGTTCAGGCTGAGGTCGGGAGAGTCCACCACGCCCTTGACGAAGTCAAAATAATCGTGGACCAGCTTGTCGCACTTCTCCATGATCATGACGCCGTTGGAATAGAGGGTGATCCCGCCCTTATTGTCGCCGGAAAAGGCGTTTTCATTCTCTTCGCCGGGGACAAAAAGCATGGCCTTGTAGCTGACCGCGCCCTCGGCGTTGATGCGCACCAGCGCGCAGGGATCCTTCCGGTCCCGGTTCTTCTCCTTGTACCACTGGATGCAGTCGTCGTCGGTGACCTCGCTCTTGGAGCGCTGCCAGATGGGGATCATGCTGTTGAGGGTCTCGTTTTCCGTGACCATCTTGTATTCGAACTTGGGCGAGCCGTCGTCGTTCTTCTCGCCGGTCTCATAGCGCTCCTGATGGGGGATGTCCATCTTGATGGGCCAGCGCACGTAGTCGGAATACTTTTTCACCAGGGCCTTCAGCTTCCAGACCTCCAGGTAGGAGCCGTAGATCTCCTCCTCGGTATCGGCCTTGATGTGCATGATGACCTCGGTGCCCACCTCGTCCTTCTCGATGGGGGTGACGGTATAGCCGTCGGCGCCGGTGCTCTTCCATTCCACGCCCTGCTCCTCGCCGAACTTGCGGGAGCGGACGGTGACCTGGTCGGAGACCATGAAGGCGGAGTAAAAGCCCACGCCGAACTGGCCGATGATGCTCAGATCCTCGCCCTCGGCCTTCTCGCTGTCCATCTGGCCCTTGAACTGGTAGGAGCCGGATTTGGCGATGACGCCCAGGTTGTTCTCCGCCTCTTCCATGGTCATGCCGATGCCGTTGTCGCGCACGGTGATGGTGCGCGCGTCCTTATCCACGATGATGTCGATCTTATAATCGCCCCGGCTCATCCCCACGCTGCTGTCGGTCAGGGACAGGTAGCAGAGCTTGTCGATGGCGTCGGACGCATTGGAAATGATCTCCCGCAGGAAGATCTCCTTGTTGGTGTAGATGGAATTGATCATCAGGTCCAGCAGACGCTTGGACTCGGCCTTAAACTGCTTCTTGCTCATGGTATTCGTTTTGCCTCCGTTTATTCCGTTTATGCTTGCTCATCCGGTCTCAAACGGGCACAGATGGTAGTTTTACAAAGATACAGTATAACACAATTCCACCAAATTTCAACACCGGGAAATCCACTTCAGAAATCTTCAGAAATACTTGCGCGGCTCCCCCGCTCCGCGTTGACTTACCCGCTTTAACATGTTAAAATGGTGTCAATCAGGGGCGGCACCGCCCCCCACTAAAAGCAAAGGAAGTGATCCCCTTGGTTTTAACGCCTGAGCAGCAGGCCCTGCTGGACGGCAAGGAAGGCGAGGTCATGGCCAAGATCGTCAAAACCCTGGTCATGTACGGCGACGCCTTCGGCGCCCGGCGGATGGTGCCTGTCACCAGTCAGTACGGACACACGGTCATCTCCTTCGGGCTGGAGGTCATGAAGCCGGTATACGACCTCTATGACACGCTCATCGAAGCCGGCCTCCCCGAGGGTCAGAAATTCACCGCCGACCCCAAGCCTCTGGACCCCAAGGTCCCCTCTTCCCTGCTGGACGACCTGGTGTTCAAAAAGATCATGTACACCCAGCAGAAGCGCTACGAGGAGCAGATGCGCAAGCTCGGCATCCTGAACGACGAGGACTACACCTGCGCCTGCTACCTGGACCAGGTGGGAAACGTCCCCCAAAAGGGCGACGTGCTCTCCTGGGCCGAATCCTCCGCCGTGGTCTACGCCAACTCCGTTCTGGGCGCCCGCTGCAACCGCAATTCCGGCATGCTGGAGCTGATGGGCAGCATCGCGGGCTTCGTGCCGGAATTCGGCCTGCTGACCGACGAGGGCCGCAAGGCCACCTGGGTGGTGGAAGTCAAGTGTGAAAGCAAGCCCGAGGCCCAGCTGCTGGGCTCCGCCATCGGCATGAAGGTCATGGAGGAGGTCCCCTACGTCCGTGGTCTGGACAAGTGGCTGGGAGAAGAACTCAACGACGAGGCCAAGGCCTATCTGAAGGACTTCGGCGCGGCCACCGCCTCCAACGGCGCGGTGGGTCTCTACCACATCGAGCACCTGACGCCTGAGGCCGCGGAGCTGGGCGAGGCGCTCATCGCGGAAAACGCCCGGGTCTACGTCATCGACGACGCGGAGCTGCAGCGGGTCAAGGACAGCTACCCCGTGATCTGGAAAAAGCCCGACGCAAGGCCCGAGCTCTGCTTCGTGGGCTGCCCCCACATGAGCCTGCAGCAGCTGAAGGACTGGGCCAAAAACGTGCGGGAGGGTCTGGAAAAGCACGGCCGCAGCAAGGTGGCGGTGCCCACGGTCTTCACCGCGCCCGTCCCCGTGCTCAAGGAGTTTGAGCAGACCATGGACGCCTATTATCTCAAGCAGAGCGGCGTGGTGCTCAGCTACATCTGCCCGCTGATGTACATGAACAATCCCCTCTGCAAAAAGAAAGCCGTCATCACCTCGTCCAACAAGCTCCGCACCTATACCAGCGCCCGCTACCACACCGAGGCGGAGATTCTGGAGATCATCACAGGAGGTGCCGTATGAAGCAGTTCAAAGGCCGTGTGGTCGTCCCCGGCACCTGCAAGGCAGAAGCCCTGGTGAGCCGGGGCGGCTTCAACACCCTGGCCAGCTATCAGATGGCCCTGATGTTCGGGGACAAGGCCGTGAAATGCGGCGACCAGAACAATCCCGATCTGTACAAGAAGTCCATGCTGGGCAAGGCCCTGTGCCTGCCCCAGACCATCGGCTCCACCACCGGGGGCATGGTGCTCTTCACCGTCTGCTCCTACAATAAGCAGCCGGCCTGCATGCTCTTCTCCAAGCCCATCGACTCCCTGGCCGCCTCCGGGGCCATCCTGGCGGACGTGTGGACGGACGCCAAAATGCCCGTGGTGGACAATCTGGGCGAGGAGTTCCTGGCCGCCGTGGAGACCGGCATGACCGTCACCGTTTCCGAGGACGGCCTGGTCACCGTCGAATAAAGCAGCATCCCAAAAGGACGGGAGAAGCTCGCGCTTCCCCCGTCCTTTTTCCCGGCTTCCCCCGTCCTTTTTCCCGGCGCACTTGACACCTCCCCCGGCGCGTGATACATTGTACAGGCACCTGCCGGTGTGGTGGAATGGTAGACACCAGGGACTTAAAATCCCTTGCGGGCAACCGCGTACCGGTTCGAGTCCGGTCACCGGCACCAACTAGATGTCAACATTCTTGTGTAAAGTATAGTGTAAAGTATAGTCAAAAAGCCCGAGTTTCTGAGACTTTTGTGATTCACAACTATACTTTACATCGAAAAAAACTTGAATAGTTGACAGTATAATATAAGAGCGCGCCTTTTTGGGGCACGCTCTTATATTTTCTGGACGGAATTTAGAAATGAATAATCTTATCTCCGACTTCCACTTGATATTGTCCAAGGAGATACTCATACTGCTTTTCGGTGTCATTGAGCTGCTGCTTTGTAAGTGCAAGATCATTTTTCAGCTGTTTGTTTTTGGCGGTCAGGTCTTTGATCTTGGCACGCAAGGCTGCCGCTTCGTTCTTTAAATACTCAATCTCTTGAGAAGGTGCAACATTTTCGAGATCTGGGTTAAACTCCACGAAGCTCTGAAGGAATTCTTTAATGTAGTCTGCGTTCATGGCCTGCCTGGACAAACCAAGTTCTTCTGCCAAAGATGTTTTTGTGATCGTAACCTTGTTTGCGCGCATATCAAGGATTGCCTCCTTGATTCGTGCTTTAGTATCATTGCGTTGCTGCTTTTTAAGAGTCTTTGCCCATTCACGCCGTTCCATATGCTCTCCTCGATTCGTCTTCTCCAAAAGAAATCAGATCCGCAGCGGATTCAGATTCCTCGGCGGACATTCTTGCAATATACGCATTGATCGTTTCCAACTGGTTTTTCTCAAATTCAATGGCTGCCGGAGCACCGCCGGATTTCATGAACTTCAACAGGCGCTTTTGCACAATACCCCTGGCTTCAATAAAGTAATCGAGGTAGAGTGCATCCGGCCGGAAGTGGTCGCATTTCACGCATTTCTCATACTGAGGGCTACATTGGGCGTTGCTGCACAGGCCAAAGCACGGTATGACACGCGTATAAGCCGTTTCATTCTGCAGACGTAGATATTTTGCCGGGTTGACACTCTTTGGCTTTGCGGGAATCCCTGTATCTACTACATCCAGATGCTCCGTCAATACCACAGAGGAAATCTTGCCAAGATGCTCGGCTTCATCATGCTCGGACATGTAGCCGTAGGAAAGCGTGACATCAACGTTGGAATGATTAGCTTCCTTCATAGTGTCCTCAGGAGAGTAGATACCGCTTCTCAGCCTTTCCCCAATACAGACATGCCGTAAAGCATGAGATGTGACCTCGGCGGGTTTTCCTTTGGCGTTGAGAATATCATGCTCTCGGATCGCTTTTGCAAGGAACCTGTTAAAATCCTCCTGAGTGATAACTCGATCTTTCAGGATATCGTAGAGAAGGTAATCGGAGTCCTGTGTCTCCTGACGTGTATACTGCCGGATCGACTCCTGCTGCTGCCGAACCAGTTTATAGAGCGCACTTTCAACCATCCCATTCATAGAGAAAGTGTATTTCGAATAATACGGGATATGGAGAGGCGTTTCCTTCCAGTTTGGAATGCTGACGGCAAACAAACCAACACCCGGGTAACTGAGGCATTCAAGATTCATGGCCAGGATCTCCGAAATCCTGTTTGGAATGAGGCGGAGCAAAAAATATGCCAATCTGAATACCTGGGAAATCTCATCATTCGAGAAATCAAAGAAGAGTTTGTCAAGAGCGTCGACCACACATTGGTCTGGCGCTCTTTTTCTCTCCGTGGGCTCTGAAAATCTGTAACTGAAATCGACGGCTTTTGCGGTAGTTGTAGCAAGGCTGTTCTCGACACATGTTTCAAACAGAGAGCACGCGGATCTGATGCGGGAGTTCTTCTGGCTATCGCCAATTTGCTGCTTCTTCAAATACTCAATGTAGTTACCGACAATAGGAGTGCGAATGTTCTCGATGAACAGTCCTGATTCGTTCAAATATGTAAGGAAATAGAATCCTTCCCTTACTACGCGCTGGGCGGCGTCAGCTGATGCATGCTGAACGAGAAAGGAAAGCGCTGTCGCACGCAGAATATCTTTATCCAGACTTCGCGCATTGGGAAATCTGATCTTCGCTGTTTTTCCGGATGACAGAATATGTACGTCCCATACCTTATCAGACCATGAGTTCTCCGAAAAATGACTCAGTGTTCGCCCCATTCCCTGAAGTGTTTGATTGGAAAAAGCTGGCCTACACTGTGGGGTGGATGAAGTAGGAGTGTCTACAAGGGAAAGAATGGGCTCTGCCCGTGCAGTGTTCTCTTTGATGTTATCACGCTCTTTTCATGTTCTCTTTTCGATGCGTTGGGAGCAATTGCGGCAGTCATTTTTGTTATGACATTCTTTATCTGTATCACAGGAACCATACATTGGGGTAATCTTTGAAATAGCAGGGCAGCTGGTTTGGGTAACTGTAGCTTCAAGCGTTTGTTCATAGAGCGCTCGTCGCATATTGGCTTCGTCAGCAGGGTACATGCTGTCATAATGCATTTTGGCAACAGATGGTGTATTTCCAAGCTTGGCCGCTACAGTTTCCGGTGATGCTCCCTTGGAAAACAAAGATCGTCCAACTTCGGCACGTATGCTTTGCCCAGACCATGCGGGTATTGTGCCATCACTGTCATAAATGCAGCGATTTATGCAAAGATTCCGAAGCGCATCAGAAAATCTCCCTGAATCAAGAACATGCGGCATGCGCGCAGAATCTGCTCGGAACCTGGGACTTTCATAAACAAAAACATACTGTCTCGGAAGAAGCGCCCGCAAAGATTCCGTTTTTTGAATATAAGCAAGTAAAGAACGCGCCAATGCCTCTGGTAATTCATGAGTAACATAGCTTGGTACCCCGACCTCAGCTTTCCGCTCTGCGGCTTTTTCATAATACATGTGAACAACCCATTTATCATTCAGTTTTATGAGATCATTTACGGCAAGCTCAAAAACCGACCCTGCTCTGGCCCCTGTGATCGTAAAGACCTGAAAGGCAAGCCAGATATATTCAGGTAATTCATCTTTATACTCGGCAACCCTATTGATGATAGAAGAATCGATTGGCCGCCTTGGATTAACAGCCGGTGATGGAAAGATGCTTAAAGGAAGACATTTTTCAGCGGCAACAGAATCAACGAAAGAAAGAAACCTTTTGATTCGGAACAAATCTCTTCTTACCGCTGTGGGATATTAGTACATGGTGCGGAGCCTTATACATGTTCCATCCAAATTATCCGCCGGTTCTTTCTTTGATGTTCAGAAATGAAGCTGGGCTAAAGATTTTCGACGAGTGGATAAAGAGATATGGAACTGATGATGTCGGAAACGAAATCGGAATAAGGATTATTAAGGGAATTGACTCTGAACATCCATATTGGTACAGAATCGGAATTGGTGCAAATTCATTTTTCCCTAATGATAAGGCGAAGAAAAACTGCGTCGTAATCAATCCGTGCCGCATGCATACAATGCAACCTAATAGCGACAAGAATGTTGGCTTTTTTGAACAGATACAATCAAAAAGTGGAGACTATATCATTTGCCCAAGCATTATCAGGGATGGAATAGATTCCCCCGAGGAACACCTTGAGAAGCAAATACTCAAACACGCAGGAAGCCTTAGAATATTAAATGCCTATGAATTAAAACAAACAGATGTGTTAGCTGTGGAGTCAATTATACCAACCGATAAGCCGTTCATTCCGCCTGGATATGAGAATTGCGATTTGGTAGACATTCTTAATCACAGGAAAAGCGCAGGGAAAGGCTGAGATGGTTGTAGGGCCATTGGCTTTGTCAGAATTAGATCCTTACGTGGGTTTGCATCAACAACGTCTTCGACACAGCTGCATCCTCGGGTGAGAGATATGTGTCGCATAAGTGCGGTTGACAAAGGAAGCGAAAAGTAGTAAAATAATTACGAAAACAAGATGAGAACATTCGAAACCGCAGTGTAAAGCATAGAAAAATGCCTGAAAGCCTTGTGGCTCTAAGGGAAAATGGCGTTTTCTATACTTCACACTTCTATGGTTCACATTAAAGTAAACAGTACCAAGAATGGCACCCCCATAAGGGGGTGCCATTCTTGGTAACGGGGATCCCAATCTCGGAGCGGTCTGCCGCAGGCAGATTCCGGCGACGGACGAGCAAAAATCCCCATTGGCAGGGGCGCGGAATGGTGTTATAATGGTCATATGATGGCGAAAAGCGAAATAGCTTTTCGCCGCGCAGCTTTGCTGCGCAGCAAAACAGCAGGGCTGTTTTGCCATATACGCATTGCAATGAGCATCGGGCGAATGATTTTGAGAATCATTCGCTGCCAAACCTGTCGTTTGGCAGCGAAATCAATCGAATTTTCGATTGATTTCGCCATCCGATGATCATGATAATCTGTCCAGTCATAATAAGGAAAACGAGGTCGAAACGATGAAAACCTTTTTCCGTAATTCTCTCCTCCTGCTGCTTGCGCTGATGCTGCTTCTGTCCCTGGTCCCCGGCGCCCTGGCCGAGGGGGATGCGCCCTCCGACAGCGCCCCGGCGGACGCGGAGCAGACCCTGCCCGCGGAAGAGCCGGACGGCACCGGCATCATCGACGGGGAGGCGCTGACCCAGTGGGTGGACGCGCTCCTGGCCGAGCACCAGATCACCGGCTCCCTGCAGGATTTCTCCGTGGGCTTCTGCTACACCGGCACGGGCGACTGCTGGTTCTACGACGCGGACGTGTTCATGTACTCCGCCAGCCTTTACAAGGTCCCGGCCGCCATGCTGGTATCCGAGAAGGAAGCCGCCGGTGAGCTGACCCAGGACAGCGTCATCATGGGCAACACCCTCCAGTACCTGGAGTCCACGGCGCTGACCTTCTCCAGCAACGAGAGCGGTCACGCCCTGGTGGACTACATGGGCGGCACCTACGCCGGCAAATGTGCCGACCAGATCACCCGCTACGCCTCTCTCCCGGAGAGCTACTACACCGAGAACTACTATCAGTACAGCTACTACACCGCCCGCTTCATGACCCAGCTCATGAAGACCCTCTTTGACGGCGGCGACGAGCAGTTCCCCCACATCATCGAGTATCTCCTGCCCGCCGACCCCGACTCCTACATGAACCTGACGCTGAAGGACCGCTACCAGGTGGCCCAGAAGTACGGCGCCTACCAGGAGGGGCCCGGCAAGAACAACAACCATATCGCCTCCATCATCTACACCCCCACGCCCATCATCGTGGTGGTCATGACCCGGAACGTGCCCAACTACCAGAACCTGATGGCGGAGGTGGGCGAGCACCTGGCGGACTACTCCCTGGAGCTGGACAAGACCGTGGAAGAGCTGAAGCGGCAGCAGGCCGAGGCCGAGGCCCACGCCACGGAGATACCGGAAGCCCCCCAGACGGAGGCCCCCGCCGCCGGGACTCCCGACGGGCAGAGCCAGTCCCCCGCCGTGCCGTCCACCAGGCCCCAGGGGAAGCTTCCCTGGATCATTGCCGCCGTGGCCGCCACGGCTGCGGTGGCAACGGCCTCGCTGGTGCTCGCCGAAAAGAAAAACGGCAAAGCAGCCTCTCAGCGCCGCAAACCCAAGCACTGATCCTCATAAAATCCAAAAGCGCCTTCCCAAATTGGGAAGGCGCTTTTGCATGCATACTGTTCCATTCACGGCAGTTCCAGTCGGAGGGTGCTGCCCTTTTCTCCATGGCGGACCCGGATCTTCTGGGGGATGCTCTCGTCGAGCCGGTCCACATGGGAGATGATGCCCACCAGACGCCGGCCCTCGCTGAGCTGGTTCAGCACGTCCAGGGCCTTATCCAGCACATCGTCGCTCAGGGTGCCGAAGCCCTCGTCGATAAAGAGCGCGTCCATCTGCCGTCCGCCGGCGTGGTTCTGCGCCACGTCCGCCAGGCCAAGAGCCAGGGCCAGGGAGGTGAAGAAGGCCTCGCCCCCGGAGAGGGAGCCGGAGCCCCGCCGCTGGCCGGTGCTGTTGTCCAGCACCTCGATCTCCAGGCCCGCCCGGGCGTTGCGTCGGTCGGCCCCCAGCTTGTGGGCCAGCTCGTAGCGCCCGCCGCTCATCAGGGCGAGACGCCGGTTGGCCATCTCCAGGATCTCCCGGAACACCGCGCCCATCACATAGCGGTCAAAGCTGAGCTTGCCGCCCTCGCCGCTGGTCCCCGCCGCAAGGGAGGCGAGCCTGTCCAGCCGGATCCAGGCGCTCTCGGTATCGTCCAGGGCTTTTTGCGCCTCCTCGGCCTTTTCCAGCACCATGCCGTGGTTCTGCAGCAGGGCCTCCCGCCCCGCGCAGGTCCGGTTCGCCTCCTCGAAGGCCGCGGTGCGCTCCTCCAGCTCCTGCTCCAGGGCCGCCAGGTCCGTCGGCTCGATGCCGGCGGTCTCCGCCGCAAGCTTTTGGACCTGCTCGCGCAGGTGGCGCTTTTGGCTCTCCTGCTCGGTGATCGCCGCCTGCTCCCGGAGCAGCCAATCCTCCGCGTCCCGCTCTCCCAGGGGCGCAAGGGCTTCTTTTACCGCCTCCGGATCGGAAAAACCCCCGTCCGCAAGGGCCCGGTCCATGGCGGCAAGGGCCGCCGCCTGCTCCGCCGTCAGCTTTGCGACGGCGTTTTCCTTTTCCTGCAGGCTGCCCATTTGGTTGGCGCAGCGCTGTTTTGCCTCCGTGAGCGCCTCCAGGTGCGTCCGGATCTGCCCGGCGAGCAGGTCCCGGCGGCGCTCCAGCCGCCGCGCCTCCGCCGCGGCCTCTTCCTCGCCCGGATAGGGCAGCTGCTTTCTCAGCTCCCCGATGACGGCCTCCGCCGCCCGGGCCGCCGCCGTCTGCTCCTGAAAGCTGCGCTGCAGCTCCGCAAGGCGCTCCCGCAGGATCTGGATCTGCGTCTCATTCTCCGGGATCTGTTCCCGGATGCTTGTCCGCAGGGCCAGGCGCGCCTTTGCCCGGGCCAGACGGCCCGCGCTCTTCTTTTCTTCCTCCTGCGCCCGCTCGATGGCCTGCGTTAGATAATCCTCTCCGGCCAGCGTCTCCCAGCGGGCACAGTCCGGCAGCAACAGCCGCGCCTGCTCCAGCAGGGCCCGCTTCCGGGCTTCCAGGGCGGCGCCCAGGGCTTCCGCCCTGGTCTTCTGGGCGTTTCGGCTTTGCTCCGCCCGGTCCAGCGCGTTCCTGGCCGCGTCCAGGGCTGCCTGGTCCGGCGTCTCTTCGGGAAGCTCCGCGAGCCTTGGCAGATGATCCCGGCACAGTCTGCTGCCGCAGACCGGACAGGCTGCCTCCCCCTGTTCCCTCAGGGTCTCCCGCAGGTCCCGGGCCAGCAGGCCGGCCTGCCCGGCGATGAAGCGCCGGTACAGCGCCGCATAGCGCTCCGCCGCCGCTGCCGCGGCTGCCGTCAGCTCCGCAAAGCAGCGCTCCATGGCGTCCCGCTCCTGCTCCTCCCGCCTCAGCTGCAGGAGCCTTGGCCGGATGCCGTTCTCCCCGGCAAGGGCCGCGAGAGTCTCCCGAGCCTTCCGGTTCTCCAGCTCTGTCTCCCGGGCCTCCAGCTCGGCCCCCTCCAGCCCGGAAAGCCGGGTGCGCAGGGCGTCCAGCTCCGCGGCGCGTTGGTCCAGCTCTGTCTCCCGGGCAGTCTGTTCCGCCCGGGCGGCCTCCGCCGCGTCCTCCGCCGCCTGCCGCTCCTTCTCCCGCTCCGTCAGTTCCCGGTAACGGGGCCGCTGCTCTTCCATGGTCCGGAGCCGGGCGGCGATGCCCGTCAGCTCCCGGCTCGCGGCCTCGTCCGCGTTCACGGCTGCCTGGGCCTTTTCTGCGGCCTCGTTCTGCCCTTCCAGCTCCTCTCGCAGCGTCTCGATCTCCCCGAGGGTGCTGTTCAGCGCGTCATAGGCCCGCTCCAGCCGGTCCATGGCGGGCTTGGCCCGGTGGAAGGCGGCGTCCACCCGGTGCATCCGCTCCCGCCGGGAAGCCATTTCCGGGTCCCGGCCCTCTGCTTCCGCAAGGAGCAGGCGCAGCCGGGCCAGCTCCTCCAGTCGGGCCTGATCCGCCGCGGCCGCGCCCTTGCGGGTGTTCAGCGCGCCGATGGCGGCATGGAGCGCGTCCCGCAGGGCGGAGAGCTGCTCCAGCTCCGCCCGGTCCGTGTCTCTCAGGCGGCGCAGATTTTCGATCAGCTCCGGGTGCCCGGGAAGGTAGGCCTCCCGTGCGTCATCGCTCAGATCCGGCGGTGTCTGGAAGCTGTTTTGCATCAGGTTCCGCAGCCGGTCTGCCCAGGCGTCGCGGCGGCTGCGCAGCTCGTCCCGGGCCGCCAGCAGCAGATTCTGGTAACGGAGCACCGCGGTATTGTCAAAGAGCTTGCCCAGGATCTCGTTTTTCTTATCGCTGTCGGCCCGCAGGAATTCCCGGAATTCCCCCTGGGCCAGCATGATGATCTTGCGAAACTGCTCCGCGTTCAGGCCCAGCAGCTCCTCGCAGCGGGCCGTGACCTTCATGGCGCCCTCGGTGGGCTCCCGGTCCGGCTCCAGCAGCAGGGCGTCGGGCTTGCCGTCGCCGTACTGATCCTCCGTGCCCCGCTTTTTGCTGTAGTGGAGCCAGCGCCGGACGCTGTATTCCTTCCCGCTCTGCAGGAAGCGCAGCGTTACCGTCGTGTCCGTCGAGCGGGGCACATGGTCGCAGTGCAGCATATCGGCGCTGCGCTCGCTGCCGCTGGCCACCCCGTAGAGGGCAAAGGTGATGGCGTCGAAGATGGTGGTCTTGCCGGCGCCGGTGTCCCCCGTCACCAGATACAGGCCCTGCTTCAATTCCTCGAAGGGGACGACGGTGGTCTCCGCGTAGGAGCCGAAGGCGGTCATTTCCAGACTGAGCGGTCTCATCGGCGTCCCTCCTGTCTCAGCAGATAGTCCAGCAGCGCCTCCGTCTCCTTCTCCGTGGGGGCAGACCGGGCGTCGGCCTGCAGGGTCTGCCGCTGGGCGAAGGCCAGCAGCTCCCGGTCCCGGTCCGTGGGCGGGATCCCGCCGCTGCGCTCGGTGTAAAAGTCCCCGAAGAGCTCCGCCAGGCCCTTCTCCGGCGCGCCCCCGCCGGCCCCGGCGCTCTCCCCCGCAAAGGCCGCGTAGTCCGAGCAGAGCTCCATCAGGATGCTCTCCCGGCTCTCCGTCAGGTCCCGGAAAAAGGCGGCGATCTCGGGGGTGACGCGGCAGTCAGTCAGCACCAGGCGCAGGTATTCGCCCCGCCGCGGGTCCGCCAGCATCTCATCCCGGAGCTCCGCATAGCTCCCCCGCAGCTCCCGCATGGGGTGCAGGGGCGGGATCAGCCGGGTCTCCGTGCGCACCGGCTCCCCCTTGGCCCCCAGCTCCACCAGCACAGGGCCCTTGGCCCGCTGGCGGGTCTCGTCAAAGTGATAGCAGAGGGGCGAGCCCGCGTAGCGCACCGTGTCCCGGCCCACGGCGTATGCCCCGTGGATGTGGCCCAGGGCCACGTAATCAAAGCCGTCGAAGACGGTGTAGTCCACCTGGCCCACGCCCCCCACCATGGTTTCCGAGCCGCCCCGGGGCGCCTCGGCGCCGCCGGCGGTCACGTTCTGGTGGGCGATGAGGACGTTGCGCTGTGTATAGTCGATGGGCTGCCGCGCAAGGAGCGCGCGCAGCGCGGTGTCGTTGTCCCGCAGGCTCTCGTCCCCCAGGCTCTGGGCGATCAGGGCCGGGAAGACGTAGGGCAGCAGCCAGAAGGTCACGGGGCCGTGCGCATCCTCCAATGTCACATGGCGCAGCTCCGCCGACTCATAGAGTGGCCGGGAGATGTGCACGCCGCCCCGGGCCAGGATGGGTCCCAGGAAGGACAGGCGCTGGGCCGAGTCATGGTTCCCCGCCACCAGCAGTACCGGGATCTTCCGCTCCGCTAGGGCCGTGAGCATCCGGCTCAGCAGCTGCACCGCGTCCCCGGAGGGGGCGCTGCGGTCATAGACGTCCCCGGCGATCAGCACCGCGTCGGGCTTCACTTCCGCTGCGAGGTCCAGGAAGCGATCGACCCAGCAGGGCTGATCTCCGTTTTCCAGCAGGGAGACCCCGTGGATGGATTTCCCCAGATGCAGATCGGCAAGATGCAGAAAGCGCACCGACAGCACCTCCGTTTCTGTATTGTTTCTTAAGAAAAGTATACCATTCCCCGAAAAAAGGTCAAGAAAAACCGCCTGACGGAACGCTGCATGCAAAGGCTGCAAGCCTCTGCATGCAAAAGGGTCGCACCCTGCTGCGCGCACTCGCTTGTGACGCGCTGCCAGTCCATCAGGATGAGAGTCGCTCGCACACTTGCAGGGTGAGAAGTGTTTTTTCCGAGGTACACGCCCCCGGAAAAAACGGATTCAAATTGTTTTTTCGCCTTGCGAGGCGAAAAACTCTGCGAGGCTTTTTCTGGGTTTCGTCGCGGAAAAAACCGCCTGACGGAGATCGTCAGGCGGTTTTGGGATCTATGCGGTTTTTGTTCAGCAGACGGGCTCCACCCAGCCGAAGGGATCCTCAGCCTTGCCCCACTGGATGGCGGTGATGGTGTCGTACAGCTTCTGGGTCAGCTCGCCGATCTTGAAGCCGCCGATCACGTGGACCTTGTCCTGGAAGGAGATCTCGCCGATGGGGGAGATGACGGCGGCGGTGCCGGTGCCCCAGGCCTCCTCCAGGGTGCCGTTGTCGGCAGCCTCGATCAGCTCGTCGATGGACAGGTCGCGCTCCTCCACCTCGTAGCCCCAGTGCCGCAGGATCTGCAGCGCGGTGCGGCGGGTGACGCCGGGCAGCACGGTGCCCTTCTCCAGGGACGGGGTCACGATCTTGCCGTTGATCTTGAACATGACGTTCATGGCGCCCACTTATGGCTGGCATGCAGGGAGGCCGCGTAGTTGCCGCCGCACTTGGTAAAGCCGGTGCCGCCGCGGACCGCGCGGACCTCGCGGGCTTCCACCGCGATCTTGACCGGGTTCAAGCCCTCGGGATAATAGGCGCCCACCGGGCAGGTGATGATGCAGAACAGGTAGTTCTTGGCCACGTGCACGCCCAGCTGCGGGTCCAGCGCGATGGCGAAGGGGCGGATATAAAGGCTGGTATCGGGCTCGGAGGGAACCCAATCCTTATCCACTTCCACCAAAGTCTTCAGCGCCTGCAGGAAATCCTCCTCGGGGATGTGGGGGATGCAGAGCTTGACGCCGGAGTTGTTGAAGCGGTTGATATTATCCATGGGGCGGAACAGCTGGATATTGCCCTTCTCGGTGCGGTAGGCCTTCATGCCCTCGAAGATCTCCTGGGCATAGTGGAAGACCATGGCCGACGGCTCCAGCTCGATGGTGCCGTAGGGCACGATGCGGGGATTGTACCAGCCCTTGCCCTCGGTGTAGTTCATGAGGAACATGTGGTCGGAAAAGTAAGTGCCGAAGCGAATGCCCTTCATTTCGGGCTTGGTGCGCGGGTTCGTGGTGCGGATGATATCGATTTGCATAGAACATCAACCTCCATTGTTATTGTTTGGCTGCGATCCGCTCTGTGCTTTATTATACTTTTATTCACAAATAAAAGCAAGTCCCTCCGCCCTTCTTTTGTGTTATTTTGACAAAAGATCCCCGACTCCGGCGGCAGCGCCGCCTTGTCAGCTCTTCATTCCCCTGTCCGTCTCCTGCAGAAAATAAAGTAGAAAACTTTGAAACCTTTTTCCCCTCTCATCCGTTATACGATAGAGAGCGCACGGTTCCGGCTTGCGCCCGGCCCCGCCGCAGATCCCCTTTGCCGCGCGCAGACCGCGGATCAAGACATAAGGAGGC
Organism: Oscillospiraceae bacterium; assembly: GCA_902765595.1. Classification (GTDB taxonomy): domain Bacteria; phylum Bacillota; class Clostridia; order Oscillospirales; family Oscillospiraceae; genus Limivicinus. The sequence goes on along the minus strand of CACXAQ010000010.1, from coordinate 3,900 downwards.
GTCATACCATGAAAACAGGTTCCAGAGTCCTCGCGCTGCTGCTCTGTCTCTGCCTGATCGGCACCGTTCTGGCCGGCTGCAGCACACCGGCCCCCGACTCCCCGGCTGGCGCGCCCGCCGTCCGGGAGCCCACGCCCGAGCCCACCCCCCGGCAGCCGGACGCGGCGGAGCTCTACGCAGAGGGTGCAAACAGGCTCCGTGAGGCGGAGCTACTCTGCGCCGATTACAGCATCGTCCAGGAGATCAGTCTCCCGGACTATACCGCGGAAGAGCCCGGCCCGCTGATGACCCTCACCGAGACAACCGAGCGCCATGCCCAATACCAGGGTCTGGGGAGCGATTCCCTGGTGGCTGTGGTAAAGGACGAGCTGACCATGGGCCGCGATACCAAGACCACCCAGCTGCTGACCTATGCCGACGGGATCGAATACGTGGATCTCAAGGGCGCGCTGTACTGCTCCGAGGTCCGGCAGGCGGATTTCCTGGCCGGCCAGCTCCCCTTGCTGCTGCTGGACGCCTCCCTGTACGGCAGCCTGACGTCGGAGGAGGCCGAGGGCGGCTACACCCTCCGCTTTGACGCGCCCGACGCCGCCGAAGCCTGGGCCCTGCCCCAGGAGGCGGAGCTGCTGGAGGCCGCCGGTACCGCCCTGGTCTCCCCCGACGGGGCGCTGACCGAGGCTGCCTACTCTCTGCGCTACCGCTTTGGGGGCCTTACGGTCAGCACCCGGTACGAGGGCCGTTTCCAGATCCCCGAGGCCCTGGATCTCACCGGCTCCGTTCCCCAGAGCGTGAAGCCCTACGAGTCTCTGGACGATCCCACGGCGCCCCTGACCGTGATGCGCGCCCGGACGATCCTGCGGCACGCCAAGGTCTGCTCCGCCGTCTTCAACGGCAACTTCTACACCCAAGCGGCCGGCTACTCCGTCCGTTACTATGACACGCTCAATGCCATCGACCGGGTTTCCGACATGCTGATCCACGAGGAGAACAACATCTCCGCGGTGGACTACTCCAGCATGCAGTCTTACTCATACAAGTATGAGATGCGTTTGGAAAGCGGGAAGATGACCATGGAATACGACGATGGCGAGACCGAGGAGACTTCCATGTACACCGCGGAGGCCCGGAAGAACGTTTCCAGCTTCCTCACCGACTATTTTCCCTTCTCCACGGATCTGAAGGACGCCGAGAGCAAGGACGTGGGCGCCTACCGGCTCATCAGCTTTTCCGGCGGCGACGACTACGGTCTGCGTGTCAAAGACCTGGTCTGCGAGAGCCTGTTCTCCGCCGAGCCCACTATCCTGGACGACCACGCGGAGAGTTATCTCACCAAGTCCCTGACGGGCTTTCTGGCCGTGGAACAGGTCTCCGGCATCCCCACGGCCCTGAATCTCAGCTACGCCGGCATCCATACCATCGAGGGGCAGCCCTGCTCTCTGGATATGGAGCTGAACCTGGCGCTGAGCCTCTATACCAACGACGCCGCCAAGGGCATCCTGGACGAGCCTCTGGACGGACCGGAGCCGGAGCAGAAGCCCACCCCGGTCTTCTATCGGGTCGATGATGAGGAAGGAAACACCCTTTACCTGCTGGGCACCATCCACATCGGGGACGACCGCACCGCCTGCCTGCCCCAGGTGATCTACGACGCCTTTGACGCCGCCGACGCCCTGGCCGTGGAGTTCGACGACGAAAACTTTGAGGAAAGTCTGGATCAGGACGAGGAACTGCGGGAGCTGCTGCTCCAGTCCTTCTACTACACCGACGGCACCACCATCCAGAACCATGTGGATTCCGACGTGTACAAGGCGGCGATGGATCTGGTAAAGGTCACCGGGAACTACACCGACACAGCCGAGAACATGAAGCCCTATCTCTGGGGCAACGCCATCGAGCAGTTTTACCTGGCCCAGGGGCGGAAGCTCAGCTCCGACAAGGGCGTGGACGTCCGGCTGATGCGCATGGCACGGGAGGCGGAAAAGGAGATCCTGGACGTGGAGTCCGGCCAGTTCCAGGTGAGCATGCTGGGCGGCTACACCGACCCGGTCCAGGAAATGCTCCTGGCGGAGATGACAGAGATCCCCCGCAGCGAATATCTCAGCGGCAGCTACGAGCTCTATGAGGCCTGGTGCCTGGGAGACGAGGCGGCACTGATCGAAAGGCTGGCAGCCATGAGCGAGGAGGAGCGGGCCGAGCTGGATGAGGACGAGCTTGCCATCTACGACGAGTACCACCAGAAGATGGAGGTGGAGCGCAACGCCAACATGGTGGAGAAGGCCCGGGAATTCCTCCAGAGCGGCAAGACCGTGTTCTGCGCCGTGGGCCTGGCCCACCTGCTGGGCGAGGGCGGCATGGTGGAGGCGCTGCGCGCGGCCGGCTACACCGTGACCCTGATCGACACCCACTGAGTCCCTCCGCCTTTGGGACGGAAGGGCCCGCATTGACAATCCCCGGCCCGTGGGCTATCATAGAGTCATGATAAGCTCACGGGCCGGGCTGCCTTTCTGCCTGCCCGGAAGCACCGAGCCAAAGGAGAATGAAATGGAAAAGACGCTTTCCCTGCTGCTGGCGCTGCTGATGCTGGCGGCCCTGCTGACCGGCTGCGGCCAGAACCCGGAGTCCCAGCCAGCGCCCGAGACCCCTGTCCCCACGGAAGCGCCCGCGGCCACGGAGACGCCCGCGACGCCCGAGCCCACACCTGCCCCCACCGAGGAGCCCACGCCGGCCCCCACGCCGGAGACGCCGGACTTTGACCCGGCCGAGCTGCACCCCATGCTCTGGAAGGTCACCGACCCTCAGGGGCATAGCCTCTACCTCTTCGGCACCATCCATGTGGGCGACGGGCGCAACAGCGCCGTGCTGGAGAAGCTCTCCCCCATCCTGCTGGGCTGTGACGCCCTGGCGGTGGAGTTCGACCTGGTGGCCTATCAGGAGGACCTGAACGCCGTCATGGCCGACTACCAGCAATTCCTCTACGCCGACGGCACCACGGTGAAGGACCACATGCCCGAGGAGCTCTATACGCGCTGCGCGGAGCTTCTGGGCGAGGTGGGCGCCTATTCCCCGCTGATGGACTACTACAATCTGGGCATGTGGTCCCAGCTCACGGAGCAGGCGGCGCTGATGACCCGGTCCGACCTGGATCCCGAATTTGCCATGGACAGCCAGCTGATCCTCCTGGCCTATGACCATGAGATCCCGGTGCGGAGCGTGGAGTCCGCCGCCTTCCAGATGGGCCTGCTCAACAGCTTCCCGGACGAGCTGGATCTGCTGATGATCCGGGAGACCCTGGACAATCTGGACGAGTACGGCGAGAGCATCGACGAGCTCTACAGCGCCTGGCTCTCCGGCGACTATGACGCCATCCTGGCCCTGAACCAGTCCGAGGAGGGCACCGAGGACTACACCGAGGAGGAGCTGGCCCTGGTGGCGGACTACAACCGGGCCATGCTGGACGACCGGAACGTGGGCATGGCCGAGACCGCAAAAGAGTACCTCGCTGCCGGCGACACCGTGTTCTTTGCCGTGGGCGCGGGCCACCTGGTGGGCGACATGGGCCTGGTCCAGCTTCTCCGGGATGCAGGCTTCACCGTGGAGCGGGTGGACTACTGAACCTGAAATTCCGCAAAAAAGATCTCCGATCCGAGGATCGGAGATCTTTTTTATGTTTCGGCTGATTACTTCTTGGCCAGGCCCTTCTGGCGGGCATACTCGGCAGCGCCCAGGGCGCCCATCAGCTGCGGGTCGGTCTTCAGGTTCACGACCTTCAGCTTCAGCACGTGCTCGATGGCTTCCTTCAGGCCGTCGTTCTTCGCGCAGCCGCCCGTCAGCGTGATGCTGTCCGTGGCGCCGGCCTTCTTCGCCATGACGAAGCAGCGCTTGGCAACCGCCATCTCGATA
>CACXAQ010000009.1 GCA_902765595.1 Oscillospiraceae bacterium | reverse complement strand
GGTCCGAGGCGCAACGCAGGAAGGAACATAAGCGTGTTCTTCCGGCTTTAGCGATTCCTCGGTTTTGCGCTGGATCTCGATGTAGTTCTTTTTGAAATGTGTGCAGGACTGCTGCTCCAAGTCTTCGGCTCTGGTTTCGCTGAGGCCGAAGTGCTCCCGCGTTTCTTTCTTCGTCCTCTCATCGTCTGCGGGATAGCCAAAGCGATAGGCCAGAAATGTTTTCTCCCGCGGTGCGCAGCCATCCAGCGAATCGAAAACTTCTCGCCGATGCTCTTTCTCCAGCAAGTTCGGCTCCGGCTTTTTCTCATACGGGTTGATGTACTTTTCTAAAAAAGTGAGCTGATCCTCGGAGCCCTCATAATGATCCAACCAATGAAACTCACCGCCGATCGCTTCCTTCTCTTTCAGTCCCGGGCGGATGGTGTCGATCATAAAATTGTTCAGCACTGCCGTCATGAACGTGGTCAGCTTTGTCCCGCGCAGCGGATCAAACGCAGCGAGCGCTTCGCAAAACTTGATGCGGCCGAGCTGAACCAGATCGTCCAGCGTGAGTGAGCGATCAATGTCGGAACCGATCACATAGTTCCAGTATGTAAGCGCCTTGTCGTAGATCAGGCCCTCGTTGCGCCGGAGCAAAAGATCGCGGGCCTTTTCTTTCACGACCTCGCAGCCGCACTGGGCGAGGATGGCCAGGGCCTCGTTGCTTTTCTCGTATGTTTTGCTCATCCCGACTTGCCCGGTTTCTTAAAAAACGGCAGAAGCGACCGGGAGAGATTCTCCTTCATTTCTTCGCTTACACCGTCCATAACCGACATGCTTTCCGCCAGATACGCGGTGATCTGCTCCGGCTGAACCTTCAGGATTTCAGCAGCCGCGCCGCCCTTCGTCAGCTCAGACCGCATTTTATCAAAAGCATCTTTTGTCATAGCTTTCGCCGCCTCCGGCTTGCCAGTCGGATGCTCTTTTTTGATGGAGGAAAGAATCGACTTAAACAAGGTTTCAATTTGCGCGAGTTCGTCCGCATAGAGCTTCCGACGCAGAGCCTTCGCTTCCTTGACCTGTGTGGTCGCTGCCTGACGGAGTGCTTTTTCCTCTTTTCCGATCCGCATCATCAGGTCGCTGACAGAATCGTAAAGCTGGTTCTGTGCGGCGATCCCCGCAGCCATCCTGTCGTCCAGATAATCGGCAATGCGGTTTGTCAGTGTGCCGAAATCCGGGTGCTCCAGCAGCAGATTGATCACGCGGCTGTCCACCGCACCGCTGTAAAGATTTCGCGCGGAGTCGGGTGTCAGACACAACTCTTCAATTGTATAGTTTTTCTTGTCGGGCACGTCGGTGATGCCGAGCAAAAAGTCTGTAGACACGCCGAAGAAACGGGCGAGCTTCAGCAACGCGTCATCCCCGACCTTTTTCACATTCCCGTTCTCGATCCGGCTGAGTGTGGAATAGTCGATACCGGTTTTCTCCGAGACATCTTTCAATGTGAGCTTACGTCGGTTGCGAAGATCCTCCAGTCGCTCCTTGATCCCACCAGGCAAAAATACCTTCTCTGCCATGTGCAGCACCTCCTTTTCATACTCTGGGATGCTACCATTATCTCACAGAAGGTGTCCCAAAAAACGGACTCTTCTTTGCGGTGCTCCAAGTTTGATGAGCTTTCGTACAATTCCTTACAAAAAAGCAAGGCTCAAGTCAATTTCTATTGATCCGAGCCTTGCTATTTATTTATCTTACGTCTCAAACGATTGAAGCACTTTGGCATACTTACCAATGTCTATTGCCGGGACAGTTCCGATCATCTGCAATTTCATAAGTAATTGCAAAAAGAAAAAGAGCAATGCTTCATCTTTTGCGCTTTTCTTTATAGAAAGACTTGGGTCCCATTCTGCCCAAAACGATCCTTGCTTAATTGCACATCCGAAATCCAATCTACAATCCTCGCTAAGGAGTTTCATGTTGCTTTTGAAGGTATCTCCCAATGGGTCTTTCCATTCAGACTCTATTACAATTATTCCTGCGAGGATTGTATGTAATGGCTTGGGATTATACACTCCCGTGGCAAAAGGAATATTGTTTGATGTCCGATAAAGTGCACGAACACTTGCCGCTTTTTCTCCTGCATATTGAAGGTTCTGCTTATTCAGCGTCTGTTTGCACTCGATCACAGCATATACACTTTCGGCAGGGATATATAGCACCTGTTCATGGTTAAACAAAAAATATGAATACTGACTATCGTAAATTACAATATCAATTTGGTCACTACAATTCCCGTTAGAGTCAACGACAAAGGCTTTATCAACCTTATATCTTTTCGGCAAATATTTTCTCAGCCACTCTCGCCAGCTATCCTCTGCGGCGGCACCCATTTCCCCGTTGTGCGGGATCATGGCGCGACCCAGTTCGAGTTTTGCTCGCATCTCTTCTTGTAGACTTTTGAACAATCCAAGCATGTCAATTTGATTCATAATAATCCCTCACCAAATGATGCTTGACCAATAAGCTTCGGATATACTTGCTTTGGCTTGCGTGGCAACTCTAGCTTTTTCTTGCCCAGTCAGTTCACCGGATAAAACGTTGTTCGTATTTGCCGGGTCGAGTATTACTTTAGTTGATAATTGTTCTGAAATACAATTCAACAAATAAATGAAATTGCTGGCCGGTGCCGAAAGGCTTCTCCCGCGTAATGCATCTATTGCAAACATCTCAAGATAAATAGATGGAAAATCCAAATTGTGGTTTTCTCTCCAGATTTTCAGAGCAGTTATTTCGGTTGTTCGACCTGAATCTTTGACTAAGCTAATATGTTTGTCTATATTTGTTTTGGTCCATGAGTTTGTTTTCCTACGATAAAGGCTGTGATCATTTCCGTACTGTCCTTCTCTTCTCGCTGGAACCAAATCAACTTTACTGCCTGCATATGTTACGCCGATCGAAACATTTTGCTGTCTAGCCGGAATGCCTTGTCTACACACATGGTTATATAAACTATCATATATTTGCTTAAGCGGAAGTTGGGTTGACGAGGATAATGAAATGAATAAATCTAAATCCGAACAGAGGTCAATAGCAGTTCCTTTTGCGCGGGAGCCGGATATCTTAATATCACATAATGAACTCCCTGCCCATGTGTAAATGATGCTTTTTAGCGGCTGGATAACTCTATACTGCGTAGTATAATCAATCTCGTTTGGCAACCTATGTTTTTTTACTATCATCAAAATATACTCATCTGCGGTCATATTAATCCCTTCTTTCCCGCTGTTTAGGTGCTTTAATTTATAATACACCAGGATTTGCTTATTGGCAACACGACATGCAATCCGGAATCATCCGTACGTTCGTACACGGTGGCTCCGGTTTTTTTATGCCCGAAATTGCAAAAATGCAATCTTAGGCAAACCCCCGCTTGCAAAAATGCAGAAGTGTCGATTTCAGCTTCCCGTGAAGGTTTTTTTCGTATAATTGGGCGGAAACAGGCAAAAGCCAAATTCTTTTCCGCCCGCGCGAAGGGAGGTGTAAGCGGGCCACAACTGGAATAATCGAAAAGGACTTGAATCGATCTGTACGTGCGTACAGGGTTCAGGTCCTTTTTTCTTGCCTGCCTCCAAACCGGAAAAGTGAGAAATCCCGTTTTTAAATAACTGCTCTCACTTTTCCGAGAACAGAAAAAAGGAGGCTATTAAAATGATTGATTTCAAAAGCGTCAAAAGCCTCGTCACAGCCCGCGAGGCGGCGGAACACTATGGGCTGACAGTAAACAGTCATGGGATGGCCTTGTGCCCCTTCCATGACGATCACAATCCCAGCATGAAGCTGGACGATCGGTTTCACTGCTTCGGCTGCGGAGAGGACGGAGACGTGATCGACTTCACCGCCAAGTTCTTCAACCTGTCTCTGCCGGAAGCGGCGGAAAAGCTGGTCAAGGACTTCGGGAACGGAGTCGAGCTACCGGCCTCGCCCGCACCGCCCAAGCCGCCCGATCCGGCCCAGCGCTGTCATGATGTGCTGCTGCAGATGGAGGTTCGGCTCCACCGGCAAAAACGATTGACCGCGCCGCAGACCATGGACGATCCCATCACAACGGAATATGCACGCAACTGCCAGATGTACGATTTTATCGTAGGTCTGGCAGATTTGCTTTCCGGGGGTACAGAGCAGCAGAAGTCGGACGAGATCGCCTACCTGACCGGCGGCGTGCTGGATCACTACGAGCGCGTTTTGCAGAAGGAGGTGATCGCGTATGACGACATCTTCTGAGCCTGCGCCGATCTGGCTGGACGGGAACGGGAAGATCGACGAGGTGGGCTTCTGTGAGAGCTTTCGGGAGAGCCATCCGATGCTCTGCATCCATGAGACCTTCTTTACCCGGGACGGCAAGGTCACGGACGAGGGCAGCTTGAAGAGCGAGATCTACCAGATGATCAAGCCCTATGTGCGCACCGGCGTCTCCAAGAAGGTCAACAACCTGCTGGAGGCCCTGCGTTCGGAGTGCTTCTCCCCGCCGCTGCCCATCTACCACGACCGCATCCACGTGGCCAACGGCACGCTGTTCCTGGACGGCCGCTTTGAGGAAAGCAAGGACTTCTGTCTGAACCGGCTGCCGGTACGCTATGACCCGGACGCGCCAAGGCCGGAGCGCTGGCTGCGCTTTCTTGAGGAACTGCTGATCCCGGAAGACATTCTGACCCTGCAGGAGTTCATGGGCTACTGTCTGATCCCCAGCACCAAGGCCCAGAAAATGCTGATGCTGGTGGGCAAGGGCGGCGAAGGCAAGTCCCGCGTTGGGATCGTGCTGTCGGCGCTGCTGGGCATCAACATGTATTCCGGCAGCATCGCCAAGGTGGAGACCAGCCCCTTTGCCCGCGCGGATCTGGAGTACGGGCTGCTGATGGTGGACGACGATATGAAGATGGAGGCGCTGCCGGATACGAACATCCTGAAAACCCTGATCACGGCGGAGCTGCCCATGGATCTGGAGAAGAAGGGCAAGCAGAGCTACCAGGGCACCATGTATGTGCGCTTCATCGGCTTTGGCAATGGGGCGCTGAAATCCCGCTATGATCGCAGCGTCGGCTTCTTCCGCCGTCAGATCATTCTGACGGTGAAGGACAAGCCCGTCGACCGGGTGGACGATCCTTTCCTGTCCGAAAAGCTGATCGCCGAGATCGACAGCATCTTTCTCTGGGCGCTGGCGGGGCTGAGGCGGCTGATGGCCAACGACTTTCGCTTCACGCTCAGCGAGCGCAGCCGGGAGAACATGCGGGAGAGCGTGTCCGAGGGGAATAACGTGACGGAGTTTCTCAAATCCGAGGGCTACATCGGCTTCAAGGCGGATTACGATATCACATCCCAACGCCTGTACGAGTTGTATGTCCTGTGGTGCGAGGAAAACGCCTACTTCCCGCTGGCCAAGAAGAGCTTTCTGGATCAGATGGCCGCGCTTGCGCCGGAGTATCGACTGGAGAGCACCAACAACCTCTATGTCAACGGCCGCCGCGTCCGGGGCTATGTGGGCATCTACGCGCTGATCCCATGACGTACGAACGTACGGAGAATTTCAAATCAACATCAAAAAAGAAATGAGGATAAGAAAATGAAAAATTCCAAGAAAATCATCAATGATTTCTCTAAGCAGATTTTGCGCGGCAGTCTTACGGATACGATCGTGCTGGAGCGTTTGCGCGAACAGTATGGTTGGACTGATTCCATTGTCTCCTTCTCCGAGAAGCTCCGGCGAGGTTCCTTCAGCTACCGCGAGGCCGTGGAGTTTGCCTCCGTGCTTGGTTACAACATCGTGTGGCGGAAGCAGAAAAGGAGGCGCTGATGGCAACGGCACAATACGGCATCCTCCGCTTCGCCAAGTACAAGGGGCCTGAGATCAGCAACATCGAGGCTCACAACGAGCGCACCAAGGAGACCTACGCCAGTAATCCCGATGTGGATCTGAGCCGCAGCAAATTCAACTTCCACCTGGTCGAGCCGCGGGACAAGTACCGCACCCAGGCGGAGGCGCGGATCAAGGAGTGCCAGTGCCCACGCGTCTGCTCCAACAGCGTCCGGGTGGTGGAGACGCTCATCACCGCAAGCCCTGAATTCTTCGAGGGAAAGAAGCGGGAAGAAGTTCGCGCCTACTTCGAGCACGCGCTGGGCTTCCTGCAAGGCCGGATCGCCCCGGAAAACTTCATATCCGCCGTCGTGCATATGGACGAGAAGACGCCCCATATGCACGTTTCTTTTGTCCCGATCACGGAGGACGGGCGGCTGAGCGCCAAGGAGATCGTGGGCAACAAGAAAAAGCTGACGGAGTGGCAGGACGGCTTCTGGCAGCACATGGCGGAGAAGTACCCGGATCTGGAGCGGGGCAAGAGCGCCAGCATCACCGGCCGCACCCATATCCCGCCGCGGCTCTTCAAGGAAGCCGAGCACCTGGACAAGCAGCTGCGCGGCATGCTGGCGATCATGGACGAGACCAACGCCTTCACCGCTAAGAAGAATATCGAAGAGATTCGGAAGCGGCTGAAAAAGCTCTTCCCCAAGCTGACCAAATTCAAGGAGACGCTGAGCGGCTACGAGAAGGCCTACCGGGAATTGCAGAAGGAGAACGCAAGCCTGACAGACCGGGTGGGCAAGCTGGAGGCCGACAAGGCAGACCTCAGCAAACAGGTCAAGGAGAAGAAGCTGACCGAGCGGCTGACGGCCAAGCAGCTGGAGGCGGATTACCAGAACCTGTACCGCCGGGTCAGCCAGTACGCGCCGGAGCTGCTGCGCGGGGTGCCCGATCCGCAGAAAAAGAAGGAGCTGAGTTTATGAAAAGAATACCGGTCACCACGATCCCCCGCCGCCCGGCGGGGGATTACTTTTTGCCCGAATCGGCAACAATTTCAAATAAGGAAGGAGGGGTTGAGGTAAACGATGATTGAATCCACGAGAGTGATTTGTGAGGATTTTTTCGTCAGGATGAAGGCGAGAAATCGCAGACATACTTTGTGTATTTCAAGATTTCGAGACAAAATCATGGCGGAAAAAGACCACAAAGCGCCGAAGTGGCATTTGATCAGCGGTTACCCTGTATATGGAATTTAAGGTAAGACTGTTTCTCGGCGACGAGCTGATCGACCCGTCCGATTACGACAAGATCCGGATCAACTGCCCCGACGTGGACAGGATCGTGAATGAGATCTACGAGCGCAATGAGCGTCGTCCGCTGACGAGGGCCGAGCAGGACGCGCTGGACGACGAGCTCGATGATGAGCCGGACGAGCCTCCCGCGGCGGGGAAGCCCTCGGTGCTCAAAAAGCTGGAGAGGAACCAGGAGCTCGTGAAACAGCGGGACGCGATGCCCCCGCCCAAGAGACCCCGCCATAGAGAGCCGGTGCTGTGAAAAGAAAAGCGAAAACGGTATGAGCCGGTCACGACCCATACCGTTTTTCGCCATTCCTATATTTCGCAGTTCTTGCGAGAAAAAACGCAGATTTATTGCGGACAGAGAAAAACTATGCTATTCTATGAACCAAGGAAGGTGTACTTATGAAAAAGACAGAGAGAACCTATCACCTGAAAAACATACTGGATCTCAAGCACAACATGAAGATCGTTATCGACGAGGCGGTGGAGCTGGACGAGGACGACAACTTCCTCATCAACGTGGGCTACCTCCGCGTATCCACCGACCGACAGGCGGATCTCGGCTTCGGACTGGATATCCAGGAGGCCGATATCGTCCGCTGGTGCACGGCCAACGGCTATAAAAACCTGGTGCTGTTCATCGACGACGGCTATACCGGCACCAATATGGAGCGCCCCGCCCTGCAGGAGATCATGGGCGCGATCACGGACTTCAACACCGGGAAATCGCACATCCGCGTCAACTCCCTGGTGGTGGCGCGCATCGACCGTCTGGGCCGCTCCCTGCTGGGCACGCTGCAGTTCATCCAGGACTACATCGTCGCCGCGAAGGACAGCAAGAACAGCGCCGTCAACCGCAACCGGGAGGACATCAACTTCGTCTCCGTGGCGGAAAACTACTGCCGGATCGACAAGGACAACCCGCAGGGCAAGTTCCTGCTGATGCTCTTCGCCACGCTGGCGGAGTTCGACCGCGACCAGATCGTGGAAAAGCTCAAGCGCGGGCGGCAGGCGCGGGTGGCCTCCGGCAAGTGGATGGGCGGCGGCAACGCGCCCTTCGGCTACCGCTACAACAAGGAGACCTCCTCGCTGGAGGTCGTGCCCGAGGAAGCGGAGGTCGTGCGGGAGATCTTCCGCCTGTATATCGAAGAAAAGATGCCGCCGCAGAAGATCGCGGAGCGCTTTCATTTCAGCGGCGACCAGGCGATCCGTCAGATCCTGATGCGCAAGTCCCTCACCGGCTGCATCATCTTCAACGGTGAGGAGTACGAGGGCAATCACGAAGCCATCATCTCCCTGGAGACCTGGCAGGAGGCGCAGGAGGAGATACAGCGCCGCAGCGTCAACCGAACGGCCTCCAACTATCTGCTCTCGGGGCTCGTGTACTGCGGGGAATGCGGCGCGAAGATGCGCTATCAGAAATGGGGCGACAAGGGGCATAAGCTGGTCTGCTACAGCTCGCAGGAATCCAGCAACGCCCGCTTCGGCAAGGCCGACAGCTGCGACAGCGAACGCTTCTGGTGCAAGGACGTGGAGCAGGCCGTCATCGACGAGCTGTTCCGGCTGAAATACCTGGGGCAGCCCGACACGCGGAAGACGGAAAACAGCGTCGACAACATCGCCGTGCTGCAAAAGGAGCTGGCTGCGGCGCGCAAGCGCCTGAGCCGTCTCTACGATTTCGAAGACGAGGACGAGACCGACGACGTGCTCAGCGAAAAGATCCTCGATGCCAGGCAGCGCGTCCGGAACATCGAGGCGCAGATCCGCGAGGAGGAGCGCTATTCCACCATCGAGAGGAAAAAGCAGAAGATCAAGGGCATCCTCCGCACCCTGCAGTCGACCTGGCCGGAGATGAACGACGTGCAGCGGCAGAGCACCTGCCAGCAGCTCATCGACCGGGTGATCATCTACAAGGACGGCAGCATCGACGTGAAGCTGCAGCTCAGAAAGTATCTGAAAAATACCGAAATTGATCCAGAATGATTGATTTTCGGAACGTTTACAATCTTCTCTCCATCCGATAATCGTTCCCATGATCGCCGGGGAGCTGCGGCGTTTCCTGCGGGACCACAGCGCCGTGCGGGTCTCCCGCTCCATGCGGGACACCGCCTACAAGGTCCTGCAGGTGAAGGAAAAGCTGAGCCTTCAAAACGGCAAGGAGCCGGACGTGGAGACCATCGCGAAAGCCCTGGACATTCCCCGGCAGGAGGTGGTCTTCGCCCTGGAGGCCATCTGCGACCCGGTTAGCCTCTACGAGCCGGTATACAGCGACGCGGGCGAGAGCGTCACCGTCATGGACCAGATCGGCGACACCCGCAACACCGACGAGCACTGGCTGGAGCAGATCGCCCTGGCCGACGCCGTGCGCCGCCTGACGGCCCGGGAGAAGCGGATCCTGGCCCTGCGCTTTTACGACGGGCGCACCCAGATGGAGGTGGCCAAGGCCGTGGGGATCTCCCAGGCCCAGGTCTCCCGGCTGGAGAAGAACGCCATCCGCCAGATCAAGAAAAACATCACCGCACAATAGTTTTTCCGTTTCCGAAAAGCAGCCGGCCCGGGCAGATCCTGTCCGGGCCGGCTGCAATTATTCTATCGGCAGTGTTATTCCAGGTCCAGTTTGAAGCCCTCGCCGTGGACCTCGGTAGAGTCGGTCACATAGGTAAAGGAGGCCGGGTCCGTCTGCTTGATGATGCGCAGCGTCTGGGCCAGGACGTTGCGGCGGGTCACGGTGATGACCACTTCCTTCTCGTTGCCGGTCCAGCCGCCCCGGGCGGGCAGCACCGTAGTGCCCCGGATGGTCTGCTCGTTCAGCGCCCGGGCCACCTCTTCCCCCTTATCCGTGACGGTATAGATCACCTTGGCGTAATCCACGCCCTGGGCCATGGCGTCGATGACCTTGGAGGAGACCACGATGGCAATGGTGGAATAGAGCGCCACCTCGATGTCCCTAAACACCAGCACGGCGATGGCCACCACCAGCCCGTCCACCGCCAGCAGCATGGTGCCGGAGGGGACGTTGGGCAGCCAGCGCTTCAGCAGCAGGGCCGCCAGGTCCGTGCCGCCGGTGCTGATGCCCCGCAGGAACAGAAGGCCGATACCGAGACCGCTGATGGCGCCGCCGGCCACCGCGGCCAGCAAGGGGTTGTTGGTATAGCCGGGCAGCAGGGCGGAGGCCAGGTCGATGCAGCCGGAGAGCAGCAGCGTTGCCAGCAGGGTCAGCGCCAGCGGGCGCAGGCCCATCCGCCGCCAGCAGGCCAGCAGCAGGGGCACGTTCAAAATCAGCGCCCAGGCGCCCACGCTGACATGGGGCGTCAGGCGGGCCAGAGCCGTGGCAAGGCCCGAGACCCCGCCGGGGGCAATGTCGTTCGGCACGGTAAAAATGGCGATGGCAAGGCCCACCAGGGCCGTCCCGATCAGTAAAAACAGCAGGTCCAGCAAAAAGCCGCCCCAACCCTTGGGGCCCAGGATCTTCTTCATGGCGCAATTCTCCTCTAGGGCAACACCGCACGACCCGCCTTCGGCATCTTCCGGAAAAATTGTGCTCTTGCCGAATCATGCGGTGTTGCCCTGGTGTTCTCGCGCCATTTTAGCACAGATCCCGCCCCTTGTCACCCCCAGAGCAGGCGGCAGACCCAGGCGGAAGAGAGAAAGCAGGCCAGATCCGCGCAGAGGGCCGCCGGGATGGCCCAGCGGCTGTTTTTGACGCCGGCCGCAGAGAGATACACCGCCGCCACATAGAAGGTGGTCTCGCTGGAGCCCAACATCACCGCCGCCGTGCGCCCGGCCAGGGAGTCCGGCCCGGCGCGGGAGATAATGTCCGAGGCCACCGACAGCGCCCCGCTGCCGGAGATGGGCCGCAGGAGCATCAGCGGCGCCGTCTCCTCCGGAACGCCCAGGGCCTGCAGCAGCGGAGAAAGACACTGCCCCAGCAGCTCCAGCAGGCCGGAGGCGCGCAGCAAATAGATCAGCGGGTACAGCACCAGCAGGGCCGGGAGGATTTCCACGGCGGTCTTCATCCCCCGCCGGGCTCCGGTGAGCAGGGCGTCATACACGTCCACCCCCCGCAGGGCGGCGGCCAGCATGGCGCTGCAGATGAGAAGGGGCGCGGTCAGCGCGCCCAGGCTCTTCATCTCCACAGCCGTCGAAACAGGGCCGCCGCCAGCAGCCCGCAGCTCACGGAAACGGCGGAGGAGAGCCACACCGCCGGCAGGATGTCAAAGGCGGAGGCAGCCCCCGCCGCCGCGCGGATGGAGGCGATCATGGCGGGCAGCAGCTGCAGGGAGGCGGTGTTGAGCACCACCAGGGTGCACAGCTCGTCCCGGGCCGGCTCCCCCAGCGCCGCCATGCCCTTGGCCGCCCGGATGCCGGCGGGGGTGGCGGCGTTTCCCAGCCCCAGGAGATTGGCGCTCAGGTTTTCCGTCAAGGCGGAGAGGATCTCCTCCTCCCGGGCGCTGCGGGGATAGAGCCGGCGCAGCAGCGGCTGCAGTCTGCCCGCCAGGGCCGCCGACGCGCCGCAGCGCTCCAGCAGCTCCAGCACCCCGCTCCAAAGGCAAATGCCGCCGGCGATGCTCAGCACAAAGGGAATGGCGGCCTGGGCCCCTTCCATGACCGCGTTTCCGGCGGCCTCGGCGGAGCCGGTCAGGGGGGCCAGCAGGATGCAGAGCAGATAGAGCGCCGTGATCAGGATCCCAAGCAGCATAAAATCTCCTTCTTTTTTCCAAAAAGTTCGTAAATTCACGGGTTTTCTAAAATATCAGTTGATGGAACCGTCGAAAATGTGTATACTGTATAAAAATAACTCGGAACAGCATTTCTATAAAACCCACGAAAGGAGCTCGCCATGAAATCAACCGGAATCGTCAGAAAAGTCGACGAGTTGGGGCGGGTCGTACTTCCCATCGAGCTGCGCCGCACGCTGGACATTGAGGAAAAAGACGCGTTAGAGATATATGTGGAGGATGACAGCATTATTCTTCGCAAGTATCAGATGAGCTGCATCTTCTGCGACAGCACCCGGGACCTGATCAGCTACAAGGGCCGCAACGTCTGCGCCGACTGCGCCGCCAAGCTTCACGCCCGGGCATGAGCCGCTTCGACGCGTATTTCTGGGACTTGTACGGGACCCTTGCGGACATTCATACGGACGAAAACCAGCCATCGCTCTGGAAGAGCCTGGCTGGTTTTGCTGCTGCTCACGGCGCGCCCTATGCGCCGGGAGAGCTGAAGGCCGCTTACCTGCGGGCCGTTTCCGAGGCGGAGGCCGTCCTGCGGAAGCGGGACCGGGGGGGCCCCGGCGCCTGCCCGGAGATCGACCTGGGCCCGGTGTTCTCCAAGCTCTACGCGGACAAGGGCGCGGCGGTGGACCCGGCTCTGATCCGGGAGACGGCCCTGCTCTTCCGCCGGACCTCCACCACCCACCTGCGGCTCTACGCCGGGGCAAGGGAGCTGCTGACGGCCCTGCGGGCCAGGGGAAAGGTGATCCTGCTCTCCAACGCCCAGAGCCTTTTTACCCGGCCGGAGCTGGACGCCCTGGGCCTGACAGACTGCTTTGACGGGATCTACATCTCCTCCGAGGCGGGCTTCAAGAAGCCAGACCCCCGCTTTTATCGCCTGGCCCTGGAGCGGGAGGGGCTGGCGCCGGAGCGCTGCCTGATGATCGGAAACGACCCGGTCTGCGACGGGCAGGGCGCCCGGGCCGTGGGGATGAACGCCTGGGTGATCCGCTCGGGCATCTCCCCCCGGGAAATCCGGTCGGGTTATGACCAGGAGGGAATGGACCTGCGAAAGCTCTCTAAAATCCTGAAATGAAAGAACAGCCGTGAGGTTCAGGCCCTCACGGCTGTTTCATCTGTGATAGATCCGTTTGATCTCACCGCTCTCGGCGCCCTCCGGGTCCGTCAGGACCAGGGGCGGCTCGATCCTCAGCCCCGGCTTCCCGCCCCGGCGGCCCTCGATCAGCACCAGGCTGGGCGCTGTCCCCTCCCGGGGACAGACCAGGCGCAGGCGCTTGGGCTCCAGGCCATGGCCGCTCATGGAGACGAAGACCTCCGCGAGCCGCTCCGGCTTGTGGACCAGGCAGAAGCTGCCCCCGGTGCGCAGGAGCCACTGCGCCGCGGCGCACAGCTCTTCCAGACTGCAGGTGAGCTCCCCTCTGGCCGCGGCCCGATCCGGGTCCGGAGAGAGGGCCCCCCGCTCCACGGGAAAATAGGGCGGGTTCGCCACCGCCAGGTCGAAGCCGCCCGCGGGAAACAGCGCCCGGTGCGCCCGGATGTCCCCGCAAAGGATCTCGCTGCGCTTCTCCAGGCCGTTGCGGGCCAGGTTTTCCCGCGCAAGCTCCGCCGCCTCTGGCAAAAGCTCCAGGCCGGTCATCCGGAGCGCCCGGGCCCGATGGAGCAGCAGCAGGGCCAGGATCCCGGACCCGCAGCCCAGGTCGACGCCCCGGGCTGCCCGCTCCGGCCGGACAAAGTCCGCCAGAAGGATGCTGTCCGTGCACAGCGGCGCGTGAGCCGCCTGGGCAAAGACCGGGCCGCCGGACCAAAGCGCGTTGAATTCCGCCATCGTTTCCCCTCCCCTAATACAAAAAGCGGCCGATTACGAAGGTCGCAAGCAAACTGGGTTCAGTGCTCCGAAGGGCCTTTCAATCGTTTTTGAGGCAGCTTTGCCGCCTCAAAAACACCCTGAGGCGAGCCAAGCGAGCCCTCGCGCCGTCGTCAAACGAAACTCACTTCATTCCGCTTCCGCTTTGGGCGAAAGCTCCATATCCGTTCCTTCCGTTTTCCTCTCAAAATCAAAGCAATGCTTTGATTTTGGAAGGAAGAAGGCGGGAGCAAAGCGTAGTTTTCGTCACTCCCGACGGAAACGGAGCGGTGCGAGCTTCTTCTGACGTGAGCGCGAGTCCTCAATTGCGAAACGAGTTTCGCAATTGACTAATACAAAAAGAGCTGAGCTTTCGCTCAGCTCTTTTTGTATGTTTCCGGTCTTAGGCCAACTCGATAGCCTCGGCAGGGCACTGGGCAGCGCAGGCGCCGCACTCCAGGCACTTGTCGGGATCGATCTCGTAGTGCAGGTCGCCCATATCAATGGCCTCGGCAGGGCACTGAGCAGCGCAGGAGCCGCAGGACAGGCACTCGTCAGAAATCACGTAAGGCATGGAATTCCCTCCATTTTTGTATGGATTTGACCCTTTTCGGGCCACTTGTGGCCTCATTGTAGCACATCTTTTGCAAAAATCAATAGGCACTTTTTGACCAGATTGTTAAAAGCAAAAAAATGTGGAGATAATTTCCTCCGTGCCGCGCTTTTCGCCGCAATCGGCGGGCCGCAGGCGGGATAATGGAAGCCGAACGCCCATGGGCGTTCGGCTCCGAAGGAGGCGCATGATGAAGAGCAACGAGAAATTTTCCCAGCGGGCCGAGACCGCCATCGAGAACGCAAGGCTCTCCGCCCGGGAGCTGGGCCACAGCTATGTGGGGACCGAGCATCTGCTGCTGGGGATCCTGATGGAGAGCGAGGGCCTGGGCGCGCGGATCCTGCTGCGGCGGGATCTGGAGCTGCCGCTGCTGCGGCAGGCGGTGCTGCGCCTGAACGGCGAGGGCGCCGTCGGCGGCACTGTCCTGGGGCTGAGCCGCAACGCCCGACAGGCCGTGGAGACCGCCGCTTTGGAGGCGGAGCATCTGCGCCAGGGCTTTATCGGCACGGAGCATCTGCTGGTGGGCGTGCTGCGGCAGCCGGACTGCGGCGGCGCCCAGGTCCTGCGCTACCTGGGGGCGGATCTGAACGAGATCTACACCGACGTGGTGGCCATCTTCGGCAGCCCCAGCTCCGGCAGCCGGCCGGAGCTGGGCGCGGCCCGGGGCACGGTCCGGCGGACGGAGACCCGGGTGCTGGACCAGTACAGCCGGGACCTGACCGCCATGGCCGCCGCCGGGCGGCTGGACCCGGTGGTGAGCCGGGGGGAGGAGATCCGCCGGGCGGTGCAGATCCTGTCCCGGCGCAGCAAGAACAACCCCGTTCTCGTAGGGGAGCCCGGCGTGGGCAAGACCGCCGTGGCCGAGGGTCTGGCCCTGCGGGTGGCCCGGGGCGACGCGCCGGAGGAGCTGCGGAAAAAGCGCATCGTCTCCCTGGACATCCCGGCGCTCCTGGCCGGGACCAAGTACCGGGGCGATTTTGAAGAGCGGGTCAAGTCCGTCCTGCGGGACGTGAAGCGAGCCGGGGACGTGATCCTTTTCATCGACGAGCTGCACACCATCATCGGCGCGGGCAGCGCCGAGGGCGCCATCGACGCGGCCAACATCCTCAAGCCCGCCCTGGGCCGGGGCGAGGTGCAGATCATCGGCGCCACCACCCCCGAGGAGTACCGCCGCCACATCGAAAAGGACGCCGCTCTGGAGCGGCGCTTTCAGCCGGTCACCGTGGCGGAGCCGGGGAAGGAGCAGACCCTCGCCATGCTCCGGAGCCTCCGCCCGGCCCTGGAGCAGCACCACGGCGTGGACATTTCCGACGAGGCGCTGGAGGCGGCCTGGGCCCTCTCCGTGCGCTATATCAACGACCGCTTCCTCCCCGACAAGGCCATCGACCTGCTGGACGAGGCGGCGGCGGGCGTGCACGTTTCGGGCCTGGGCCGGATCCAGGCGGTGGGCGCGGCGGAGGTGGCCCAGGTGGTCTCCCTCTGGACCGGGGTGCCCGTGACGGGGCTCAATGAGGACGAGGCGGAGCAGCTGCGGGATCTGGAGACCCGGCTCCAAAAACGGATCATCGGCCAGGACGAGGCGGTCTCCGCCGTGGCCCGGGCCATCCGCCGCAGCCGGGTGGGTCTGCGGGACCCCCGCCGCCCGGTGGGCAGCTTCCTCTTCCTGGGACCCACGGGCGTGGGCAAGACCGAGCTCTGCCGGGCTCTGGCCGCCGCCGTCTTCCGGGACGAGAGCGCCATGATCCGCATCGACATGTCCGAATACATGGAAAAGCACTCCGTCAGCCGCCTGATCGGCTCGCCCCCGGGCTACGTGGGCTATGAGGACGGGGGCCAGCTCACCGAAAAGGTCCGGCGCAAGCCCTGGTCCGTGGTGCTCTTCGACGAGATCGAGAAGGCCCACGAGGACGTGTGGAGCCTGCTGCTGCAGATCCTGGACGACGGACATCTGACCGACTCCGCCGGGCGGAAGGTAGACTTCCGCAACACGGTGATCGTCATGACTTCAAACGTTGGGGCCAAGACCATCAGCGAGGGGAAGAACCCCCTGGGCTTTGCCGCGGGGGACGAAGGCGGCGAGGCGGAGATGCGCCGCCAGGTGATGGAGGAGCTGCGGGCCACCTTCCGGCCGGAATTTCTCAACCGGGTGGACGAGACCATCGTCTTCCACCGCCTGGGGCAGGAGGACGTGGTGCAGATCACCCGGAATCTGGTGGAGGAGCTGCGCGCCCGCTTCCTCTCTCTGGGGCTTAGCCTGGAGGTGCCGGAGGAGACCCTGCGCTTCCTGGCCCGGGAGGGCTACGACGAAAAATTCGGCGCCCGCCCCCTGCGCCGCACGCTTCAGAGCCGCATCGAAGACGCGGCCTCGGAGCTGCTGCTCTCGGGCCGGGCCCGGGCGGGCGACACGATCCGGGCTCTGCTCCGGGGCGGAGCCGTGGCCCTGGAGGTGCAGCGGGCCGGAGAGGCATAGACCAGGGATAGCAAAAGCGGAACGGATCCTCTTAACATGATAGGCATCTCCCGAAAAACGTTCGCCTAGGAAGGCTGAAATATCTCAAGAAACGGCGGCGCAATCTGCGCCGCCGTCCAAAGGCTCTTTCATTATAAACAAATTATGCAAGTAGAGTTGCTACGATCCACCACGTTGTCTACTATTGACGCTGCCGTGTTATTCCTCGTCATCGTCGTTGTCATCGCTAGCGATGCTTTGAGCAAAAGATTCCCATTTTTCACGAGCTTCAGGATCGGTTTTTAGTTGTTCTTCTATCGCAAGGGACTCTCTGTATTCTGCAGCTTCTGCCACAAGTGTCCATACTGCTTGAAGCCCACGTTTTTCAACAAGAGATTTAATGCTTGAGAGTGACACTCGGAAAAACTCCTTGCGCGGATTCACTTTATTGACTTGCATCAAGGCCAAATCTTTGTGTAAGGCTGTTTCTAGCGCGGGGGCATCGTCACTCTCAATAATTGCATGTACGTCAAAAGGAAAGGGGACAGACGCATCGCCGAGTTCGCGAACCCTGTCCAAAGGATTAAGGCGACGGGTCATGCCGACTTTGTATATGTTTTCTCCAAATGAGCCTATGTTGGAAATCACATATACATTTCCATGCTTTGTCTGCTCGGCCATAGATTTGGTTCTTTGACTGCGCTCCTCTGCCTCTTTCAGCTTAATTTCTAAATCAGCAAGCTGAGCTTCATATTTTGCCCTTTCTTTCTCATTTGCTTTCTCAAGCATAGTGCGAGCTTTGTCCATCGCTTTGTTTAGCATGGCTTCTTCTTTCGCAGCTTCCTTAATTGCCTTTTCGTATTCTCTTCGAGCGCGTTCTTCTTCTCTCATCTGTTCGCGAACAAGACGTTGCTGCTCCTGCTCGCGGCGCTTCAATTCTTGAGCTACAACGGCCCAGTGAAGCTCTTGCAGACGGCTTTCAAGATATTGATCGGTAATTCTTGCGCTTCTAAAGGCTGCGCCATTATAGTTTACTAAACTGAAAGCATCTTTGATTTGTTGCTCCAGTTTTCCAAAGTTGTCGTGTTTGACCTTCGAAAGAATGGAATCGACTTTGCCATTAAAGGCATCAATTACAAAAGCAATGGCAGTTTCTCTGCGGTTATTCTCTACATAGCTGCAAGTCGCTGCCAGATGGTTTTTAACCATTTCGGCAGAATGAAGACGAGCTTTCTTTAATTCAATACCCGCTTGGTCGTAGCCAACTTCTTCCGCAAGATCATCTAGAAGCGAGTACGTCGGTTTCAGCCATTCATCGCCGTATCCCTCTATTTTACGCTGCATTGCGGCAGCCGCTGCCTTATACTCTGCCGCTTTTTCTTTGTCTGCTATAGCAGAGCCTGCTATCTCGGTTGCTTTCTCCTTTGCTGCATCAATTATTTTTCGAGACTCGGAGCTGGCAAATTGCATTTTTTCATCGGCATCATGTCTCACTCGGCCAGAATAAGCATCCGCTTCTGACTTAATGCGTACAGATTCGGCTTTTGCATCACTAATTAGCTTCGTAGTATAAGATTCAGCGTCAGGAATGCCTTGGTACCGGATTAATCGTTCTACAACGCTTTCAGATGATTGTAGTTTTTCTTGGAGCGCACTAGCCTCTTTTTTGTGTCTCCGCTTCTCCAATATCCAAAGAGCAAAGAACACTACCGCAAGAATAGCAAAAATCAGCATGGTTTCCTCCTGTTTGTATTATCAACTACTACTTGTTTTTTGTCATATATAACACATCAATCATTATAACAAAAATTAATAGTATGTGCAACTATTATTCTTTTTTCTTAGAATAGAATATAAACAAATGCCTTTTTTCTCTGTGTTAATCGGCGTAATAGGCTATTCCATGCGATTCGATTCGCCGTTTTGTTGGTTGTGGAAACGTTTTTTGCGCCCGCCAAATAGTTCTTCATGGATTCAATCTCTGTGTTCTCCCAAGAAAAAAGCCTGTTTACAAGGAACAGGTATTTTCCGCTTGACATAACACCCAAGACGGGCTAAAATGAATCGGATAAATTGAAAGGAGTCTGGGGAGGCTTCTTTTGATATTCGTTTCAACTCCGACGGATGCGCTTGATGGTCCGTCTTGCTTTAGATTTTAAAAGGGAGGCGCAGAGGTTTCGGCGCGCTTCCCAAATAATGACGAAGCTAAACCACCGCAAAATTCTGAAAGAATGGAGGTGTGTTTACTTACGATGTCTTCACTATGGTATTTATGGCTCCTGATCGGGCTGGCCGTCGGTGCGGGCGCCGCTGCAGCGTTTTTCATCCTGCGGGAAAAGAACGCCGAGCGCAATATCGCCAACGCCGAGGAAGAGGCCCGTCAGATCCTGAACGACGCCATTAAAAGTGCCGAGAGCAAGAAGAGAGAAGCTCTCGTAGAGGCAAAGGAAGAAATACACAGACGCCGCTCCGAGTACGAGCGGGAAGAAAAGCAGCGCCGCAGCGAGGTGCAGAAGCAGGAACGCCGCCTTCAGCAGAAGGAGGAGACCCTGGACCGCAAGACCGACGCCCTGGAGAAAAAGAGCGAGACCCTGTCCAACAAGATCGCGGCCGTGGAAGCCCAGCAGACGGAAGTGGCCCTGGTCAAAAAGAGCCAGCTGGAAATGCTGGAAAAGATCTCCGGCTTCTCCGTGGAGGAGGCCAAGGCCTACATCATCGCCAACGTCAAGGACGATGTGACCCACGAGATGGCCATGAAGATCAAGGAGATCGAGGCCCAGTTCAAGGACGAGGCCGACGACCGCGCCCGCGAGATCATCGCCACCGCCATCCAGCGCTGCGCCGCCGACCACACCAGCGAGATCACCGTCTCCGTCGTCCCTCTCCCCAACGACGAGATGAAGGGCCGCATCATCGGCCGCGAAGGCCGCAACATCCGCAGCATCGAGACCCTCACCGGCTGCGACCTGATCATCGACGACACCCCCGAGGCCATCACCGTCTCCAGCTTTGACCCGGTCCGCCGCGAGGTGGCCCGCCTGGCCCTGGAGAAGCTGATCCAGGATGGGCGCATCCACCCGGCCCGCATCGAGGAAATGGTCGCCAAGGCCCAGCGCGAGGTCAACGCCACCATCAAGGCCGAGGGCGAGCGCGCCGTGTTCGAGACCAATATCCACGGTCTGAACCCCGAGCTCATCAAGCTCCTGGGCCGCATGCGCTACCGCACCAGCTACGGCCAGAACGTGCTGAACCACTCCATCGAGGTGGCCCACATCGCCGGCCTCATGGCCGCCGAGCTGGGCGTGGACGTGAATACCGCCAAGCGGGCGGGCCTGCTGCACGATATCGGCAAGGCCATCGACCACGAGGTGGAGGGCAGCCACGTGACCATCGGTGTGGACCTGGCCCGCAAGTACAAGGAATCCGACGCCGTCATCCACGCCATCGAGGCCCACCACGGCGACGTGGAGTGCCACTCGGTGGTGGCCTGCCTGGTCCAGGCGGCCGACGCCATCTCCGCCTCCCGCCCCGGCGCCCGGCGTGAGAACATCGAGAACTACGTCAAGCGTCTGGAAAAGCTGGAGGAGGTCTCCAAGAGCTTCCCCGGCATCTCCAGCTCCTACGCCATCCAGGCCGGCCGTGAGATCCGCATCATGGTCAAGCCCGAGGAGGTCAGCGAGGATCAGATGGTCCTGCTGGCCCGGGACATCGCCAAGAAGATCGAGGAGGAGCTCACCTACCCCGGTCAGATCAAGGTCCACGTCCTGCGGGAGACCAAGGCGGTCGACTACGCCAAGTAAGCAAAAGACAAAAACCCCTGAAAACCTGTGGTTTTCAGGGGTTTTTCGTTTCGCGTCTCGCGTAGATGAGAAGCAGGGCTGTTGCAAAATACCCAGATCTGTCATTGCGAGGCGCTGTAAAGAGCCGTGGCAATCCGTTTTTTCAGAAAAGAGTACGGATTCCCACACCAGTGACTCGGTCACTGGTTCGGAATGACAGGTGGCATTGCATTTTGCAGCAGCCCCATCGCTTCTTCAATTCCGCATTCAGAATTTGTTTCACAGCCCCAGCATACGGAGATATTCCGGCAGGGCCACCTCGAACTTCACGCCGTACCAGTGGTCCGCATCGCCCTGGGTCCTCTCGATGCACAGCACCGTGTAGTCCGCCGCGATGACCGCCGCGTCATAGGCGTCCCGCCCGTTCAGCAGGGCCCCCACGAAGGCCGCGGCGTACACGTCGCCGGTGCCGTGGCTGCCCTTGGCGATGCGCCGGTGCTCATAATAGCGGCGCTGACCGCCCTCCTGCACCAGAACGCCGGTGCGGCCCTCCCGGTAGCCCACGCCCGTGAGGACAACGGTCTTCGCCCCGGCGGCGGTGAGCCGGTCCAGAATCTGGGCGATATAGGCCTCGTCATACTGTTCCCGATACTCCATCCCCGTGAGGAAGCAGGCCTCGGTGATATTGGGCAGGATGATGTCCGCGGAGAAGGCCAGCTCCTTCATGGCCTCCACATAGGCCCCGTCGAAGGCGGGGTACAGCCTGCCGTTGTCCGCCATGGCAGGGTCCACGATGGCAAGGCCCCCGGGTGCGGAGAGGCGGCGGATGATGTCTTGCACATAGCCGATCTGCTCGGTGCTGCCCAGGTAGCCGGTGTAGACCGCGTCAAAGCGGATCTGCTCCTTCTCCCAGTGATCCGTGATGGCGGGGATGTCCTCGGTCAGATCCCGGACAGTGTAGCCGGAAAAGCCCGCGGTGTGGGTGGAGAGCACGGCGGAGGGCAGGATGCAGGTCTCCTGGCCGGCGGCGGAGAGGATGGGCAGGGCCACCGTCAGCGAGCACTGGCCCACGCAGGAGATGTCCTGGATGGTCAAGATTTTATGATAAGACACGGAAAAGGCCTCCTTGACTTTTTGTTCTTCTCTATTATAATAAAAACTGACCATATTGGTATTGCCAGTTTGTGATAATAATATAAGACCAGATATGAAATATACGATCGACAGGCAAGCGAAAGAGAGCGCCTATATGCAGCTCTACCGGCAGCTGCGGGAGGACATCGTCTCGGGTCTGCTGCCTCTGGGGACGAGGCTTCCCTCCAAGCGGCAGCTGGCGGAGGAGCTGGGGCTGAGCGTGATCACCGTGGAGCACGCCCTGGCGCTTTTATGCGACGAGGGCTACGCCGAAGCGCGGCCCCGCAGCGGCACCTATGTGTGCTTCGGCGGCGGGCGGGCGGGTACGCCGCCGAAGCGTGCGCGGCTGGAGGACATGAGCCTGACGGAGAGCGCCCCGGCGGACTTCCCCTTCTCCCTCTGGGCCCGCACCATGCGCGCAGTGCTGGCCGACTATGACCGGCGGATCCTGGACCGCTGCCCCAGCAACGGCTGCCTCCCCCTGCGTGAGGCGCTGGCCGCCTACCTGGGCCGCAGCCGGGGGCTGGCCGTCTCCCCGGATCAGATCGTCATCGGCTCCGGGGCGGAGTATCTCTACGGCCTGCTGGTGCAGCTGCTGGGCCGTGCCCGGCCCTTCGCCCTGGAGGACCCCTGCTACGAGCAGATCCGCCGGGTCTATGAGGCCAACGGTGCCCGCTGCCTGGCCCTGCCCATGGGGGAGGACGGCATCGGGAGCGGCGCCCTTGCCGCCTGCGATGCGGGGGTGCTGCACGTGACCCCCTTCCACAGCTACCCCAGCGGCGTCACCGCCACCGCCGCCAAGCGCCACGAGTACGCGGCCTGGGCCCGGGCCCATGACAGCGTCATCGTGGAGGACGACTACGACGCGGAGTTCGCCTCTCCCACCCGCCGGATTGAGACCATCTTTTCCCTGGCCCCCGAACGGGTCATCTACCTGAACACCTTTTCCAAGCTCCTGGCCCCCTCGGTGCGCACCGGCTTTCTGGTGCTGCCGGAGGGGATGCTGCCGGCTTACCGGGAAAGGCTGGACTTTTATTCCTGCACCGTGCCGGTCTTTGACCAGCTGGTGCTGGCAGAATTCATCAACGCCGGCCACATGGAACGCACCATCAGCCGCAGGCGCAGAGCCCTGCTGAAACAAAGCCTTTGAATCTATTGGAGGGATCGTCATGCTGTACTTTCTGAGCGACTATACCGAAGGGGCCCACCCCAGGATCCTGGAGCGCCTGGCGGAGACCAACCTGATCTCCCAGCCCGGCTACGGGGACGACTGCTTTACCGCCTCGGCCCGGGAGAAGCTGCGGGCCGAATGCGGCGCGCCGGATGCGGAGGTCTATTTCCTCACCGGCGGCACCCAGGCCAATCTCACGGTCATCTCCACCCTGCTGCAGCGCTGGCAGGCGGTGATCGCCGCGGACACGGGCCACATCGGCGTCCACGAGGCCGGCGCCATCGAATACAGCGGCCACAAGGTCATCGCCCTGCCCGGGCGGGACGGCAAGCTCTCCGCCGGGACGGTTGCGGACTACTGCCGCGGCTTCTACGCCGACGAGACCCACGAGCACATGCCCTTCCCCGGCATGGTGTACATCTCCCAGCCCACGGAGCTGGGCACCCTCTACACCAAGGCCGAGCTGGAGGAGCTGCACCGGGTCTGCGGGGACTTCGGGATGAAGCTCTTTATCGACGGGGCCCGGCTGGGCTACGGGCTCATGAGCCCCGCATGCGACATGACGCTGCCGGAGCTGGCGGATCGCTGCGACGTGTTCTATGTGGGCGGCACCAAGGTGGGCGCCCTCTGCGGCGAGGCGCTGGTCTTCCCTCGGGGCGGCATGCCCGCCCATTTTGCCACCATGGTCAAGCAGCAGGGCGCCATGGTGGCCAAGGGGCGGCTCCTGGGGGTCCAGTTCGACGCGCTCTTTACCGACGGGCTCTATTGGGAGATCGGCCGCCGCGCCATCGACCTGGCCATGCGCCTGAAAGCGGGCTTTGTGGAAAAGGGCTATCCCCTCTTTGCCGACTCTCCCACCAACCAGCAGTTCGTGATCCTGACGGAGGAGCAGCTGCGGCACCTGAGGCAGCACGCCGCCTTTGAGACCTGGGCGCCTCTCCCCGATGGGCGCACCGCCGTCCGCTTCGTCACCAGCTGGGCCACCCGGCCAGAGGACATCGACACCCTGCTCCGGCTGCTGTGATTTCTTTGACCAAAAAGCTCTCGGCACACCCTTGGGCGCACTCACATAAGGATACGGCAGCGCAAAAAGGATCTTTTCGCGCCGGGCTGTGTTGAAAATGCTCGAAATCCATATCCAGGATTCCTGCGCTTTTCGCCTTGCCCGACACAAAAATCTCTCTTTTTGCGTGCAAAGCAGTTTTGAGTGAGAGCTTTTTCGCTCAGGCAAAATAGAAAAAACCGGGAATACTGTCGTATTTCCGGTTTTTTTCTATGCAGGATGAGCGGAAAAGAACCGCTCAAAACCTGTCGTCTTCCTTGTGTGAGGGCGCCCTTAGGTGTGCTGAGAGCTTTTTATTCCACTTCTCTCACCGTGAGGCAGTCCCCGTCCACGGTGAATTTTACGTTCTGCTCCCCAAAGCGCAGACCGTACAGCCTTTCCGGGTCGTTCTGATACCGGGGTCGGGGGTCTCTTGCCAGCACGCCCAGGAGTCCCTCCCGCTTTTCCGGCGGGACCCGCTCCAGAAGCGGCTGCGGGAAATCCACCTCCAGGCTCTTCCCGGCGTCCGGGGCGAAGCCCGCCAGGGCATCGGGATGGCTGTCGGCATAGGGCACATAGGGCTTGATGTCGTAGATGGGGGTGCCGTCCATCAGGTCGGCGCCGCCGACCCGCAGCACCGTCCCCAGCTCCCCATCCCGCTCCAGGCCCAGGAGCCGCACGCAGCTCAGGCCCAGGGCGTTGGGCCGGAAGGGCGAGCGGGTGGCGAAGACGCCCAGGCGCGTGTTCCCGCCCAGCCGGGGCGGGCGCACGGTGGGCGACCAGTCCTGTCGGACCGCCTCGGAAAACTGCCAGATCAGCCACAGGTGGCTGAAGCCCTCCATGCCCCGCAGGGCCTCCGGGTCCCTAAATTCCGGCTCGAAAACGATGCGTCCCTCCAAAGCCTCCACGATCCCGGCCTGCCGGGGCACGCCGAATTTTTCCTTCAGATCGCAGCGGATATGGGCGATGGGCCGAATGGCATACTCGCTCATAAGCCCAGCCCTCTCAGCGTCGACAGCGCCCACAGGGAGACGGCGTTCACCAGGATGTGCAGCAGGATGCTGCTCCAGATGGTGCCGGTCTTCTCATAGAGCCGGCAGAGCAGGAAGGTGACGGGCACATACTGCAGCATGAACAGCCAGTAGAGGGGCTCCGCCAGGGCGTAGGCCCACACATGGTAGGCCGCGAAGGCCAGGATGACCACCGCGTAGGCCAGCACCCGGTTATAGCGGCGGAGCAGGCCGAAGAGCCCCGCCCGGAACATCAGCTCCTCCAGGACCGGCGCCAGGATCACCGTCATGACGGTGATCTTTCCTCCCGCCTCCGCCGCCAGATCCGCGACGGCCTGGTTGTTGGGGTTCTGCCCCGGAAGGACCAGGTTCAGCAGCCCGCCCACCAGGAGATTGCCCAGGAGCATATAGCCGTAAAAGACCAGGATCTGGATCAGGATCCGGGGGAGATTATCGCAGAGGGGGTCAAAGTCCCGGCGCAGGAAGCGGATGCAGAACGAGCCCAGGTACGCCGTGCCGATGACGTAGACCCAGAAATTCAGGTCCGCGGCGCTGATCCCGGGGCGCAGATATGCCAGCAGCAGCGGCAGGCCCACCACATGTATCGGGATCCAGCAGAGGGCCGCAGCCGTCTCCCAGCGGCTCATGGCGCTGAGGGCGGGCTGTTGTTTCTCGTTCATCACGCCCTCGCTTTCCGCTGCAGCTCATAGAGCAGATTCATGGCCTCGATGGGGGTCAGGGTGTTCAGGTCCAGATCCCGCAGGCTCTGGCGCAGTTCGTCGGCCGCCATGTCGGAGAGGCTGATCTGATCCTCCTCCTCAAAGCTCGGCGCGGGCCGGGAGATGCCCTCGGTCTCCAGCTCCTTCAGATAGCCCTTGGCCTTCTGGATCACGCCCTCCGGCAGGCCGGCCAGCTTTGCCACCTCGATGCCGTAGCTGTCGTCGGCGGCGCCGCGGACGATCTTCCGCAGGAAGACCAGCTCGCCCTTCTGCTTCTTGGCGGTGATGTTGTAGTTGCGCACCCCGCTCACCTCCCCCTCCAGGGCGGAGAGCTCGTGGTAGTGGGTGGCGAACATGGTCTTGGCCCCCAGCTTCCGCTTGTCGGCGCAGTATTCCAGCACCGCCCGGGCGATGGCCATGCCGTCAAAGGTGGAGGTGCCCCGGCCGATCTCGTCCAGGATCAGCAGGGACGCGGGGGTGGCGTGGCGCAGGATGCCCGCCATTTCGTTCATCTCCACCATGAAGGTGGACTGGCCGGAGGCCAGGTCGTCGGAGGCGCCGATGCGGGTGAAGACCCGGTCTACCACCCCGATCTCGGCGCTTTTGGCCGGGACGAAGGAGCCCATCTGGGCCATGAGGACGATCAGCGCGGTCTGGCGCATATAGGTGGATTTGCCGGCCATGTTGGGGCCGGTGACGATGGCAACCCGGTCCTCGCCGTCGTTGAGGAAGGTGTCGTTGGGGACAAAGAGCACGTCCTTCAGGGTCTGCTCCACCACCGGGTGACGGCCCTCCGTGATGCGCAGCGCCCGGGAAGCGTCCATCTCCGGGCAGACGTAGTTGTTGCGCACCGCCACTTCCGCCAGGGAGCAGTACGCGTCCAGGGCCGCCACCGCGTCGGCCGTGGCCTGGATCCGGTCCACCTGGGCGGCCACCTGCTGGCGCAGGTCGTTGAAGTACTCGTACTCCAGCTCGTTGATCCGCTCCCGGGCGGAGACCAGGGCGTTTTCCAGGTCCTTCAGCTCCGGGGTGAAGTAGCGCTCGTTGGAGACCAGGGTCTGCTTGCGGATGTAATCCTCCGGGACCGCCACGTCTCCCGCGGAGCGGGGAATGTCGATGTAATAGCCGAAGACCCGGTTGTAGCCCACCTTCAGCTTTTTGATGCCGGTGCGCTCCCGCTCCCGGCTCTCCAGCTCGGCGATGGCCTGGGACCCGTGGTCCCTCAGCCGCCGCAGCCGGTCCAGCTCCTCGGAATAGCCCTCCCGCAGGATGCCGCCCTCCCGCACGGAGAAGGGAGGATCGTCGCACACGGCCCGGTCGATGGCGGCGCGGATGTCCTCCAGGGCGTCCATGGCGGCGATCTCCCGCAGCTCCTTGCTGGTGAAGCCCGCCAGCAGCTCCCGCAGCCGGGGCAGTACCGCCGCGCAGTTGCAGAGCTCCCGCAGGTCCCGCCCGCCGGCGGTGCCGTAAACGCAGCGGCCCACCAGCCGCTGGATATCGTGGATCTCCCGCAGGCTCAGCATCACTTCACCCCGGGTGACGTGATCTTTGACCAGCTCGCCCACGGCGGCGTGGCGCCGCTTGATGGCCAGCACCGACAGCAGCGGCCGCTCCACCCAGGCCC
Organism: Oscillospiraceae bacterium; assembly: GCA_902765595.1. Classification (GTDB taxonomy): domain Bacteria; phylum Bacillota; class Clostridia; order Oscillospirales; family Oscillospiraceae; genus Limivicinus. The sequence continues at coordinate 16,166 of CACXAQ010000009.1, read as the reverse complement.
GCAGGAGCCGTCCGCCCATGGGGGTTTTGGTCTTGTCCAGCACCCACAGCAGACTCCCCCGCTTCTCCCCGCTGCGCAGGGCTTCGGTCAGCTCCAGGCTCCGGCGGGTGGCCCAGTCCAGCTCCATGTAGCGCCCGCCGGAATACACGTCCAGACGGCTGATGTGGCTGAGATCAAACTTCTGGGTCTCGATGATGTAGCGCAGCAGGGCGCCGGCGGCACACACCGCCTCGCTCTGCTCGCCCAGGCCCGCCTGGTCCACGTCCGCGTAGCCGAAGCGCTCGCACACGGCGGCGGCAGCGGGCAGGTACTCGAACAGGTTCCGGGGCGGCTCCAGCATGGCGTTGAGCTTCTGGCGCAGGAAGTCCCCGATGGCCCGCTCCGCCAGGGCGCCGTGGGAGAGCAGCGCCTCCCGGGGGGCAAAGCGGCCCAGCTCGTTGAGGATGTGGCTCACGGCGTCGTTTTCAAAGGCGGCGCAGCAGAATTCGCCGGTGGACACGTCGCAGAAGGCCACGCCGCCCCGGCTCCCGGCAAGCTCCACCGCGCAGATGTAGTTGCTGCGGTTTTCCTCCAGCATGGAGCTCTCGGTGACGGTGCCGGGAGTGATGATGCGGATCACGTCCCGGGAGACCAGGCCCTTGGCCAGGGCCGGGTCCTCGGTCTGCTCGCAGATGGCCACCTTGTAGCCCTTGGCGATGAGCCGGGCGATGTAGCTCTCGGCGCTGTGATAGGGCACGCCGCACATGGGCGTGCGCAGCTCCGGGTCCTCCACGTTCCGGTCCCGGGTGGTCAGGGCCAGGTCCAGCTCCCGGGAGGCGAGCTTGGCGTCGTCGTCGAACATCTCATAAAAATCGCCCAGGCGGAAAAAGAGCAGGCAGTCCGGGTATTGCTGCTTGATCTCGTTGTATTGCTTTTTCATGGGCGTTAGTTCAGCCATGATAATTTGGAATTCGGATTTCGGAATTCGGAATTCATCCGAACCGACCGCGGATTCCTCCTCCTTTTTATCTGTCTTTTGTGCTGTTCCGAAGCGTTTTCGTAATGGAAACCAACAGGCGGATCAGTTCTTGGCAATCCTCACATATGCTCTCGAACCCAGCCTTGTCCAAATAGCCGCTTTCGTTCAGCAGCTCCAACCAATACAGCGTTTCCTCTGCCTCTTTCAGCGATATGGAAAGCTTTGCATAAAAATCCGCACGGGACTGCCCTCTTAAAGCCTCTCGGATATTAGCGCCGATACTGGTCCCGCTCCGCAGAAGCTGTTTTGCCAGCACGAATTCGTGCTTTTCTTCTGTCAGGAACCGATAAAGCCGGATGATCCTAAGAGCAAATCGCTTGCTTTTCTCCGCTATCGCGTTTGGGCCGCTCTTTTTCTTTTCCATTCCGAATTCTTCATTCCGCATTCCGAATTTCTCCATAGAGCGCCCAGGTGTTGGAGGCGGTGATCCTCACGTCAGCAAACTGCCCGATCAGGGCGGGGTCGCCCTTCAGGTGCACCAGCCTGCCGCCGCCGGTGCGGCTGGAGAGGTTGTACTCCTCCCGGCCGGTCTCCCCGTCGATGAGCACCCGGAGGGTCTTGCCCTCGTATTCCCGGTGCTTCTCGCCGGAGATGCGGTTACTCAGCTCCGTGAGCGCGTCAAAGTGCTTCTGCTTGTCGGCCCGGGTGTAGGGGTCCGGCATGGAGGCGGCGGGGGTGCCCACCCGCTTGGAGTAGATGAAGGTGAACATGGCGTCGTAGCGCACTTCTTCGCAGAGAGAGAGGGTGTCCTGAAACTCCTCCTCCGTCTCCCCGGGGAAGCCCACGATGATGTCCGTGGTCAGCACCAGATCCGGCATATACTGCCGGGCCAGGGCAACCTGGTCCAGGTACTTCTGCCGGGTGTAGCTGCGGTTCATGGCCCGGAGCACCCGGTCGTTGCCGGACTGGACGGGCAGATGGAGCTGGTGGGCGCAATGGGCGCTCTCCGCCATGGTGCGGAAGAGCTTTTCCGTGGCGTCCTTGGGATGGCTGGTCATGAAGCGGAGGACATAGTCCCCCGGGATGGCGTCCACCATGCGGATGAGATCGGCAAAGTCCACCCCCGTGCCAAGGTCCTTTCCGTAGGAATTCACGTTCTGGCCCAGAAGGGTGATGTCCTTATACCCGGCCTCGATCAGTTCCCTGGCCTCCCGTACCACGTCCTCCGGCTTTCGGGAACGCTCCCGGCCCCGGACGTAGGGCACGATGCAGTAGGTGCAGAAGTTGTTGCAGCCGTACATGATGGAGAGCCAGGCCTTGACGGACCCGTCCCGCCGCTGGGGGATGCCCTCGGCCACGGCGCCGTCGCTCTTCTCGGTGGCGAAGACCCTCTTTTTGCCGTTCATGGCCCGCTCCAGCAGCTCCGGGAAACGCCAGAGCTCGTGGGGCCCGAAGACCAGATCCACGATGGGATAGGACTTTTTGATCTTCTCGGCGATGTGGGGCTGCTGCACCATGCAGCCGCAGACGGCGATGATCTGGCTGGGCCTGGCCTTCTTGCTGTGATTCAAGGCGCCCACGTTGCCGAAGACCCGCATCTCCGCGTGCTCCCGCACGGCGCAGGTGTTCACCACGATCACGTCCGCCTGGAACTCATCCTGGGTAAAGCCGTAGCCCATCTCCGCCAGGTAGCCCCGCAGCTTTTCGCTGTCGGCCTCGTTCTGCTGGCAGCCGTAGGTGTCCACCATGGCCAGGGGCCGCTGCCCGTCGGCTGTGACCCGGTCGAAGAGCCGATGGCAGATCTCCTCCTGCCGGGCGATCTCTTCGGGGGCGATCTCTTTTCTGATATAGCTCATAATCCGCTTCCTCTGTACACATAAATATTCATAGTATTCTAACACAAAAACTATGGAAGTTTCAACTCAAATCAGGTATAATGATTGTCAGAAAGCGAAAACAATCGGAGTTGATCGTATGCCTGTGATCCAAATTCTCGACCCCCATGTGGCCGATCTGATCGCCGCCGGCGAAGTGGTGGAGCGGCCCGCCTCCGTCGTCAAGGAGCTGATGGAAAACTCCTTTGACGCCGGGGCGAGGAACCTCACCGTGGAGATCCGCGGCGGCGGGGTCCCCTATATCCGCGTCACCGACGACGGCTGCGGCATGGCGCCGGAGGACGCGGGCGTGGCCTTCCTGCGCCACGCCACCTCCAAGCTCCGGGACGAGCGGGGCCTGGAGGCCATCGGCACCATGGGCTTCCGGGGCGAGGCTCTGGCCGCCATCTCGGCGGTTTCCCACATTGAGCTGACAACCCGCCGCCGGGGCGACCGGGAGGGCACCCTGGTGACGCTGACCGCCGGGGACATCCAGGAGATGGGCCCCGCCGGCTGCCCGGAGGGCACCACCCTGGTGGTGCGGGATCTGTTCTATAACACCCCCGCCCGGCTGAAATTTCTGAAATCCGACCGCAGCGAGGCCTCTGCCTGCGTGCAGGCGGCGCTGCGCTGCGCCCTGGGGAGACCGGAGGTCTCCGTGCGCATGATCCGGGACGGCAGCGAGGAGTTTTTCTCCCCCGGCGACGGGCGGCAGGACTCCTGCGTCTATTCCCTGCTGGGCCGGGAGCTGGCCTCCACGCTGCTGCCCTGCCGGGGCGAGGACGAGGGGATGACGGTCTCCGGCTTCGTGTCCTCCCCCTCGGCGGGGCGGGGCAACCGGGCCGCCCAGTTCTTCTACTGCAACGGCCGCTTCATCAAGTCCCAGCTGCTGCAGGCCGCCCTGGAGCAGGCCTATAAAAACACGCTGCTCACCGGGCGCTACCCCGCCTGCGCGCTGTATCTGGACTTGAGCCTGGGCAGCGTGGACGTGAACGTCCACCCCGCCAAGACCGAGGTGAAATTCTCCTACGAAAAGCGGGTCTTCGACTTGGTGTACCACACGGTACTGGCCGCCCTGCAGGGAGAGGACCGGAGCGGGAGAGAAGCCGCCCCCGTCCGCAGGACGGAGGCCCCCCGGCAGGACTTTTTCCGCAGCATGAGCGCGGAGCAGTACCGGGCGGCCCAGGCCGCCCCCGCCTCGCCCCGGCCCGCCCCCAGACCGGAGCCGCCCTTCGGCGGCGGCATGACCCTGCGGGCGCCGGAGATGCCGATCCAGACAAGGCTGGATCTGTACGCCGACGCGAAACCGACGGGACCCGTGGAAAAGCCCCCGGTCCCGACCGGCTTCGAGCCCCCTGCGCCGACCCCTTCTGTGGAAAAGTCTGTTCAAAATGTTGAAAGCCCGCGCATTCCCGACCACAAGATACTGGGGGAGGCCATGAAAACCTACATCCTGGTGGAGGTAGGGGATCAGCTGTTGCTGATCGATAAACACGCAGCCCACGAGCGGATGAACTTCGACCGGCTCAAGGCCCAGGATCGGACGATCATGTCCCAGACCCTGCTGGCCCCGGTGACCCTCCGGCCCGACCCGGGAGACGGGGAGCTGCTGGAGCAGTACGACAGTCTGCTGCGGGAGCTTGGCTTTGAGATCGAGCCCTTCGGCCAGCGGGAATACATCCTCCGGGCCGTCCCGGCGGACATGCTCCCCTCGGACGGCGTCCCCGCCGTGGAGGAGATCCTGGAGAAGCTGCGCCGGGGCAAAGCCCCGGACCCCCAGAGCGCCCGGGACGAGATCCTGCACACCGTGGCCTGCAAGGCCGCCATCAAGGCCGGCTGGGACACCGGCCGGGCGGAGCTGGAGCGGATCGTGGAGGAGGTGCTCAGCGGGCGGGTGAAATACTGCCCCCACGGGCGGCCCGTCTCGGCGGTATTGACCCGGAAGGATCTGGACAAGATGTTCAAGAGGATCGTATGAAGAACAAGGTCATCGTGGTCTGCGGGCCCACCGCCACGGGCAAAACGGCCCTGGGCATCGAGCTTGCCCTGCGCCTGGGCGGGGAGATCGTCTCCGCCGATTCCATGCAGGTCTACCGCCGCATGGACATCGGCACCGCCAAGGCGACGGCGGAGGAGCGGGCCCGGGTCCCCCACCACATGCTGGACGTGTGTGAGCCCTGGGAGGACTATTCCGTCTCCCGCTACGTGCAGGAGGCCTCCGCCGTCTGCGACGGGCTGCTGGCCCGGGGGAAGATCCCCGTCATCGTGGGCGGCACCGGGCTCTATATCGACTCGCTCCTGGCCGGGCGGGATTTCGCCGGGCGGCAGGAGGGGGACGACGCCCTGCGCCTCCGGCTGGAAGCGGATTATGAGCGCCTGGGCGGGGAGGCAATGCTGGAAAGGCTCCGTGCCTTTGACCCGGAGCGGGCGGCAAAGCTCCACCCCGGGGACCGGCGGCGCATCGTCCGGGCCATGGAGATCTACCAACTCACCGGCAAGACCATCACCCAGCACGACCGGGAGACCCAGGCTCTGCCGCCCCGCTATCAGGCCAAAACCATCGTCCTGAGCTTTGCCGACCGGGCGGATCTCTATGCCCGCATCGACCGGCGAGTGGAGCAGATGGTAGACGCCGGGCTCTTTGACGAGGTGGAGGCCCTGCTGAAGGAGGGGCTTTCCCCCGCCTGCACTGCCATGCAGGCCATCGGCTACAAGGAGGCCGTGCAGGCCCTGGAGGGGAGCATCTCCCGGCAGGAGGCTGTGGAGAGGATCCAGCTCAACAGCCGCCGCTATGCCAAGCGCCAGCTCACCTGGTTCGGCAGGAACCGGGAGGCCCGGTGGATCCGCTGGGAGCGGGAGCCCCGTTTCGACCGGGCGCTGGGCGAGCTGGAAAAGTGGCTGTAGCCCCCGATTTCGACAAAATTCCCCCTTTGCTTCGGTTTATGATGAGTTGGCCGCAGACTGCGGACAACTACATAAAAAGGAGCAGATCTCATGCAAAAGACACAAAATCTACAGGACGCGTTTCTCAACCAGGCCCGGAAGGACCGCCTGACCGTGACCATGTTTCTGATGAACGGCTTTCAACTTCACGGCGTGGTCAAGGGTTTTGACGGCTTCACGGTGATCCTGGACTCCGAAGGCAAGCAGCAGCTCATCTACAAGCACGCCATTTCCACCATCGTTCCGCCCCGGCCCCTGACCATGGAGAGCGATGGCTGATCCCTTTCGTGACCTGATCGCGGCGGCGCTGTTCCTGGCGGCCTGCGCCTGGCTCGCCGCCGCCGTGTTTTTGTAGAGCGGCAGCGCCCCCGGTGGGAAGCGCAGGATCAAAAGACAGACAGAGGTGCAGACCATGAACATTGCCGAAAACGTCGCCGCCGTGCGGGAAGTTATGGACCGGGCAGCCCGGGAGGCCGGCCGGGACCCGAAGGAGATCCTGCTGCTGGCCGCCACCAAGATGAACGACGCGGACCGGGTGCGGGAGGCCATCCGCGCCGGGGTAGACCTGTGCGGGGAAAACCGGGTGCAGGAAATGCTGGAAAAGCAGAAGCAAGGCGCCTATGACGGCGTGCCGCTGCACTTTATCGGCCATTTGCAGAAAAACAAGGTCAAGCAGGTGGTGGGCCTGGCGGAGCTGATCCACGGGGTGGACAGTCTGCCGCTGCTGGAGACGATCTCCCGGACTGCCGCCTCCCGGGGCCTCACCCAGGACGTGCTGCTGGAGGTCAACATCGGCGCCGAGGCCTCCAAGTCCGGCTTTGCCCCGGAGGAGATCCCTGCGGCGCTGGAGGCCGCTTCCCATCTTCCCGGGCTCCGGGTCCGGGGATTGATGGCGATCCCGCCGGTCTGCTCCGCGCCGGAAGAGAATCGACCTTTTTTTCTCCGAATGAAGCAGCTTTTTATTGACAATAGCGAAAAAAAATACGATAATGTATCTATGGATTTTCTGTCCATGGGGATGTCCGGCGATTATGCCGAGGCCATTGCCTGCGGGGCCAATCTGGTCCGGGTGGGTAGCCGCATCTTCGGCCCGCGCAATTACGGCGCGCCAAGGGTCCCCTGAGCAACGCACACTGGAGGAAATACCATGGGTTTCATGGACGAACTGCGAAAACTGACCCAGCCCTATGATGACGACAACGATTTCTTTGAGGGCGCCGACAGCAGTCTGCGGGACGCACCCGCACCCAGCGCCGCCCAGAAGGAATTTGAAAGCGTATTCGGCAGCGAGCCCGCGGGAAAGCTTGAGCCCGCGGAAGAAAAACAGCCCGCCCGCGAGAGTGCGGAGGGCGGTCTGTTCGGCGGTCTCGGCCGCAAGGTCCGCAAGCCCGCGCGGGAGCGCGTGGTGGACGTGGGCGGAAACGAGACGAAAGTCATTCTTTTTAACCCCAAGACCTTTGAGGAGGCCGGGGATCTGGTCAATCATCTGATGGCCGATCACTCCCTGGTCATGACGCTGGACGGCGTCCCCACGGACAGCGCCCGCCGTCTGCTGGACTTCATGTCCGGCATCACCTTTGCCCTGCAGGGGAAGATCACTCCCATCTCGGCAAAGACCTATTTTATCTCTCCGGAAAATGTTGACCTTCTCGGCGCCGCGCCCGATCAGGCGGAGACCGACGGCCAATATTTATAAACCCCAAACAAGAAAGACTATTCATTTGAAAGGTGGATATGGATATGATTACTGCGCAGGACATTCGCGAAAGAACCTTTGAACGGGCCCGCATCAACGGCTATGAGCCCGCCTCCGTTGACGATTTTTTGGATCAGCTGGCCGAAGAGGTCGCCGCTTCCCAGAAGGAGAACGCGGTTCTGAAGGCCAAGATGAAGGTCCTGGTCGACAAGATCGAGGAGTACCGCGGCAATGAGGAGGCCCTGAATCTGGCGCTGCTGTCCGCGCAGAAGCTGGCCGTTCAGATCGAGAAGGAAGCCAAGGACCGCGCCGCCGCCATGATCGCCGACGCCGAGCGTCAGGTCAAGGCCCGCATCGGCTCCATCGAGGAGGAGACCGAGATCCAGAAGCGCCGTCTGGCTGACGCCCAGGCCGCCACTGCCAAGTACTTTGACTCTGTCCGCAGCCTCTGCGGCGATCAGCTCCGCAAGCTGGACACCATCGCCGCCGATTACGTCCCCGCGCAGGAAGAGGCCCCCGCGGAGGAAGCCCCCGTCGTCGTCGAGGAGCAGCCCCAGGCGGAGCCCGCTTTCGACTTCGACCTGAACGCGGTGGAAAACGTGGCCGCTCACCTGGGCCTGGACAGCACCCAGACCTTCAACATGTGATTTCCTTCCGGGGCGGGGTCTGATCCCTGTCCTGGCAGATCGCATATCGGACCCTATGTGGATTCTCGGGGCGGGCGCAGCAGCGCGCGCCCCTTGATTCCGTTTTTCGGGGAGCTTTGCTCCCGAAAAAGCACTCTATTTCACAGGAGAAAAACCTCTATGTCACAGGATTTCAACGCCACTTTGAACCTGCCGAAAACCGATTTTCCCATGCGCGCGGGCCTGCCCAAGCGGGAGCCGGAGATGCTGAAGAAATGGGAAGAGATGGACCTTTACCATGAGATGCTGAAGAAGAACGAGGGCCACCCCCGCTTCTCCCTGCACGACGGGCCTCCCTTCTCCAACGGCAATATCCACATGGGCCACGCGCTCAACAAGGCCATCAAGGACTTTATCGTCCGTTCCTACGCCATGCGGGGCTACTACACCCCCTATATCCCCGGCTGGGATAACCACGGCATGCCCATCGAGAGCGCCATCATCAAGGAGCAGAAGCTCAACCACAAGGCCATGTCCGTGGCCGATTTCCGCTCCGCCTGCCAGGCTTATGCCGAGAAATACGTGCAGAAGCAGCGGGAGGGCTTTATGCGCCTGGGCATCGTGGGCGACTGGGATCACCCCTACCGCACCATGTCGAAGGGCTTTGAGGCCGACGAGGTCCGCATCTTCGGCAAGATGTACCGCAACGGCCATATCTATAAGGGCCTGAAGCCGGTCTACTGGTGCCCCAAGGACGAGACCGCCCTTGCTGAGGCCGAGATCGAGTATCAGGACGACCCCTGCACCACCGTCTACGTGAAGTTCCCCCTGGCGGACGACCAGGGCAAGCTGGGCCATCTGGATCACTCCAGGCTCTTCTTCCTGATCTGGACCACCACCATCTGGACCCTGCCCGGCAACATCGGCATCTCCCTCCACCCGGACGAGAGCTATGCCATCGTCAAGGCCCCCAACGGGGAGATGTACATCCTGGCGGAGCCCCTGGCCCAGAAGGTCATGGCCGCCGGCGGCTTTGAGAGCTTTGACATCCTGGAGACCCACCCGGGCCGCTTCTTCGAGTACATGCTGGCCCGGCACCCCTTCCTGGACAAGACCAGCCTGCTGATGAACGCCGACTACGTCACCATGGATTCCGGCACCGGCTGCGTCCACACCGCCCCCGGCTTCGGCGCGGACGACTACCAGACCTGCATGCGCTACGGCACCGAGATGGTGGTGCCCGTGGACGATCAGGGCCGCCACACCGACTACGCCGGCAAGTACGCGGGCCTGCGCACCGAGGAATCCAACGCCGTCATCCTGGCCGATATGAAAGAGAGCGGCGCTCTCTTCGCTTCCGAGCAGATCATCCACAGCTATCCCCACTGCTGGCGCTGCAAGAGCCCCATCATCTTCCGGGCCACGCCTCAGTGGTTCTGCTCCGTGGACTCCTTCAAGGAGGAGGCCGTGCGCGCCTGCGAGGACGTGCGCTGGCTCCCCGCCTGGGGCAAGGACCGGATGGCCGCCATGATCCGCGAGCGCAGCGACTGGTGCATTTCCCGCCAGCGCCGCTGGGGCCTGCCCATCCCCGTGTTCTACTGCGAGGATTGCGGAAAGCCCGTCTGCACGGAGGAGAGCATCGAATCCGTCGCCTCCATCTTCGAGAAGGAAGGCAGCAACGCCTGGTTCGACCGGGAGGCCGAGCAGCTGCTGCCGGAGGGCTTTGTTTGCCCCCACTGCGGCGGCAGGCACTTCACCAAAGAGACCAACACCCTGGACGGCTGGTTTGACTCCGGCTCCACCCATTACGCCGCCATGCAGCGGGATCAGGGCTTCTGGCCCTGCGACATGTACATGGAGGGCGGCGACCAGTATCGCGGCTGGTTCCAGTCTTCCCTGCTGGTGGCCGTGGGCGCTCTGGGCAAGGGCGCGCCTTACCGGGAATGCCTGACCCACGGCTGGACCGTGGACGGCGAGGGCAAGGCCATGCACAAGTCCCTGGGCAACGGCATCGACCCCGCCGACCTGATCCGGGACTTCGGCGCGGATATGATCCGCCTCTGGGCCGGCTCCGCCGACTACCATGTGGACGTGCGCTGCTCCAAGGAGATCTTCAAGCAGCTCAGCCAGAGCTACCTGAAGTTCCGCAACACCGCCCGCTACTGCCTGGGCAATCTGGACGGCTTTGACGCTGACAGTCTGGTGGCCCCCGCCGACATGCTGGAGCTGGACCGCTGGGCCGTCACCAAGCTCAACGAGCTGATCGAAAAGGTGGCCGAGGCTTATCGGAACTATGAGTTCCACGTGGTCTCCCACGCCATCAACGATTTCTGCGTGGTGGAGCTCTCCAGCTTCTACCTGGACATCATCAAGGACCGGCTCTACTGCGAGGAGAAGGACGGGCTCAAGCGCCGCAGCGCCCAGACCGCCCTGTACCTGATCCTGGACAGCATGACCAAAATGTTCGCCCCCATCCTCGCCTTCACCTGCGACGAGATCTGGCAGGCCATGCCTCACCGCAGCGGCGACGACAGGCGCAACGTGGTGCTCAACGTCATGAACGCGCCCTTCGCAGACTACGCCCTGCCCGCCGAGACCATGGCCAAGTGGGAGAAGCTCATCTCCCTGCGCGGCGATGTGAACATCGTGCTGGAGAGCGCCCGCAACGACAAGCGCATCGGCAAGCCTCTGGAGGCCGCCGTCACCCTGCGCGCCGACGACGCGGAGAGCAGGGAGCTGCTGGACGCCGTCTCCGACATGGACCTCAGCGACCTGCTGATCGTCTCCCGCTGCCTGGTGGACGGTGAGGACGCCCCCGACGCGGTGGCCGGCAGCGGCGCCAGGAACCCCGGCCTGCACATTTCCGTGGTGGAAGCCCCGGGGACCAAGTGCCCGCGCTGCTGGAAGCACTCGCTGGAGGCGGATCCTGTCACAGAACTTTGCCCGCGCTGCGCAAGAGTAGTTGCAAAACTCTGAAAAATAGGGTACAATAGATAAGAGTCTTTATAATCTGCGCTCAACACAGCACGCCGCGCCTCCTTTGCGGCAGATAGGAGAAAGATATGCTGTATGCGATCATCGCGATCCTGGTCGTCATCGCGGACCAGTGGATCAAGCTGTACGTATCGACCCAAGGCAACATTCCCGCCGAGGGGATCCAGCTCATTCCCGGCTTCCTCAATCTGAGGTACGTGGAAAACACCGGCGGTCCCTTTGGCTTCCTCAGCGGGCAGAACGCCGCCATGTGGTTTGTCATTGCCGCGGGCGTCTTCCTCCTGCTGGTGATCATCGCGCTGGCCACGAAGTTCATCTCCGGCCCTACCGCCCGGTGGAGCATCGTGCTGGTGGCAGCAGGCGGCGTGTCCAATGCCATCGACCGGCTCATCAACATCTTCAGCCCCGTGGGCGACGGCCACGTGGTGGATATGTTCCAGTTTGACTTTGCCAAGTGGTTTCCGGTCTTCAACCTGGCCGACATCGTCATCACGATCTTCCTGGTGGTGTTTATCTTCGCCATCCTCTTTGGCAAGTCTGACAGCGGCGACGACACCGCGGATGAGTTCTCCGAGGACGAGGAAGAAGAGGAGCCCGAGGAGGAAGAAGTGCGCAAGCCCAAGCGCGGCCGCAAGGCCCGCAAGGCCGCACGGGACGAGGATGAGGACGAGGAAGAGGAACTGGAAGAAGAGAAGCCCGCCAAGCCCGCCCGCAACAGCCGCAAAGCCCGCCAGGCCCGTTATGACGAGGAGTATGAGCAGTACAAGGCCGATCAGCGCGCCCGTCAGGAAGCGGCGGCTCAGCCCGCGGTGGAAGCCGCGCCCGTGCAGCCCAAGCCTGCCGCGACGGTCCAGAATCCCGCCTACAACCCGGCTGATCCCTTTGCCGAGTGGGAGCGCGCCAACGCTGCACAGCAGCCTGCGGCAAGCCCCACTGCATTCCGCCCTGCCGCAACGGTCGTAAACACCGCGCCCCAGAGCCCCCGTCCGGCGGCTCCCGCCCCCGCGCCCGTGCAGCCCAAGCCCGTACAGCGGCCCGCTGCCAAGCCTGTGGAGGCCGAGACCTCCTTTGATCTGGACGATATTCTGGCAGAGTTCAAGTAAACAATGGAAGAAGATCTTCTTCAAATCACAGCAGAGGAGAGCGGCGAGCGAATCGACGCTCTCCTTGCGCGTATTCTACCGGAACTCTCCCGCAGCGCCGCCCAGCGGCTGCTGGAGGAGGGACGGGTCCTGCTGCGGGATGCGCCGGTCAAAAAGAATTATAAGTGCGCCGCCGGAGATCGCTTTCTGGTCTCCCTGCCGGAAATGGCGGAAGACGTTCCGCTGATCGCCCAGGATATTCCCCTGGACGTGGTCTACGAGGATGGGGACGTGGTCGTGGTCAACAAGCCCCGCGGCATGGTGGTGCACCCGGCGCCGGGACACCCGGACGGCACCCTGGTGAACGCCCTGCTCTACCACTGCGGGGACAGCCTCTCCGGCATCGGCGGAGAGAAGCGGCCCGGCATCGTCCACCGGATCGACAAGGACACCTCCGGCCTGCTGATCGTGGCCAAGAACGACTTTGCCCACCAGGCCCTGTCCGCGCAGCTGGCGGATCGGAGCCTCTCCCGGGTCTATGAGGCGGTGGTCCGAGGTAATCTGCGGGAGGATACCGGCACCGTGGACCGGCCCATCGGCCGCCACCCCACGGACCGCAAGCGCATGGCCGTGACCGATAAGAACAGTCGCCCCGCCGTGACCCATTGGGAGGTGCTGGCCCGCTACCGGGGCTACACCCACATCCGCTGCCGTCTGGAGACCGGGCGAACCCACCAGATCCGGGTCCACATGGCGAGCCTGGGCCATCCCCTGCTGGGGGATTTCACCTACGGCGCGCCCTCTCCGGAGAAAGGGCTGGAGGGCCAGTGCCTCCATGCACGGGAGCTGAAATTCATCCATCCCCGCACCGGAGAGCCGGTGCATCTGGAAACGCCGCTGCCGGCGTATTTTCAAGACGTATTGTCAAAACTGGGACCTGAAGTATAAGGAGAAGGAATCATGGATCTGAAAAAAATCGGCGGCCTGGTCTTGGGCCTGGCCATCATCGTCGGCGTCATCGTCCTGGCCCTGAAGCTCATTTCCGGCGCAGCTGCCGTGGTGGGCGGCCTGTTCAACACCATCCTGGGGATCCTGCTGATCCTGGCGCTGGTGGTCATCGTGATCTGGATGTTTTCTTACGCGAAAAAGCACCGGAAAAAATGATCGAAAACGCCAAAAAGAGCCACCGGAGGGAAAACCTCCGGTGGCTCTTTTTCATGCTTCTGCTGTTTTTACTTCTCCAGGGCCTTGTAGGTCAGGGCAGCCAGGGCGGCGCCCACGAAGGGGCCGACGATGAAGACCCAGAGGCAGGCCAGCGGTGCGCCGTTGCCGGTGAGGGCCGCCACCAGGGCCGGGCCAAAGGAACGGGCCGGGTTCACCGAGGTGCCGGTGAGGCCGATGCCCAGGATGTGCACCAGGACCAGGGTAAGGCCAATGATCAGGCCGCCGAAGGAGCCGTGGCCGGCCTTCTTGGAGGTCACGCCCAGGATGGTCAGCACGAAGACAAAGGTCAGCACGATCTCCACCAGCAGGCCCGCGATGGCGCTGCCGTTCACGCCGGCCAGACCGTTGGAGCCGAAGCCGCCGGTCATATCCGTGACGCCGCCCAGCTTGAAGATCAGCGCCAGGATGCCCGCGCCGGCCAGCGCTCCCAGGCACTGGGCGATCACATAGCCCACAAAGTCCTTGGCGGTCATACCGCCGCTCATCAAAACGCCCAGGGATACCGCAGGGTTGATGTGGCAGCCGGAGATATTGCCCACGCAATAGGCCATGCCCACGATGACCAGGCCGAAGGCCAGAGCCGTCAGCAGGTAGCCGCTGCCGTTTGCCGCGTCGCAGCCCACCAGCATCGCCGTGCCGCAGCCCAGCGTCACCAGCGTGCAGGTGCCGATCAGTTCCGCAATGTACTTTTTCATAAATCGCCCTCCGTTCTCATATTCCGTTTCCGGTGCTTTTATTATAGTGGTTTCCGCTGTTCTGCGCAAGAAAAACCTGCCGGAAGTGCAGGAAAAGCCCGGAGATTTTCGTCTCCGGGCCTTTCCATGCCGCTACAGGAGTGCTTCTTCCTGGTTATCCCGTACCAGATAGGAAAAACGATCGATCCGCCGCACGCCCATACGCTCCAACTTCTCCACGCTCCGCTGCTGATCCTCCATGCTGTTGTAGCCTGGGATCAGCGGTACCCGGACCAGCACCCGATCCGGGCCGACCGCATCCAGCAGCGCACGCAGATTCTCCTCCATCAGCGCCCCGTCTCCGCCGGTGTATCGCCGGTAGATCTCCCGGTCCATGTCCTTGCAGTCCACGATATACGCGTCCACCGCGCCGAAGCTGAGGCGCAGCAGTTCCGGGGAGACCTGCAGGCTGGTCTCTGCATAGATTCTCCACTCGCTTGGACAGACGGCGCGGAAGCGGCGGAGAAAGGCCGCGTGCAGCAGCGCCTCGCCGCCGCCGAAGCAGACGCCGCCCCCGGTGGCCCGGAAATACAGGTCGTCCACACGCAGCCGCTCAGTCAGCTCCCCCGCGCTCACCTGCTCCGCAGGCGCGTCCCGCAGAAGCGTCTTGTTGATGCACCAGCGGCAGTGCAGAGGACAGCCCGCCCCGGCCACCAGCGTCGTGACGCCGGGGCCGTCGATCTCCATCCGCAGTCGGGACAGAGACAGCAGGGGATAACGGGGCTCAGCCATTTCCGTTCTCAGGGGCGGCCTCATCCTCCGGGATCCAGGCCACGTCGCCCTCCAGCTCGAACTCCTCCGGCGCGGGCTCGCCCGCCAGCGGCTCATCCGGCTCGGGCGTCACGCATGCGATCTCCCCCTCCAGCGGCTCCGGCGTCTCGCAGGGTTCCGCCATGCCGGCAAGATCGGTGGGTTCCCCGCCGTTCTTTTCGGGGCCGCAGCTTGCGCCGGCCAGGGCCATCGATGCGCAGAGGGCCGTCACAGCCACCCGTTTCCCCAGGCTCTGGCGCAGGGCCAGCTGCTGCTCCAGGTAGCGCAGTTCGCTCTCGCAGCGGGGGCAGGTGCCTTTGCACGCGCCTTGGAAGCTGCATTCTCTTGTCACATAGGGGATGTCGTTCTCATCGGCGATCCGCTGCCGGATCTCCTTCAAAATACGGCATTTCTGTTTTCCCAACATAGGAACACCTCCCTTAATGGGAAATAGACGGTTCTCGCAAGGGATTTGTTCCATAAAAAATACCGGCTTTTCAAAAAGCCGGTATTTTTTATGGTTATTTCTCAATAGTTCTCTTTCCGGACCTCAAAATAAGCCTGGGGGTGGTTGCAGACGGGGCAGGTCTCGGGGGGTGTGGTGCCCACCACCAGATGGCCGCAGTTGCGGCACTCCCACACAACGACGCCGCTCTTCTCGAACTGGGTCTTGGTCTCCACGTTCTCCAGGAGCTTGCGGTAGCGCTCCTCATGGTGCTTCTCAATGGCGCCGACGCCGCGGAACTTGGCGGCCAGCTCCGGGAAGCCCTCTTCCTCGGCTTCCTTCGCCATGCGCTCGTACATGTCGGTCCACTCGAAGTTCTCGCCCTCGGCGGCGTGGAGCAGGTTCTCCTCCACGGTGCCCAGCTCGCCCAGTTCCTTGAACCAGAGCTTGGCATGCTCTTTCTCGTTGTCAGCGGTCTTCAGGAAGATCTCCGCGATCTGTTCATAGCCCGCCTTCTTGGCCACGGAAGCAAAGTACGTGTACTTATTGCGCGCCTGGGATTCGCCCGCAAAAGCGTCCCACAGGTTTTTCTCGGTCTTGGTGCCTGCATACTTGTTCGCCATAGCTGCATTCCTCCTAAAAATGGATTTAACAGGAATACTATACCCGAACAGCCCGCAATTAGTCAACCGCAACTGGGCAGAAGGAATAAAAAATCAGAGCCGCTCCATTGAGCGGCTCTGTGTTGGCATTGACCTATTTTCCCGGCTCGTCGCCAAGCAAGTATCGTCGGCACTGGTGAGCTTAACTTCTGTGTTCGGAATGGGAACAGGTGGACCC
>CACXAQ010000008.1 GCA_902765595.1 Oscillospiraceae bacterium | reverse complement strand
GCTGGTGTGCATGATGCTGGGCAGCGTCTTCTGCAACCTCTGCCCCCTGTCCGATGAGATCATGGAGCGGGCGGACAAGTGGTCCTCCCCGCTGATGGTGCTGTTCTTCGTGCTCTCCGGCGCCGAGCTGGAGCTGGGCGTCTTCGCGAAGCTGAGCTCCGTGCTGGTGGGCCTGGTGTATATCGTCTCCCGCTGCCTCGGCAAGTACTTCGGTGCCCGGGAATCCACCCGGATGATGCGCTGCGGCCCCAAGGTGGTCCGGTATCTGGGCATCACCCTCTGGCCCCAGGCGGGCGTGGCATTGGGCATGTGCGTCACCGCCGCCCAGCTTCCCGGAGACGGGTCCCTGATCCGCAACATCGTGCTCTTCGCCGTGCTGGTGTATGAGCTCCTCGGCCCGGTGATGACCAAGTGGGCCCTGACCAAGGCCGGCGACATCCAGCCCAAGAGCGAAGAAGTCCTTCGCCGCCGGGAGCGCAAGCTGGCCCAGGCCGCAAAGCAATAAGCAAAAGCCCCCCCGGCAGAGTCCATCCCTCTGCCGGGGGGCAACTTATACAAAGAAGGAAGCCTTTGCTGAAATGCAATGGCTTCCTTTTCCCGATTTGTCAGCCCTGGGCGGCGTACTTCTGCCGGACCTGCTGGATGCTCTGGGCCTGGGCCTGCTGGGTGGGATACCAGCCCCGGCTCTGCATGGTGGAATAGAGCTCCTTCTGCATGCAGATGGCGTCGTTGAGCGCGGTGCTGAACGCATCGTGCACATTGGGCGTGGAAGATTCAATGGACCCGTGCAGATACAGGTCGCAGACGCCCTTGGTGGTGAGGAGGATGCCCTCCATGATTTCCTTGTCGTTCATCGTGCGTCCTCCTTACACCAGATTGTAAAAACGGTTGAACAGGGCCTGGTTGCTGCTGACAAGCTGCTCGATCTGGCTGCGGAGCGTGGGATCGCTCAGCTGCTGGGCCGCTGCCTGGCACTGGGTAGCCATATACTGGGCGTGACCCAGCGCGTCTTCGATATAAAGCAGTTCTTTGGGACTCATGTTTCATCACCTCGCCCTTAGTATCTGCGTTCCGCATTCCGATTTGTCAGGGAAAATCTGGTATTTTTTATTTTTTCGCGCCCCCCTTTGCGCGGCGGGGAAAATATGTTACACTAAAAGCGCAAAAGGGAGGGATACCATGAAACTG
The DNA here is from genome assembly GCA_902765595.1 of Oscillospiraceae bacterium. Taxonomy (GTDB): domain Bacteria; phylum Bacillota; class Clostridia; order Oscillospirales; family Oscillospiraceae; genus Limivicinus. The sequence continues at coordinate 45,661 of CACXAQ010000008.1, read as the reverse complement.
CTCTTCGGTATACTGGCAGGCCTGGTCTGGGGCGCCCTCTGCGGGCTCCTGAACACCCGGATCCTGAAAAAGTCCATTGAGAAAAACGAAAACAACGCCTTGATGGCGGGCAATCTCCTGCGGCTGCTGGTGGACGCGGCGGCTCTGGGCGCGGTGTTTTTGCTGCGTGGACTCCTGCCCTTCTCCTTTGAAGCGGCGCTGGTGGGCACAGCCATAGCGCTGTCGCTGGTGACCATCGCCTTTGCCTTTCGCTACGGGAAAAAATGAACCCCGCTTCCCCGCCCAGCGGGGCGGTTCGGGAACAAAATCGCTTTGACAGCGTCTGAAGGCTGTCGTATGAACCAGAAAAACCGGATCACAAGGAGGTGCGGCGATGAGCGAAAAGGAGCTGGCCCAGATCCCGGAGCAGACCTCGGAGCAGGTCTCGGAGGACGAGCGCAAAAAGGAATTGAAAAAGAAGCTGGCCAGGACGGGCGTGGCGCTTTTCACCTCGGCAAGCGTGCTGGTGGGCGGGGTGTTCCCCTCGCCGGACGCGCTGCTGGCGGACGAGCAGCCCCTCAACCCGGTAGTGGCCTACGAAAACGACAACGACAACGACCTGGACGGCGACGGCGGCGGCGGCGATGACGACGGCGGCAGCACAGAGGAAGAAGAGGAAGTCTCCGGCGAGTCCCTGGGCGTCCGGGCGCGGCTGCGCCAACGGATCCTGCAGCTCCCCCTCTCGGTGCGGGTCTTCGTGCTGGTGCCCATGTGGGCATTGGGCTGGGGGATCTGGACGGTGGCCACGGGGCTCTGGTCCATGCTGCTGGGCCCCATCGCGGGAAAGGCCATCGGCTGGCTCTTCCTGCTGGCGGCGCTGCTGGGCGCCTTTGCCCTGGGCATCAAAACCGTCTTTCCGGACATGCCCCTGAAAAAGATCCTGAACAAAAAGAGCCTGCTGGGGCTGCTCCTGGGCGGGCTGACCCTGGGCGCGGCCGATCTGACGGTGCCGCTGTTCTGGGACGGCTATGAGCAGCTTGCCCAGATCTTCCGGGCCGCCGGGGTGGCCCTGATCCTGGGGACGGTGAGCTTTGCCCTGATCCGCCGGACCCTGCGGCAGCGCCGGGCGGAGCCGGTCCCCGCCGAGGGGCCCGCGGAGCCGGAGGAGGAAGAACCCCGCCCCTGGACCGACGCGGAGATCCTGGCCCTGGCCGACAGCGTGAGCCGAAAACGGTAAAGGGCCATCAGCCATAAGAAAACAGCAGAGTCAAACGACTCTGCTGTTTTTCTTGTTCTTCGGATCATTCCACGGTCACGGACTTGGCCAGGTTCCGGGGCTTGTCGATGTCGCAGCCGCGCTGCAGGGCCATGTAATAGGAGAAGATCTGCAGCGGGATCACGCCCAGAGAGGGCTTGAAGATGGTGTGAGTGTCCGGGATGGACAGCACGTTCTCCACCGTCTTGCGCAGCTCGTCCTTGTGGCTGTCATCGGTCAGCGCCACCAGGTCCGCGCCCCGGGCCTTGACCTCCACGATGTTGGACAGGCTCTTGTCAAACAGCGGCGCGTAGGTGCACAGGGCCACCACCAGGGTCCCGTCCTCGATGAGGGAGATGGTGCCGTGCTTCAGCTCGCCCGCCGCATAGGCCTCACAGTGGATGTAGGAGATCTCCTTGAGCTTGAGGCTGCCCTCCAGCCCCAGAGCGTAGTCCAGATTGCGCCCGATGAAGAAGATGGAGCTGTGGTTGAAGTAGCGGGAGGCCAGGTACTTGATGCGCTCGGTGTTCTCCAGCACCTCCTCCATCTTGGCGGGCAGGGCCTGGAGCTCCTCCACGATGCGGGCGTATTCCGCCGGCTGGACGCTGCCCAGGATGTCGCCCATGTAGAGCCCCAGCATATTCAGCAGCACCAGCTGGGTGCTGTAGGCCTTGGTAGTGGCCACGGCGATCTCGGGCCCGGCCCAGGTGTAGAGCACCTCGTCCGACTCCCGGGCGATGGAGCTGCCCACCACGTTCACGATGGAGAGGATCCTCGCCCCCAGGGCCTTGGCCTGCCGCAGGGCGGCCATGGTATCCAGGGTCTCGCCGGACTGGCTGATGACGATGACCAGGGTGTTTTCGTCCACCAGCGGGTCGCAGTAGCGGAATTCCGAGGCCAGCATGGCCTCCACCGGCCGGCGCAGCAGCCGCTCCAGATTGTATTTGCCCACCATGCCCACATGGTAGCTGGAGCCGCAGGCCACGATCACGATCCGCTGCATCCGGCGGATCTCCTCGGGCGTGATCTTCAGCTCGTCAAACACCACCCGGCGATCCCGCAGGCGGGGGGAGATGGTCTTGCGCACCGCATCGGGCTGCTCCATGATCTCCTTGAACATGAAATGGGCGTAGCCGCCCTTTTCCGCGGCGCTCACGTCCCAGTCGATGAAGCTGTGCTCCTTCTCCACGCTCTGACCCAGGGCGTTGTAGACCCGGATCCCGTCGGCGCGGACCACAGCCACCTCGCCGTCCTCCATATAGGACACCTCCCGGGTGTGGCGGATGATGGCCGTCACGTCCGAGGCGATGAAACTGCAGCCCTCGCCATAGCCCAGCAGCAGCGGCGCGTCCTTGCGGGCGGCGATAAAGGCGTCGGGCAGGTCGGCGCAGAGGATGCCCAGGGCGTAGGCCCCCTCGATCCGGTGCAGCACCCGGTAGACCGCCTGCATAATGTCCCCGGTCTGCTTGTAGTGGTACTCCAGCAGCTGGGCCACCACCTCCGTGTCCGTCTCGGACCGGAACTGTACGCCCTCGCCCATGAGGAATTCCTTGATCTCCACGTAGTTTTCGATGATGCCGTTGTGGACCACCGCAACGCTGCGGTCCTGGCTCAGGTGGGGATGGGAGTTGACATCGTTGGGCTGCCCGTGGGTGGCCCAGCGGGTGTGGCCGATGCCCAGGGTGCCCTCCACCGCCTTGCCGTCGTCCACCAGGGCCTTGAGCACCTTGAGACGGCCCTTGGCCTTTTTCACCTGCAGGCCCTGCTCCGGCGACAGCACCGCAATGCCCGCCGAGTCATAGCCCCGGTATTCCAGCCGCTCCAACCCGTCCAGCAGGATGGGCGCGGCCTGTTCATGCCCTATATAGCCGACGATTCCGCACATAGTGACACTCTCCCTTATACAGAAATCATGTATGCATTATATCACGCTTTCCCGGGAAGGGCAACCGTGGGATGGGCAGCGCGCAGGAAAATCTTTTTTGTCAAAAAGGCTTGCAAAACACGGGCAGATCGGGTAAAATGTCAAACGGTGTCAGTCGGGAACAAAATCCCGGCTGGCACTATATTTTGTGTTCAAACCGGTTACAGCCCGGTTAAACTTTCTATATTTTGTGTTCCCCCCTTGACAAGGCAACAAGATGGCGCTATCATAGGCCTCGCAGCGAACAAAGCGGGGCATCCGTGCCCGCTTGTCTTCTTGAAAGGGGGTCCGGCCATGCAGATTTCCGGACTGCAGAAACTGACCTTGCTGGACGATCCCGGCCATGTGGCCTGCACGGTCTTCACCGGCGGCTGCAACTTCCGCTGTCCCTTCTGCCACAACGCCCCTCTGGTCCTGCCGGAGCGGATGCAGGGGGACCCGGACGGGGAGGCTACGGTCCTGGCCTTTCTGAAAAAGCGGCAGGGCATCCTGGACGGCGTGGCCGTCACGGGAGGCGAGCCGCTGCTGCACAGGGACATCGACGAGTTTTTGCGGAAAGTCAAGGCACTGGGCTACCACGTGAAGCTGGACACCAACGGCTCCTTCCCGGAGCGGCTGATGGCTCTGGTGGAAGAGGGGCTGGTGGACCGGGTAGCGGTGGACATTAAAAACTCCCCCGCCCTGTACGCCAAGACCGTGGGCGTGCCCGGCTTCGATCTGAGCCCGGTGGAGCGGACGAAAAACTACCTGCTCTCCGGCAAGGTGGACTATGAGTTCCGCACCACGGTGGTCCGTGGCCTGCACACCCGGGAGAGTCTGGTGGAGGCCGCCAGATGGATCGAGGGGGCCAAGGAGTACTACCTGCAGCAATTCAAGGATTCCGGCGATGTGATCGCCATCGAGGGCCTGGGGGCCTTCACGGGAGAAGAAATGCACGCCCTGGCGGACGCGGTACGGCCCATCGTGCCCTGCGTCCAGGTCAGAGGCGTAGAATAAAGAGAGGGATAAAGCTATGTATCAGGTCGTAAAGAGAGACGGCAAGATCGTCGACTTCAACATCAACAAGATCGCGGACGCCATCAAAAAGGCGTTCGACGCCACCAAGACCGAGTATAACGACAGCGTCATCGATTTTCTGGCGCTGAAGGTCTCCGCCGACTTCCTCGGCAAGATCAAGGACGGCAAGGTGGCCGTGGAAGACATCCAGGACAGCGTGGAGGCGGTCCTGTCCCGGGGCGGCTATGAGCAGGTGGCCAAGGCCTACATCCTCTACCGCAAGCAGCGGGAGAAACTGCGCAACATGAAGTCCACCTACCTGGACTACAAGGAGACCGTGGACAAGTACCTGAACGTCACCGACTGGCGCGTGAAGGAGAACTCCACCGTCACCTACTCCGTGGGCGGCCTGATCCTCTCCAACTCCGGCGCCATCACCGCCAACTACTGGCTCAGCGAGGTCTATGACGAGGAGATCGCCAACGCCCACCGCAACTGCGACATCCACCTGCACGACCTCAGCATGCTCACCGGCTACTGCGCCGGCTGGAGCCTGAAGCAGCTCATTCAGCAGGGTCTCGGCATCCCGGGCAAGATCAACTCCTCCCCGGCAAGCCACCTGTCCACCCTCTGCAACCAAATGGTGAACTTCCTGGGCATCATGCAGAACGAGTGGGCCGGCGCCCAGGCCTTCTCCTCCTTCGACACCTACCTGGCTCCCTTCGTGAAGGTGGACAACCTGAGCTACAAGGAAGTCAAGCAGTGCATCCAGTCCTTCGTCTTCGGCGTGAACACCCCCAGCCGCTGGGGCACCCAGGCGCCCTTCTCCAACATCACCCTGGACTGGACCGTGCCCGCCGACCTGAAGGATCTGCCCGCCATCGTGGGCGGCAAGGAGATGGACTTCACCTACGGCGACTGCAAGGCCGAGATGGACCTGGTCAACAAGGCCTTCATCAACGTCATGATCGAGGGCGACGCCAACGGCCGCGGCTTCCAGTACCCCATCCCCACCTACTCCATCACCCGGGACTTTGACTGGTCTCCCACCGAGAACAACAAGCTCCTCTTCGAGATGACCGCCAAGTACGGCACCCCCTACTTCTCCAACTACATCAACTCCGACATGGAGCCCAGCGACGTGCGCTCGATGTGCTGCCGCCTGCGTCTGGACCTGCGGGAGCTGCGGAAAAAGTCCGGCGGCTACTTCGGCTCCGGCGAAAGCACCGGCTCCGTGGGCGTGGTCACGCTGAACATGCCGCGCCTGGCCTACCTTGCCAAGGACGAGAAGGACTTCTATGAGCGTCTGGACAAGCTGATGGACCTGGCCGCCCGCTCCCTGAAGATCAAGCGCACCGTCATCACCAAGCTCCTCAACGAGGGCCTGTACCCCTACACCAAGTACTATCTGGGCACCTTTGAGAACCACTTCTCCACCATCGGCCTGGTGGGCATGAACGAGGCCGGCCTCAACGCCAAGTGGATCCGGGCCGATATGACCCATCCCGAGTGCCAGGAGTTCACCAAGCAGGTGCTGGACCACATGCGCGAGCGGCTGAGCGATTACCAGGAGCAGTACGGCGACCTGTACAACCTGGAGGCCACCCCCGCCGAGTCCACCTCCTACCGGCTGGCCAAGCATGACGTGGAGGTCTTCCCCGACATCATCACCGCGGCCGAGCCCGGCGGCACCCCCTACTACACCAACAGCTCTCACCTGCCCGTGGGCTACACCGAGGACGTGTTCGAGGCCCTGGACATCCAGGACGACCTGCAGACCCGCTACACCTCCGGTACCGTGTTCCACGCCTTCCTGGGCGAGAAGCTGCCCGACTGGCAGGCCGCGGCCAACCTGGTGCGGAAGATCGCGGAGAACTACCGCCTGCCCTACTACACCATTTCCCCCACCTACTCCGTCTGCAAGGATCACGGCTACCTGAACGGCGAGCAGTTCACCTGCCCCCACTGCGGCCAGAGTGCCGAGGTCTACAGCCGCATCACCGGCTACTACCGCCCGGTGCAGAACTGGAACGAGGGCAAGACCCAGGAGTACAAGGAGCGCAGGGAGTATAACATCGGCCACTCCCACCTGCACCACACCGGCCCCATCGAGCCCGCCCACGCAGAGAGCGCGCCGACGGCCGCCGAGGCTGCGCCCGCGGAGGTCAAGGCCCCCGCTGCCGAGCCCACGCCCATCCTCTTCGCCACCGCCACCTGCCCCAACTGCCGCATCGCCTGCTCCTACATGGACAAGGCCGGCTTCCGCTACGACAAGATCCTGGCGGACGAGCACCCGGAGCTTGCCAAGCAGTACGGCGTGAAGCAGGCGCCCACCCTCATCATTCCCAAGGGCGAGGGCTTTGAGAAGATCGCCGGCGCCGGCGCCATCAAGGCGTATGTGACCCAGTAAAACAATGCCTCCCCCCATGGGGGAGGTGGCCGAGTAAAACGAGGTCGGGAGGGGGCTGTTGACGAACAGCCCCTTCACCCGCTTTGCGGGAGCTCCCCCACAGGGGGAGCCAATAAGGAAGTGTGATACTATGTACGACATTCTCATCATCGGCGGCGGCCCCGCGGGGCTCACCGCCGCCACCTACGCCTGCCGGGCGGGCAAATCCGTTCTGGTGATCGAGAAGGCCGCCTTCGGCGGCCAGATCACCTGGTCTCCCCGGGTGGAGAATTTCCCCGGCTTTGTGTCCGTCAGCGGCAATGAACTGGGCGACAAGCTGCTGGAGCAGGCCATGGCCCAGGGCGCGGAAGTGGAGCTGGAGGAAGTCGTGGCTCTGGATCGTACCGGCGAGACCTGGACCGTCCGCTGCGATTCCGGCGCGGAGTTTTCCGGCAAAGCTGTGATCCTGGCCGCCGGCGCCCGTCCCCGGATGCTGGGCGTGGCGCGGGAGGAGGAACTGGTGGGCAGCGGCGTGGGCTACTGCGCGGTCTGCGACGGCGCCTTCTACAAGGGCAAGGCCGTGGCGGTGAACGGCGGCGGCAACAGCGCCCTGCAGGACGCGCTGCTGCTCAGCGAGAGCTGCTCCAGGGTCTACCTCATCCACCGCCGGGATTCCTTCCGGGGCGAGCAGAAGCTGGTGGACGCCCTGCGCGAGCGGGAGAACGTGGAGTTCGTGCTGAACGCCTCGGTGACCGAGCTCCTGGGCGGGGACGAGCTCAGCGGCATCGCCGTGGAGCAGGACGGCCTGCGCCGGGAGATCGGCGTGGAGGGGCTTTTCGTGGCCATCGGCCACCGGCCGGATCTGGAGGCCTTTGCCCCCTGGCTGAGCCGGGATGCCGCGGGCTACGCCGACGCGGGGGAGGACTGCCTCACCCCCACGGCGGGGCTTTTCGTTGCGGGCGACTGCCGGAAGAAGGCTGTGCGCCAGCTCACCACCGCCGCTGCCGACGGCGCCGTGGCGGCCCTGGCCGCCTGCCGCTGGCTGGATCGGTAACAGGGCAAAAAGAGACCCGGGCGGAGTCAACCGCCCGGGCAAACATGAGGACCCTTTGTAGGGGCGGCTATCAGCCGCCCGTTTTTTACGCTTCCAGCAGGCGCAGGATGGTCTTGCCCACGCCGGCGTCGTTGTTGCTCTCGCAGATCTCGTCCGCCACGGCCTTCACCCTGGGGTCGGCATTCTGCATGGCCACGCCCCAGCCCGCCATCTCCAGCATCTCGCAGTCGTTGGTGCCGTCGCCGAAGGCCAGGGTGTCCTTGGGGTCGATGTCCAGAAGCTTCGCCAGGGCCAGCAGGGCCTTGCCCTTGCCGGCGTTCACGCTGTTGATCTCGATGTTGTTGGAGACTGAGGTGGTGGCTGCCAGCTCCGGGAACAGCTCCGGGATCCGCCGCAGCTGCCGCTCCCGCTCGTCCAGATCCTCCGGCTTAAAGAACATCTGCAGCTTCTGCAGCGGCTCGCCCCGCTGCCGCAGGGTCTCCTTCAGGTCGTCCACAGGCACGCGCAGGCGCTTGACGATCTCCAGCATGTGGGGCTCCGTGGGAAAGTAGTCCTCGCAGGCTTCGTACATCCAGCGGGTCATCCAGCCGCTCTCGTTCTGATAGCAGTCGTAGATCACCGGCAGCGTGTCCATGTACTCGTAGCAGCGCAGCGCAAGCTCCACAGGCACGTCCCCCCGATAAAGGAGACGTGCCTCTTTTGCGTCATAGACCCCGGCGCCGTTGGAGATGATGAAGTACCGCACCCCGGGGAGTGCCTTGACGGCCTCGGGGATGCCCCGGACGATGCGTCCGGTGGCCGGGACCAGGACCACGCCCCGTGCCGCCGCCGCCGCCAGCGCTTGCAGGTTCTCGGGCGGGACGCGCTTTTCATCGTCCAGCAGGGTCCCGTCCAGATCGAAGGCGATCAGCCGGACGCTCATGCCAGGTTCAGGCCCTTCTTCAGGCCCAGGACCGTGGCGATGTAGAACAGGGCGCCCTGGATCAGGGTGACCCCGATGCCCTCGCCCAGAATCGCCTGGGCGACCTGAATGCTCTGGCGGAAGGTATCAAACTCCAGCGACTCCAGATAGGGCATCTGCACCAGGCCCAGGGCGCTGGTGAGAACGCTGAACAGATAGCTGAGGGCCACGAAAAAGACCACGCTCAAAAGCCCCTTGTGGGAGGTGAACATGTGGCCCAGGGCCATGGCCGCGTAGAAGTGCAGGCAGGCGGCCAGCTGCACCAGGACCACGGAGAGCGCCATCTCCACCAGCAGCAGCGTCACGTCGCCGCCGCTGATGCCGACCTGGGCAAGCCCGTCCATGATCTGGGTCCAGGAGGGCAGCGCCTGGAGGATCTCGCCGATGTTGAGTCGCCCCAGGTGGATGACCGAAAGGCCGCCCAGCAGGAAGATCACCAGGTTGGTGCCCAGCAGCCACACCGTGGAGACGATGAGCTTGGACCAGACCAGTTCGTGGACATTGGCGGGCAGGGTGTGCATCAGATAGCCCTCATTCGCCAGCAGATTTCGGTAAAAGCGCTGGACCATGACCACCACGGGCATGATCTCCGCCACGATGACGGCGATGAAGGTCAGAAAGACGATCAGGATGAGCAGGATCTCAAGGAAGGCGCCCAGCTCCGCGTCCAGAAGCCGGACGGACAGGTTCGCCAGCAGCACCAGGGCCGTCAGCACCGCCAGCATGGGCAGCATGGTGCGCCCGGTGGCCCGGAATTCATGCTTCAACAGTTTTCCTAACATCTGAATACCTCCCGGAAATACTGATCCACGCTCATGCCGCGCTCCTCCCGGATGGCGTCCACCGGGGACTGGAGGGCCACATGGCCGTTCTGCAGAAAGATCACGTCGTCCAGCACCTGCTCCACATCCGCGATCAGGTGGGTGGAGATGATGACGGCGGCCTCGGGGTTATAGTTGCGGATGATGGTGTCCAGGATGAAATCCCGGGTGGCCGGGTCCACACCCCCGATGGGCTCGTCCAGGAGATAGAGCTTTGCGCTGCGGCTCATGACCAGGATGAGCTGCACCTTCTCCCGGGTGCCCTTGGAGAGCTGCTTGAACTTCTGGCTCTGGTCGATGCCCAACCGGTCCATCATGGTCTGGGCCTTCTCCCGGTCAAAGTCCTGATAGAAGTCCGCGAAAAAGTCCATCTGCTGCCCGGGCGTCATCCAGTCGGCCAGGTAGTCCCGGTCCGGCAGGTAGGCAACCAGGGCCTTGCTCTCGGGTCCGGGCTTCATCCCATCGATCAGGATCTCGCCGCCGGTGGGGGTCAGCAGGCCGTTTGCCAGCTTGATGAGGGTGGTCTTGCCGCTGCCGTTGGGCCCCAGCAGACCCACGACCCGACCCGGCTCCACCGTCAGGTTCACACCCTCCAGGGCCGTGGCCTTGCCGTAGCGCTTGGTCAGGTCCCTACATTCCAGAATCGCCATGTTCTTCCTCCTTTTCTTCCCTCAGCAGGTCCAGGATCTCCGGCCTGCTGTAGCCCAGTTTTTCCATGCCGGACAAAAACACGCGCACGTGCTCCCCGGCAAAGATCTTTTTTGCCTGTTCGATGGCCTTTGCATCCTCCGTGACGAATCGCCCCGCCGTGCGCTGGGAATAGACCATTCCCTCCCGCTCCAGCTCCTGCAGCGCCCGCTGCATGGTGTTGGGGTTCACCCCGGCCTCTGTGGCCAGCTCCCGCACCGAGGGGAGCCGCCCCCCGGCCGGAAGGTCACCGGAGACGATGCCCTGCTTGATCTGCTGCACCAACTGGGAATAGATGGGCAGATCGCCGCGAAAGCTCCATTCCATGGCCGCGCCTCCTTGTGTTGTTGTATTAGACAATTAGTACAATAGCATAGTAATACAGTTCTGTCAATAGGGTTTTTGAAATTAAATAAAAAACCTGCTGCAAAATGCTCTCTGTCATTGCGAGGCTCCGAAAGGAGCCGTGGCAATCCGTTTTTAGGATGGAGTACGGATTCCCACACCAGTGACACGGTCACTGGTTCGGAATGACAGATGAAAACGCATTTTGCAGCAGGTGTTTTTGCGGCGGCACCGCCCCTCACTGGGCTCCGATCTCCCGGACAGTGATCTCGAACTTGTTGCGGGAGGCCACCATGTGCTCCATATCCACCACATAGTCGATCTCCACGCTGCCGCCGTCTACGCCCATGCTCTGGGAGATGCGGCGGGTGTCGATGCCCATGGTGGCGTTGCCGAAGGGCGTGGCGTACTGGAAGGCGCTCTTGAGCCCCTCCCGGAACTCCATGCGGCTGGTGACGGTGCCTTCCCGGTCCACCACCACCCGGTCCGGCATGATGAACATGCTGGTGCGGGTGCCCTCCAGGCCGGTGACCTCGCTCTCCTCATAGCTGAGGCAGCCCACCTCATCCTCGAAGAAATAGTATCCGTCTGTGGTAAACTCCATCCGCTGCTCCTCGCCCTCTTCAAAGGCAAAGGTGCTGTTGATGGAAATGACAACGTCCTTCATCATGGTTCGATCCTCATTACCGGGACCTGACGGACCCGGTCGGCAATACTGCGGCCCAGCAGCAGCGCCGCCAGCTCCGCAAAGCGCCCCGGCTCACCGCTGACCAGGAAGGTCTCCCGGCCCTCTCCGCCGCGGAGCTCCTCCGCCTCCAGATAGTCCCGCACGGCCCTTGCGCCGCAGGCCGCGGCGCTGACCAGCACCGTGTCTTTGTCCAGGAAGGCCCGCAGGGCCTCCTCCACGATGCCGTAGTGGGTGCAGCCCAGCAGCACCGCCGAGGCGCCGCGCAGGGGCGCGGTATAGCGCTCCGCCGCGTCCAGCAGCAGGGGGTCCGTGGGGTCGGCGTGGCCGCTCTCGATGAGCGGCACCAGCTCCGGGCAGGGCACCGGGATGATCTCCCGTCCCGGGCAGGCGGCCCGCAGGGCCCGCTCAAAGGCCCCGCTGCGGATGGTGGCGGCGGTGGCCAGAATGCCCAGAGGCCCCTCGCCGGGGATCCGGGCCATGGTCTCGATGCTGGGGCGCAGCACGCCGAAGCTGGGCACGGAAAAGCCGTCCAGCAGATCCGGGGTGTTGCTGGAGAGGGTCCCGCAGGCCACCAGGATGGCCTTGACGCCGTAAGAGGCGATCAGGGACAGATCCTGCCCCGCCATGCACCTCAGCTGCGGCAGCGTCTTCTCCCCATAGGGCAGGCGGCCGGTGTCGCCAAAGTAGACGATATTTTCTTCCGGCATCAGCCGGCGCAGCTCCGTCAGCGCGGTCAAGCCGCCCAGACCGGAGTCAAACACGCCGATGGGTCTCGGATCCACAGCCGCAGCCCTCCTTTACGAAAAAACTAAAAAATCTGGTGTATTATACCGCAAAGCGGCCCGTCTTGCAAGAGGGGATATTGGGCAGTCCGGGTCACTTTCTGTGCTTGAGCCGGAGGAAAAGCCGGGGGAAGCGCTCTCCGGTCCAGGCGAGGGTGTGAAAGCACAGCAGATTCAGCCCCACCCAGCGGGTGTGCAGCACGGCGCAGAGCGCCCGGGTGGGCAGGCCCCCGGAGGCCTTCCGGCAGCGGCGGCATACCCGGGGATCGTTCACGATCCGGCGCGCCGCCGCCTGCTTCTCCCCCCTGCCCAGTCCGCAGGACCGGGAATACAGATTTGTCAGGCAGGAAAAGACGCTCTTGGCGAACATGTAGCGGTAGTCCCGCTCTCCCGTCACGCCCAGCTCCGCGCACATCTCCTCCACCCGGGCGTCTATTTCACAGCATACGCGGAACTTCCTCTCATAATACCGGGTGATCAGACTTTCGCCCTCCTGCATCACATAGCGGTGCTTGCTCTCCGGCAGGATCTTCACCTTCTCCGCCCGAAAAAGGGCCTCAAAGAGGAAGAGCCGGTCCTCGCCCCAGCGGCAGTCGGGAAAGCGCAGCCCCTCCAGCAGCGGCGCGGCATAGAGCTTGGCCCAGACCTGATTGAGCAGATTGGCCTTATATAGTCTTGCCAGGTTCTCCCCCAACTCATCCTTTTCCAGCAGCTGCTCCCGCTCCCCGTAAGGGCGGAGGCTCCCGTCGGCTTGCCGGATGGAGAAGCCGAAGATCACCAACTCCGCGCCCTCCCGGTTGAGGAGGGCGTATTCCACCGCGTCCGGCAGGAGAAGATCGTCCGCGTCCAGGAACATGATAAAGTCCGTCCCCGCCGGCAGGCGCGACAGGGCCAGATTGCGGGCCGCGGCGGGGCCGCCGTTGGGAGCATAGATGGGCAGCAGGCGGGGATCCTCCGCCGAAAGCCGCTTCAGGATCTCCGGGGTGTCGTCGGTGGAGCCGTCGTCCACCGCCAGCACCCGCAGCTCCCGGTGGGTCTGCGAAAGGACACTGCGCAGGGTGGGCTCCAGGGTCTTTTCCGCGTTCCACGCGGGGAGGATGACGCTTACAAGCTGGGGCATGCGGCCTCCCGCACGGCGGCCCGGTGCACCTGGGACAGGTATTCGTACATGGGCATCAGCTTCTCAAAAGCCTCACAGAGGGTCTCCGGCAGGTCCGGGGTGAAGACCGCGTCCCCCATGTCCCCCGCATATTCGACCCCCAGGCGCTTGCGCTCATACCAGCTGCGGATGGGTTCGGAGTAATTCCCCTTGGGGCGGGCGTATTCCGGGCCGATGACGCGCGCGCCCTCCATCCGGGCCACCCGGTCCGCCAGGCGCTCAAAGCGGGCGGGATTGGCGTCCACCGTCCGGCGGAACAGCTCCATCTCCGCGGCGCTCACGTCGAAATAGCCCAGGCCGTAGCTATAGGTGGCCGGGTGGATCTCGAACCAGAACATGGGCCCCTCGCTGTAGTTGGGCCCGTCCTTGATGGTGAACCAGAGGTGGTCCTTGTAGGGCCCCCGGCCGAAGAGCCGCCGGGCGTCCCGGTAAATGCGGGAAATGTGCACCCGCAGGTCCATCTCGGGATGCCGCTCCTGCAGGCGCTCCGCCGTCTCCCGGGCCAGCTCCCGGAAGGGCGTGTTCACGCAGCGCTCGAACTGCTCCTTGTGCTCCAGGAACCAGGGGCGCTCGTTGTGGAAGCTCAGCTCCCAGAGAAAGTCCCCGGTCTCTTTGGTAAAGCCTTGAAACATCGGTCATCACGTTCCTTTCTTCCCGGCTATAAGGATCATCGGATGGCGAAATCAATCGATGATTCGATTGATTTCGCTGCCAAACGAAGTGTTTGGCAGCGAATGATTCTGCGAAGCATTCGCCCGATGCTCCTTGCAATGCATATAGGGCAAAACAGCCGTGCTGTTTTGCTGCGCCGCAAAGCGGCGCGGCGAAAAGCTTTTTGGCTTTTCGCCTTCCTGTAGTCATTATTATACCCATCGGCGCGGATTTCCACAAGGGGAGATAAAATTCCGCCGGGAATCTGTACAAGCGCAGGGATTCATGATATAAATAAGGTTTAGAAGACTATCGCGTGAGGTGAACGCTTATGAAGATCATCATTGCCGGGGCCGGAAAGGTGGGCCATTCCGTAGCCGCGCTCCTGGCGGAGGAAGGCCACGACCTGACCATCATCGACCGGGATCCGGAGACGATCCAACATATCTCCAATACGCTGGACGTGATCTGCGTAGAAGGCAGCGCCACCAATCCCGGGACCCTGCGGGAGGCCGGGGCCGAGCACGCCGATCTGCTGCTGGCCGCCACCGAACAGGACGAGGTGAACATGGTCTGCGGCATCTCCGCCCGGAAGATGGGCACCGCCCACGTGATCGCGCGGGTACGGGACCCGGAGTATCTGCGGCAGACAGAATTCCTGCGGGAGGCTCTGGGCCTCTCGGTGATCGTCAATCCGGAATATGAGTGCGCCAAGGAGATCTCCCGCCTGCTGCGCTTCCCCGGCGCCGTCCGGGTGGACTCCTTCTCCAAGGGAAGCGTGGAGATCGTGGAACACAAGATCCCCATCGGCGGCGCCCTGGACGGCGTTGTGCTCAAAGACCTGGTCCAGCGCTTCGGCGCCAAGATCCTGGTCAGCCTGGTGGAGCGCGGCAAGGAGGCCATGATCCCCAACGGCAATTTCGTCCTGCAGGCCGGCGACCGTCTCAGCATCACCGGCAACTCCCGGGAGCTACGCCGCTTCTTCACCGCCATCGGCCAGTACAAACGCCCGGTGCGCCGGGTGATGATCATGGGCGGCGGCCGCAGCACGGTCTACCTCACCCGCATCCTCCAGGAAAGCGGCATGGAAGTCACCGTGGTAGAGCGGGATCGGGAGCGCTGCGACCTGCTCTGCGATCTGATCCCCCAGGCCAACGTGGTCTGCGGAGACGCCACCCGCAGCGACGTGCTGCAGGAGGACGGGCTGTCCGCGGCGGACGCCTTCGTAGCCCTCACCGGCGACGACGAGGACAACATCATCACCTCCCTGTTCGCCATGAACTGCGGTGTGAACATGGTCATCGTCAAGGTGAACCGGGACTACCTGGACGACATTCTGGACAACGTGGGGCTCAACACCGTCGTCTCCCCCAAGGAGATCGTCTCCCAGCAGCTGACCCGGTACGTGCGCGCCATGAGCAATTCCCTGGGCGGCAGCATGGAGACCCTCTACCGCCTGGCGGACGGCAAGGTGGAAGCCCTGGAGTTCAAGGTCGGCCCCGATTCCGCCTGTGTGAATATCCCTTTGAAGGACCTGAAGCTGCGTCCCAACGTCCTGATCTGCGCCCTCATCCGCGGCAACAAGAGCATCATTCCCGACGGCAACAGCCGCATCCTGCCGGGCGACCACGCGGTGATCGTCACGGCGGCAGGCAAGCTTCAGAACATAGACGCCATTATTGAGGAGAGCTGATGAACTACCGTATGATCGCCCGCGTCCTGGGCCTGATCCTGCTGATTTATGCGGCGCTGATGCTGCTGCCGCTGATCGCAGGGCTCTGGTATGGGGAAAGCGTGCTGAATTTCATCCTTTCCATCGCCGTGACGGCGGCGCTGGGCGGGCTTCTGCTGCTCCCCAGGCCCGGAAGCAACTCCCTGGTGGCCCGGGACGGCTTCGTGATCGTAGGCCTGGGCTGGATCAGCATCTCTCTGCTGGGGGCGTTGCCCTTCGTCTTTTCCGGAAGCATCCCCCACTACGTCGACGCCGTGTTTGAGACTGCCTCGGGCCTCACCACAACCGGCGCCAGCGTGGTGACGGATATCGGCGCCATGACCGCGAACCACCGGGGCGACATGTTCTGGCGGCTCTTCAACCACTGGATCGGCGGCATGGGCGTGCTGGTGTTCCTGATGGCGGTTCTGCCCATGAGCGGCGAGCACTCCATGCACATCATGCGTGCCGAGGTCCCCGGCCCCACCGTGGGCAAGCTGGTGCCCCGGGCCAGGAAGACCGCCCGGATGCTCTATCTGATCTACATCGGCCTGACTCTGGCGGAGACTGTCTTCCTGCTCTTCGGCGGCATGAGCTTCTATGACGCGCTGCTGCACGCCTTCTCCACCGCCGGCACCGGCGGCTTCTCCACCAACCCCAACAGCATCGGCGGCTTCGGCAGCGCCTACATCGAGAGCGTCGTCACCGTGTTCATGTTCCTCTTCGGCGTGAACTTCAACCTCTACTTCCTGATCCTTATCGGGCACTGGAAGGATGCGCTGAAGAGCGAGGAGCTGCGCTGGTATCTGGGCATCATCTTCGGCAGCGTTTTGCTGCTGTCCCTCGGCATCCGCAAGCTCTACGGCAGTCTGGGCGAGGCGGTGCACCAGGCCTTCTTCAACGTGGGCACCATCATGAGCACCACCGGCTTCGGCACCGTAGATTTTACCAGGGACTGGCCGGAGTACTGCAAGTGGATCCTGATGTTCCTGATGCTCTGCGGCGCCTGTGCGGGCAGCACTGGCGGCGGCCTCAAGGTCTCGCGGCTGATCATCCTGAGCAAGAGCTCAGCCGCGGAGCTTCGGCAGATGATCCGGCCCCGCAGCGTCACCCGGGTCCAGCTGGACGGCAAGCGCGTGGAAAACAGCACCGTCAAGGCGACGGCCACCTTCTTCTCCGCCTATATCGTTTTGCTGCTGCTCTTCTCCTTCTCGGTGTCCCTGGACGGGGCGGATATCGCCACCAGCTTCTCTGCGGCCCTGAGCTGCCTGAGCAACATCGGTCCCGGCATGACCACCCTCATCGGTCCCGCCGGCTCTTTCGCATTCTTCTCCTACCGGACCAAGATCCTGCTGTCCGTGGCCATGCTCATGGGCAGGCTGGAGATCTATCCCATCCTGTTCCTGCTCAGTCCCCGCACCTGGAAGCGCTGAGCCGGCGAAGCCCCCCCGGGACGAACCGGCAGCAAAAAGGCTCGTACGGGCCGGATACTGCAGTATCCGGCCCGTACGAGCCTTTGTATATTCCCCGGCGCGGTCAGAACTGGTTCAGCAGCTTCTTCTCCAGGACCACCAGCAGGGTGGCATTCTCCCGGATGGGAGAATGGGCGTCCAGATAGGACCAGGTGCTCCCCGGCTCCTTCATGGCAACGACGTTGATCCCGCGCTTCTGCCGCAGGTCCAGCTCCAGCAGGGTCTTCCCGACCCATTTCTTTTCCGGGACCATCTCGATCATGCAGAGGTTCTCTCCCACGTCGAACAGGTCGAGGATCGTGGGGGAGGCCAGGGCCCGGGCGGTGCGCATGGCGCTCTCCGCCTCCGGATTGATCACCTGGTCCGCGCCGACCTTCTTCAGGATCGTGCCCATCTGCTCGGAGAGCGCCTTGGCCATGACGAAGGGAACGCCCTGGTTCTTCGCCTCCATGACGCACATAACGCTGGGCGCCAAAGAAGTACCCATGCAGACCACGACCATGTCCATATGCTTCAGATCCAGCTGCTGGATCTCGTCCTCATTTTCCAGGTTCGCACAGACCGCGATGGTGGACTTGGACACAAAATCACGGATCCGCTCCGGATTCCGGTCCACGACCATCAGATCCATTCCCAGGGAATACAGGCTCTCCGCAAGGCTGCTGCCGAATTTGCCCAATCCCAGTACTGCGACCGATCTGCTCATCTTTTGTTCCTCCTATCCAACATAAAACTTGCCTTCGCCGCATGTCACGCCGTTTTTCCCCGGCTTCGGCCGGGCCAGGAACAGCGCCATGGATATGGGGCCGATGCGTCCCAGATACATGGTCGCGATGATGATGATCCGCCCCGCCGTGTGGAGAGAGGCGGTCAGTCCCCTGGAAAGGCCGACGGTGGCGACGGCGCTGATCGCCTCAAACAGGCCGTCCGTCAGGGAAACAGGCTCAAACGCCAGCAGAAGAAGCGCGGAGACGAGCATCGTAAAAAAGCTGATCGCCACGATGGCCGCGGCCTTCTGCATCAATTCCTCGGAGATCCTCCGCCGGAAAATGGTGGTCGTCTTTCTGGCGTTGGCGTAGGAGATCGCGTTGGCGAACACCAGGAACATCGTAACGGTCTTGACGCCGCCCGCCGTTCCGATGGGTGAGCCGCCGATAAACATCCAGAGATATCCGACCATGCAGGAAAAAGGGCCCAGCCCCTCCTGAGGCACGGTATAAAAGCCCGCCGTTCGGAAGGTCACGGACTGGAACAGGCTGTTCATGATCTTGTCGCCGGTACTCATGCCGCCCAGGGTGGCAGGGTTCCGGTACTCCGCCAGGAAGATCAGCGCGGCGCCCAGGAGGATCAGGCTCAGGGTCAGGCGCAGGACGAGCCTGGTATGCTCTCCCAGCCGCCGGACGGCCTGCCGCGGCGTGTACCGGAGCCGTACCCCGTCCTTTAAACAGCGGCCCACGTCGAACCAGACGATATAGCCCAGACCGCCCAGCACGATCAGCGTCATGGTCACAAATATGACCAGAGGAGAACTCGCGTAGCCGCGGAGGCTGTCCGGCCCGAGGACGTCCAGGCCGGCGTTGCAGAAAGCGGAGATCGAGGTGAAGACGGAGGCCCAGATCCCCTTCGCCAAGCCGAACCGGGGGATGAATTCGATGCTGTACAGCACGGCGCCGATCCCCTCGACCAGAAAGGTCCACTTGAAGATCCGGGAAAGGAAGGACGTCAGGCCCAGGCGGCTGTCCAGATTCAGTGCATCCAGAAGCAGCGTCCGGTTCCGCAGGGAGAAGCGCCGGCGGAGAAAGAGCATCACCATGGAGATGGCCGTAACGATCCCCAGACCGCCCAATTGGATCAGGATCAGAATGACGACCTGGCCGAACGGGCTCCAGTGGGAGTAGGTGTCCACCACGACCAGCCCCGTCACACAGACAGAGGTGGTAGAGGTGAACAGCGCGGTGAGAAAATCCGTCTCCGCTCCCTCCGCCGTGGCGGCGGGTAGCAGGAGCAGCAGTGTGCCCACCGCGATGGCGAGCAGAAAGCTGAGGGGGATGATATGGGCAGGAGAGAGACGGAAACCGCCCCCGGAAGGCATCAGACTGTCAGAATAGTCTCTTTCGCTGATGGGTCTCATGGTCTCACTTCCCTCTGCATGGTGCGGAACTCCGCGTCCTTTCTTCTGTCTGCATTGTATTTTACTTGAGAGAGGATGTCAAGAGCGCAGCCTTTCGCTCCGCGAAAAACCCGTGGCCTCCCTCGGCGGATCCATCCCCGTTTTTGCGGGCAGGCTCTTTCGTCCGACGCAAACGTGTGATATAATAAAAAGCACGAACAAACATGAAACGCCGGAAGCAGGAAGAATACACCGGGAAAGCCTGACGTCCGGTCGGGGGTGTGCTGGAACGATGCTTTCCTCTACTGCCAATCAATCGTGCCGTCCCCGCGACGGCGGGGCCGTGTCGCCGGAGGCCGGGCGCGGCCCACGCCTGTCGGGCAGGCTGGCGCTTTGTCTGATGGCGGCGCTCTGTCTGCTTTTTGCAGGGGCGGTGCTGATCTCCTCCGGCTCCTTTTTCTCCGGAGAGCCCGGTTCCGTGTCCGCTGCAGAGGCCGAGCCGGAGCGGACCCTCATCGGGCGCAACGACCCGGATCAGGCCCCTCTGGAGCTGCTGCCGGGGGAGCGCATCGATCTGAACAGCGCCGACGCCCCGACGCTGCAGCTGCTGCCGGGTATCGGGGAGGGCCTTGCCGACGCCATTGTGGCGGATCGGGAGGAAAACGGCCCCTACTCCTCGGTGGAGGATCTGCTGCGGGTACCGGGGATCGGCGAGAAGCGCCTCGCCGCCATCCGGGATCTGGTCACTGTCGGGCCATCGTCCTGAAACCGAAAAAGCGCCTCGGTGCGGATCGCACCGAGGCGCTTTTCCCGTTGGGCTCAATCTCCCAGCAGCCGGCGGAGCTGTTTCTCTGTCGCCTGCGGGAACAGTCCCTGCAGGTGGGCATAGACCTGCCGGCGAGACGCGGCCGGGTCCTCCCGGTAGGCTTCCGCCAGCCAGTTTGGGCCGAAGCGCGCCTCCGGCGTGGCGTAGCGGGCGATGCCCCAGCCGTATTCCCGGCCATGGCGGTCCATGGCGTAGCAAAAGTCGGAAATGATCACGTAGGTCTGCATCTGCAGGCGGGTAATGAGCCCGTCAAAGCCCTTTTCTCCGTCCTTCCCGTAGCCCGCCAGCCTCTTCAGGTCTTTGGACAGCAGCACGCCCCGCTCTGCCAGCAGGTCGTACACGGCCTTGTCCCGGTAAGAGGCCAGCCCATCGTCATAGCGGGCGTCGAAATCATAGCCGTCCCGGCGGTAGTTGGAAAAGACCGGGAACCAGTCCCGGCTGATAAAGCCCGCCCGGCCCCGGAAAAACTTCCCGTACACGCAGCTTTCCGACGAGGCCACCGGCCCCTTCCACTCCCAGGGTCCGGGCTGCTCGGAAAACCAGAGCGCCGGCGGCGTGTGCTCCTCGATGGAAAAGCCGGGGATCTCGTTGCGGAAAAAGGGCAGAAAGCCCAGCCTCTCCACCGTCTCCCGGATCGCCTCCGGGCTTGTCAGTTCGGGGATCTTCACATCGCAGCCCTCCTATCTCCACACGCAAAGCATACGCTCTTTCCCTTTGCATTGCAAGACGCCGTTTTTTCCGTTTTTTGCTTTACACCGGGGAAAAGGAACGGTATAATAGTCAGATGAAGAGTCCTTACCGGTCGAGCTGCAAGGAAAGGAGAATCCCCATGAAACTGACAAAACTGCTGGCTGTTCTGATGGTGCTGGCGCTGATGCTGTGCCTGATCCCCACCATGGCCATGGCCGATCCCGCAGACGCGGAAGCGCCCGCCGAGGCCAAGGAAGAGGCCGCCCCCGCCGAAACGGATGCGGAAGCCCCCGCCGAGACCGAAGAGGCGGCGGAAGAACCTGCCGAAGGCGAGGAACCATCGGAGGAAGCCCCCGCCGAAACGGATGCGGAGGAGCCGGGGGAAGAGACGGAGGAAGAGCCCATCCCCGTCGTCAACGGCGCGGAGGAGACCTTCTACGCCGGGTCGGCGGACACCGTGTACAACAACGGCGGCACCGTGTATAACAATGGCGGCACCGTCTACAATAACGGCGGCACCGTGTATAACAACGACGGTCTGGTCTACAACAACGGCGGCGTGACCTACTCCAACGGCGGCACCGTGTATAACAACGGCGGCACGGTTTATTCCAACGACGCCCTGGTCTACACCTTCACCGACGACGTGGTGGAGAGCCACATCTACGGCTATCACCGCGTCAGCCTGGCGGCGGACTACAGCGCCTTTGCCGAGATCGAGGGTCTGGGCGAGGAGGGCGAGCTGGGCAGGGACGGCGTGTGCACCATCACGCCCAAGGCGGGCTACCGGCTGCTGACGGCGGAGGCCGAGGGCGGCACCCTGACGGCGAATGAGGACGGCAGCTGCACACTCTCCGAGGTGGAGGCCGACCTGACCCTGACCCTGACTTTCCAGGCGGAGGCCCCGGAATTTGACCTGGCCGCCGGCACCTATTCTCAGGAGCAGACCCTGACCATCACCGGCCCAGAGGGTGCGGCGATCTACTACACCACCGACGGCACTGAGCCCCGGGAGGACAACAGCCTGCTCTATGAAGGGCCCATCACGCTCACCGAGGGCGTCGCCGTCACCGCCTTGGCCCTGGCGGAGGGCGCCGAGCCCAGCGAGCCCACCGCGGCGGAATACGCCTTTGTGACCGTCACCGCCCCCGAGCTTGCGGAAGCGGAACCGGGCTATGCCCAGCCAGAGCCCGTCTCCTTTACCGTGGAGAACCGGGGCAGCGTGACCGCCCGGATCCGGAGCGTGGAGCTCAGCGGCGAGGACGCCGCCTGCTTCGGCCTGAATACCAAAAACGGCGCCGAGATCCAGGCGGGTCAAAGCAGCTTTGCCTGGTCCGTCCGCCCGGAGGCCAACCTGGAGAAGGGGACCTACACCGCGACGGTGGTGTTCACGCTGGACAGCGGCGAGACCGTAGAGCTGGAGATCCGATTCACGGTGAAATAAGGCCATCAAAACTCCTGCACAATAAAGCCCAGAACAGGCGCTTATCCATGAAGCGCCTGTTCTGGGCTTTATGATTTGATTCAGCATACCAGGAGCCAGCTGACGGCCATCATCGCACCGCCGGCCAAAAAAGAGGCAATGGTCACAAGGTGGCCCAGATACTGCTGCTGCCAGGCCGCCACCAGGTTGGCCAGACCGATCCCCATCACGAAGCCGCCTGCCACGCCCAGGATCGCCCATCTGTTGTCAATCGCCCCAGGAACGCGGGACACGAAGACATAGAACAGGATCATCGGCAAGAGCAAGCCCACGAGTCCAACGGTAACCAGGACCCCATACAGTACCGGGTGGCAGGTCTTGAAGGCGGTGTCGGCCTCCCGGGTAAACCAGTAGCCCACATCCTCCACGGGCGGTTTCCAGTAAAACCGGGGACGGACCCTGTCCGTCTCTTCGCCCGCCAGCCGCGGCAGCTCCGGCGCTGGCAGGCCACTCAGCCGCTGAATGGCGGCAAGCTCATAGGCGGGAAAGAGCAGGCTGTAGGTCTCGCCGTTTTGGACGACGTCCAGCGCGCAGCAGAAGGAAAGCTTTGTCTGCCCCTTCCCGTCCTGGGTCACGCCGCAGCGCCGAAACTGCTTTTCGAAAGCCTCCGCGCCTTTGTTCCACTTTTCCAGCCCGATCTCCTGTTCCACGAGCCGGATACCGGTCAGTTCCTTCCTGGGAAAGGCATAGAGCCTTTCTCCGTCAAACAGGCAGAGCGCCCCGTCCCGTACGAAAAGCCGGTGCTCCCGATTCCCGGCTGTGAGGGGGACGTCCGGGTCCTCGTCTTCGCCGCAAGCGGAAGGCGCCAGGATCTCCACCCACTCCGCATCCGCCGGGATCGAGTGGTATTCCCGGATCGCCGCCTCCGCCCGGTTCAGTCCGCTGAAGGCGGCCTGGACGACTGCGCTGCCGCCGGCGCGCCGCTGCTTCAGCTTCTCGATCAGGAACAGCACACCCGCAGCCAGCAGCGAACCGCCGCCGATCCATTCGACCCACGGGGCGTTGCGATAGGCCTCCGCCAGGGATACGTCCGCCCTCAGGATGCTGGCGGCCATGATCAGGCCCACCATCAGCGCCGCAGACTTCAGGATCGACAGCGCCTTGGGCAAACGGTATCTGTGCTGGACAGCCTCCAGCGCCTCTTTCTCCTGCTCCACCGCAGCGCGCATAGGCTCCGGCGTCTCCCGGAGGAGAAAACCTTCCTCCACCGGCAACGCGCCGGGCCTGTCCGCATTTCCGCAAAACAGATCCCGCATCCCATCGCCTCCAAAACAGATGATTTTATGCTGCTTTTCATGCTCATCGTATCATATTGCATACCGAAGTGCAAGCTTGTAAAAAGGTCCCGGGGCCGCCTCTTTGAAAAGGCAGCCCCGGGATCTTCTATCCGTTTTTTCGATCACAGATGCTCAAAGCCGTCGTCCTTCCGGACGACTTTTTTCTTTTCCACCTTCTGGAGGTTCTGCACCATGAGCCAGACGTACAGCTGCATCTGCCCGGCGGTGGCCAGCAGGATCATCTGCATGCTGGTATAGCGCTCATCCGCCAGAGACATGATGCAGAGCGTGGCGCTGAGCATGGGGAAGAGCAGGCTCTGCCGGGTCCTGGGGGCCCCAAAGCCGAAGCCCGCCATCTGGAAATAGGCCGCCATGCAGACGATGGCCGTCAGCATCTCCAGGCCATAGGCCAGGGGCACGCTGTTGATGGCGTTGTTGCGGTAGCTGATGATCAGCCAGAGGGCGTACAGCAGCATGGGAAGGATCATCAGCGCGCACAGCAGCGCGGGCCGGGGCTCCTCCCGCTCGGCCTCCCGCATCACCAGCGGATAGGCGGCGCCGGAGAGCAGCGCCAGGGCCGAGAGCAGCCGCAGCATCCCCGCGAACTTATCCGTCTCACAGCCGGCGAAGAGCAGCAGCCCGCCCAGGGCCATCACGGCGCCGGCGGCAATGGCCAGGATCCAGTGGAGCTGGAGCTGGTTGCCCAGGGCCAGAGAAACGTCCTTGGCCAGCACATAGCCCTGCTCTTCCATCTGCACCAGAAAGTGCCGGAACACCAGCACACAGGCCACCAGGAAGGCGATCAGCATCACGTGGAAGGCGCTGGGGTCGGCAAGGCCCAGTTCATTGAAGGCGAGCTGATTCTCCAGCCAGCGCAGAAATACGCCGAAGGCGCCCGCGCCCGCGACGTACAGACAGATCTCAAGCGATTTCTTATGCATAATCCTGCTTCCGTTTCCATAAGGTTTGTTAAGCTGTCTATGATTTTACCCTGATTTGTACAAGCCGTCAAGCCCTATCAGCCTATTCAAAAGAACGGAGGATGCCCTTTGAAAAAGATCCTTTGCTGGGCCTATGCCGCCCTGCTGATCGTGTACCTGCTGCCTGTGGCCTTTCGGGAGGCTCCCGCCTCGACGGGGGAAGGCATATCCCCGGCCAAGGCCCACCCCCTGGTCCTGTCCGCCGGAGAGGAGCGTCCCGCCGATGACCAGGCCCCCACCCAAGCTCCCGTTCCCGGCGCGCCGGTGCCGGAGCGGCTGCGGGTGCTGGTGGGAGATGAGGTCGTGGAGATGGACACCCAGGACTATCTCACCGGCGTGGTGGCCGGGGAGATGCCCGCCTCCTTCCCCCATGACGCCCTGAAGGCCCAGGCGGTGGCGGCCAGGACCTACGCCATGTACTGCGCCGCCGCCCACAAGCACGGCGAGGCGGACCTGTGCACCGATCCCGGCTGCTGTCAGGCCTGGCTGGGAGAGGACAGGCTGCGGGAAAAATGGGGCAGGGACTATGAGACGCGGCTGGGGGCCGTCCGGGACGCCGTGGAGGAAACGGCGGGGGAATATCTGAGCTACCAGGGGGAGCCGGTCTTCGCGGCCTTCCACTCCTCCTCCGCCGGGGCCACCGAGGACTGCGGCGCTGTGTGGAGCCCCCTGCCCTATCTGGTCAGCGTCTCCAGTCCGGAGACGGCGGGGGACGTGCCGGGATACATCAGCACCCTGCGCTGCGCCCCCATCGACTTTCGGGACGTGATCCTCTCCGCTCATCCGGAGGCGGATTTCAGCGGTGAGGCCGCTTCCTGGATCGGGGAACTGCGCCGCGACCCCAGCGGGCGGGTGGAGAGCCTGGTCCTGGGCGGTACCGAGATTTCCGGCGC
The DNA here is from genome assembly GCA_902765595.1 of Oscillospiraceae bacterium. Taxonomy (GTDB): domain Bacteria; phylum Bacillota; class Clostridia; order Oscillospirales; family Oscillospiraceae; genus Limivicinus. The sequence goes on along the minus strand of CACXAQ010000008.1, from coordinate 20,528 downwards.
CGAGCTTCGGAGCCTGTTTTCCCTGCGCTCCACGGCCTTTACCCTGGAATACAGCGAAGGCTCCTTCCTCTTCACCGTGACCGGCTACGGCCACGGGGTGGGCATGAGCCAGTACGGGGCCATGGTCCTGGCCCGGGATGGGGCAGACTATGCGAGCATCCTTGCCCACTATTACCCCGGCACCGTGCTGGTGCAGGGATAGGCATAGAGGGCCCGGGGCTGATGTTTCAGCCCCGGGCAGACCGCAGACAAGCCCGAGCAGTAAGGCTTCGATACGCATGGGGTGATTGTGAAGAGGGGATGGTAGTCCCCTCTTCACGTTCAATCTATGCAAAACGGGGAACTTTTTCGAAAGTTCCCCGTTTTGCGCCTCAAGCTGTCGACACTTTGTCGACAGCTTGCCCGGGGCTGATGTTTCAGCCCCGGGTCCTTTGGGTTCCGGATCACTGCAGCTTCCGGATGGCGCGCTCCACAGCGTCTCTCTCCTCGCCGCTGATGATGCCCCATTCCTCTTTCATCAGGCGCAGCTCCTCCCGGTAAGCCTCGATGGCGCCGGCCTTGTCGCCCCGGATCTCGCAGATGTGGGCGATGCTCCTGGCGCTGTCGGTGAACTTGGGAGAGGGCTGCAGATCCTGGCCCTTGCGGTACCAGGCGACGGCCTTGTCATAGTCCTGGCGCTGGGTGTAGATGTCGCCCAGGGTGGTGGCGCAGCACCACTCGCTGTCCGCCATGTCCTCCAGGACCCGGAGCTGCTGCTCGCTCTCCTCCTTCTCTCCCGCGGCCAGCGCGATCTGGTAGCGGTACATGGGGGTGCGGAAGCTGTGGTCGAGCCGGGCCAGCTTCTCCAGCCATTCGCCCGCCTCGGTGAGGCGGCGGTCGTCGATGAGATTATCCAGCAGCCACATGAGGGCGGCGCGGTTGTCCGGGTTGCGGCGGCAGTAGTCGCCCAGCCAGTCGATGAGGGCGTGGTGGTTGCGGAAGTCCCAGTCGGGGATGTAGCTGCCCCAGGCGTTACAGAGCTCGCTGATGGCGTCCCGGTCGCCGCCGGTCTTCTCCACGGCCTCTTTGCCCGTCTCCACCGCCAGCAGGCGGTACTGCTCGGCCTGATTGTTGTAAAGCTTGGTCAGCAGGGTCTTGGCCCGGCCCTCGTGCTCCGGCTTCTCGGCAAAAGCGCGGAGCTGCTGCTCCAGCTGCCGCTCCTCGGCCTCGGTAAACATGCCCCGGTCGTAGATGTGATTTTCGATGCGCTCCATCTGCTGCTCCGGGCTCATGGCGAAGAGCTGGTCGATGCTCACGCCAAAGTATACGGCGATCTCCGGCAGCAGCTGCACGTCCGGGATGCTGTTGCCGCATTCCCACTTGCTGACGGTCTGAGCGGTCACGTTCAGCGCCGCGGCAAGGGCCTCCTGGGTGAGGCCGCGGTCATTCCGCAGGCGGCGGATCTCTTTTCCCATTTCCATTTTGTTTTCCTCCTTTTCGGTTGTGGCCTCATCTTAGCAGACCCAAAACCGAAAAACCAGCGACCGTCGCGGGAGGCGACTCGCGCCGCAGTTGAGTTGTTTCGGAAGCTGTCCCCGGGCGGGCATGGGCATCTCGCCGTCAGAAAAGCACAGCGGGCTGTGCCAGTGTCACAGCCCGCTGATAAGGCCTTCCAGGCCCTCCTGCTCATAGACCGCCCGGTAGTACTCCACCTCCTGGCGGATCAGGTCGTCGATCACCCGTATGCTCAGCAGCTCCACCGGCGCCCGGTCGTCGGTCATGACCCGATCGCCGGCCTCGTAGGGGGTCAGATTGGCGGAGACTCTCGCCATCATGGCCCGCAGCTGCCCGTCCTCACACAGGGGGATGCCCCGCTCAAGGCGTCCCGGCAGATCCTCCGCGCAGGAGGCAAAGAGCTCCCGGTTGGTGCCGCCGACCACGTCCACCGTGTATACCTCCGGGAACACCGCGGAGATGGTGTCCGCCAGGTACTGGTTGATGCTGTCCTCCTCGCCGCGCATGTTCATGTTCACCACCATGACGCCCCCGTCCTTCAGGTGCTCTTTCACCAGAGCGAAGAACTCCTCCGAGGCCATCTGAAAGGGGATGGTGATGTCCTGATAGGCGTCCACCAGGATCACGTCGTAGCGGGCGTCCACCGCGGCCAGGAAGGCCCGCCCGTCATAGGTGGTCACCTTCGCGTCCTCGGGCAGGTCAAAAAAGCTGCGGGCGAGCCCGGTGATCTTTTCGTCGATCTCCACGCCCTCCACCGCCGCGCCGTCAAAATAGCGGAGGCACTGGCGGCCGTAGGTGCCCGTGCCCATACCCAGGATCAGCACGTCCAGGCCGTCCTTTTCGTTCGCCCCAGCCATGACGGGCGCGGCCAGGGCGTAGTCGTAGTACATGCCGGTCAGCCCCTCGTCCTTCATCTTGATGGACTGGACGCCGAAGAGCACGTTGGTGGAGAGGATCACGCTGCGCTCCGTCTCCACCACCTGCAGATAGTTGTAGATCGATTCGCCCTCATAGAGCAGGTCGGTCTTCCAGAAGGCAAAATCGGACTTATGGCCGAAAACGCCGCTGAGCAGATACAGCACCAGCGCCGCCAGCGCGCCGCCCCGCTTTCCCTTGCCGCTGAAAAAGTACGCCAGCGCCAGGATCAGCAGGATCCCGGAGAAGATCAGGAAGGTGGCGGCGGTCCCCACGGCGGGGATGGTCACAAAGGTGGGCACGAAGGTGCCGATGATGCTGCCGATGGTGTTGGCCGCCCCCAGGGTCCCCACGATCCGGGCGTTGTCCTGCAGGTTCTCCATGGTGTATTTGGCAAGGCAGGGCGTCACCGTGCCCAGCAGGAACAGGGGGAACACGAAGATCACCATACAGGCGGCGAAGGCCGCCCAGATGAGGAAGTTTGCGTTCACGGAGAAGATCATCACCGCAGAGATGCCGAGGATGATGTACTTCCCCAGCACCGGGATCAGGGCGATCCACACGGCGGCAAGGAGGATCCGCCGGTAGAGCTTGTCCGGATTCGGGTCCTTGTCGGCCTTGCGGCCGCCGTAGACGTTTCCAAGGGCCATGGCGATCATGATGGTGCCGATGATGATGGTCCACACGATCTGGGAAGAGCTGAAATAGGGTGCGAGCAAGCGGCTGGCCCCCAGCTCCACCGCCATGACGGACATGCCGGCAAAAAACTCGGTCAGATAAAGATACCGCTTGTTTTTCAGGATCGGTCTCATGGGTCCTCCTCAGGCTTTGTACATAACGAAAGCTGCGGTGCCCCCGAGGGCGGCAGCCTGTTTTGCTGTTCTTCGTCGCTTTTGGTTCCCGCGGCTTCGATCAGCCGCAGCTTTTCCTCCCGGGGCAGGCGCTTGAGGTGCCATTCCCTGCTCATGGCCTCCTCCTTGGTTTCAAACGCCTCGCAGTACACCAGCTCCACCGGCAGGCGGGACCGGGTATATTTGCCGCCCTTGCCGGCCCGGTGGGTCCTGAGCCGATGCTCCAGGTCGTTGGTCCAGCCGGTGTAGAGGCTGCCGTCGGCGCAGCGGAGCATGTAACACACGTTCACCGCTTCACCTGCCGCACGTTCTTTTCAAATTTTGCCCGCGGGCCCATGACCTCATGCTGACACCCGCAGCAGCGGAGCTTGAAGTCCGCGCCGATGCGCAGCACCTGCCAGTCCCTGCTGCCGCAGGGATGGGGTTTTTTCATGGTGAGCACGTCCCCGACCTGAATATCCACAGCGCTTCCCCCGTCTCCTGAAAACGAAAAGCTAAAAACTGAAAACTACTTCTTGATCTTGTCCCAGTAGGCCCTGGCCGCCTGCTCGGTCTTGTTGTCGCCGTATTCATAGTAGCGGGCGTCCTTCAGATCGTCCGGCAGATACTGCTGCTTCACCCAGCGGTTGGGGAAGTCGTGGGGGTAGAGATAGCCCTGCTCCCGCTCAAAGCCCGTCCCGTCGGCGTGGACGTTCTGAAGCTCCCGGGGGAAGCCCCGCCCTTTGCCCGCTCGAACATCCGCGATGGCCCGGTCGATGGCCACGCAGCCGGTGTTGGACTTGGGCGCCGTGGCCAGGACGATACAGGCCTCGGCCAGGGGCAGCCGCGCCTCCGGCAGCCCTAACTGCAGGGCGGAGTCCACACAGGCCTTCACGATGGGCACCGCCTGGGGATAGGCCAGGCCGATGTCCTCGCTGGCGGAGCAGAGGATCCGGCGGCAGGCCCCGATCAGGTCCCCCGCCTCCAGAAGCCGGGCCAGATAGTGCACGGCGGCGTCCGGGTCCGAGCCCCGGAGGGACTTCATCAGCGCCGAGAGGCAGTCAAAATGCTCGTCCCCGTCCCGATCGTAGCGCATGGCGCTGCGCTGGGTAACGGCCCGGGCGTCCTCCAGGGTGATGGTGTCGACGGCCGTGGAGAACAGCAGCTCCACCGCGTTCATGGCCTTGCGCACGTCGCCGCCGCAGGCCGCGGCGATCCGCCCGGCGACCCCGGCTTCCATGGTCAGGGGCTTTTCCCGGCCCCGGTTCTGCAGCTCCAGCGCCCGCAGCACCGCCTTCTCCGCCTCGTCCTGGGGCACGGGCTTGAATTCAAAGACCGTGGAGCGGCTCAAAATGGCGTTAAAGACGCAGAAATAGGGGTTTTCGGTGGTAGAGGCGATGAGGGTGATGCGCCCGTCCTCGATGAATTCCAGCAGGGACTGCTGCTGCTTTTTGTTGAAGTACTGGATCTCGTCCAGATACAGCAGCACGCCCCCCCGCGCCAGAAAGGTGTCCAGCTCGTCGATGATGCGCTTGATATCCGCAATGCCGGCGGTGGTGGCGTTGAGCTTGCGCAGGCTCCGGTTGGTGCGCTGGGCGATGATGCGGGCCACGGTGGTCTTGCCGGTGCCGGAGGGACCGTAAAAGATCATATTGGGGATCTGGCCGCTCTCGATGATGCGGCGCAGCAGGCCGCCCTGGCCCAGGATGTGCTTCTGGCCCACCACATCGTCCAGGGATTCGGGCCGGATCTCGTCTGCAAGGGGTTTATACATGGGGCAGCCCTCCAGCTCATAACAATTCACGCTATTATAGCACGGGCACCCCTCCTTTGGAAAGCATTTCTTCTTTCCCCGCAATGGCCCGCCGGAATTCTCCGTTTCTCACAAAGAAGCCGCCCCTGGAAGGGAGGATCTTTTGTCAGACCTCCAAACTTGCGTCTTTCTCCCTTCAGATCCTTGACGGATCGCTCCCTTTGGTGTATGATGCGTTCAATTCCATAGCGAATTAAAGAGGCAATGAAGAGAAAAGTAGCCCGTCGGGGATCTCACAGAGAGTTCCGGTTGCTGAGAAGGAACAGAAGGAAGACGGGGGAACATGGTCTCGGAGCTGCGGGTGCGAACCGATGAGGACAGCGCCCGACGGGTACTCCCGTTACAGAGGATGCGTTTGTTGGAACGCTCGAAGGCACCGCGCGCGAGCACGGCGCGAAGCAAGGTGGTACCGCGATATTTCATCGCCCTTACGTTTTTGTAAGGGCGATTTTTTGTTGGAGCAGAATATGATCGAGATTCAAAAGTTATCCAAGACCTTCCATACCGCAGGCGGAGAAGTGGAAGCCCTCAAGGATGTGGACCTGCGGATCGAGGATGGGGACATTTTCGGCATCATCGGTCTGTCCGGCGCGGGCAAGAGCACGCTGGTGCGCTGCATGAATCTGCTGGAGCAGCCCACGGAGGGCAAGGTCCTGGTGGACGGGCGGGAGCTCACCGCCCTCTCTCCCCGGGAGCTGCGGAAGGCCCGCCAGGGCATCGGCATGATCTTCCAGGGCTTTCATCTGCTGATGCAGCGCACAGCCCTGGAGAACGTGTGCTTCCCCATGGAGCTGGCCGGGGTGAAAAAGCAGGAGGCCCGCCGCCGGGCGAGGGAGCTGTTGGAGCTGGTGGAGCTGCCGGGCAAGGCGGAGGCCTATCCGGTGCAGCTGTCCGGCGGGCAGAAGCAGCGGGTGGCCATCGCCCGGGCCCTTGCCAGTGATCCCCGGGTGCTTCTGTGCGATGAGGCCACCTCCGCCCTGGACCCCAAGACCACCCGGGCCATTCTGGAGCTTCTGCGGAAGCTGAATCGGGACCTGGGGGTCACCGTGGTGGTCATCACCCACGAGATGCGGGTCGTGGAGCAGATCTGCAACCGTGTCGCCATCCTGGACGGCGGTCAGGTGCGGGAGAGCGGCCCCGTAGCGGAGGTCTTCTCCAACCCCCGGTCCGAGGCGGGAAAGCGCCTGGTGCTGCCGGAGGGGGAGAAGATCCACGTGCTGCCGGAAAACCGGCTGGTTCGCCTGGTCTTTGACGGTGCGGCCGCCGCCGAGCCCATCGTGGCCACCTTGGCGGTACGGCAGGGGATCCTGTTGAATATTCTGTCCGCCGATACCCATTCCCTGGCTGGCAAGACCTACGGCAGCATGGTCCTGGGCCTGCCCCAGGACGAGACGGAGGCGGCCCGCGCCCTGCTGTATCTGCGGGAGATCGCCGGCGTGACCGCCGAGGAGGTGACCGATTATGTTTGCTGAAACGGAACTGGAGCTTCTGGAGAAGATCGTCCGGCAGGGTCTGCCCGGCGCCCTGGGCGAAACCCTGCTGATGACCTTTGTGCCCACCATCCTGGCCTTTGCGCTGGGCCTGCCCTTGGGCGTGCTGCTGGTGATCGGGGAGGAGGGCGGCGTCCTGCCCCTGCCCCGCTGGCTGATGAAGACCCTGAACGCGCTCATCAACATCCTTCGCTCCGTGCCCTTTCTGATCCTGCTCATCGTGGTGCTGCCCCTGTCCAGGCTCCTGGTGGGCACCACCGTCGGCACCAAGGCCATCCTGGCCCCCCTGGTCATCGCGGCCTTTCCCTTTGTGGCCCGTCTGGTGGAGACTTCCATTCGGGAGGTGGACGCCGGCGTGGTGGAGGCGGCCCAGTCCATGGGCGCCAGCCCCTTTCAGATCGTCTGGAAGGTCCTGATCCCCGAGGCCCGACCCGCCCTGATCGCCAATTTTATGGTGGCGCTGATCACCATCTTCGGCTACGGCGCCATGGCCGGGGCCGTGGGCGGCGGCGGGATCGGCCGCATCGCCGTCAACTACGGCTACAACCGCTACAAGCCCCTGGTGATGTACTTCGCGGTGCTCCTGCTGGTGCTCCTGGTCCAGCTCTTCCAGAGCGTGGGCGACCGGCTGGTGAAAAAAACGGATAAGCGTATCCGATGATTCATAAAAAAATAAAAAACGATAAAGGAGAACCCGTCATGAAAAAGATTTTTGCCCTGCTGCTGACCCTCTGCCTGGTCCTGTCCCTGGCCGCCTGCGGCCAGACTGCCTCCAAGGAGACCGTGAAGATCCGGATCGCCGCCTCCCCCACGCCTCACGCTGAGATCCTGGCCGTTGCCGCCGAACAGCTGCCCGAGGGCTACGAGCTGGAGATCGTGGAGTATGACGACTATGTGCAGCCGAATCTGGTGGTGGACAGCGGAGAACTGGACGCCAACTACTTCCAGCACAGTCCTTATCTGAAGAGCTTCAACGCCGAGAACGGCACGGACATCGTCTCTGTAGCCCTGATCCACTACGAGCCCTTCGGCATCTACGCCGGCAAGACCGCTTCTCTGACGGAGCTGGCCAACGGCGCGGAGATCATCATCCCCAATGACGGCTCCAACGAGACCCGCGCCCTGCTCCTGCTGCAGCAGGAGGGCCTGATCAAGCTGGCCGACGGCATCGACGCCTCCTCCAACGCCACGATCTTTGATATTGCCGAGAATCCCAAAGACCTGAAGATCACCGAGATGGACGCCGCCCAGCTGGCTCGCTCCCGGGAGGATGTGGACCTGGCCGTCATCAACGGCAACTTCGCCCTGGCCGCGGGCCTCAACGCCGCCGAGGACGCCCTGGCCATCGAGGATGCTTCCGGCGACGCCGCCCGGACCTATGCCAATCTCCTGGGCGTCAAAGCCGGTCACGAGAACGACCCTGCGATCCAGGCCCTGGTGAAGGCGCTCCAGTCCGACGCCGTACGCGACTACATCAACGACAACTACGGCGGCGCCGTAGTGCCCATCTTTTGACGCCGTTTCCGCGCAGACGCGCTGTTTCGATCCGGAAGACGGAGGAGGCTCTCCTCCGTCTTCTTTTTTGTTTTCCCATGCCTTCCGACGGGCTTCCTCTTCTTTCTCGCAAAATATGGTGTATGCTTTGCGTAGAATACCACAACATAAGGAGGTCTTGCTTCATGCAGGCATTGCGAACGCGCCCCGGGCCCCGGCGGGGCGGCATCCTGGCTCTTCGCCTGGACGACATCGCGCCCAACCCCATCCAGCCCCGGAGGCGCTTTGACGACGCGGGGCTCCAGGAGCTGAGCGAGAGCATCCGCAGCTACGGCATCCTCAATCCTCTGACGGTGCGGCTGCGGGGCGGAAAATATGAACTGGTGGCCGGGGAGCGGCGGCTCCGGGCGGCCAGGCTGGCGGGGCTCACGGAGGTCCCCTGCATTTTGGTGGACGTAAACATGGAGGACGCGGGCCTGCTGGCCCTGGTGGAGAACCTGCAGCGGAAGGATCTGGATTTTCTGGAGGAGGCCGAGGGGCTCCAGCGGCTGATCCGCATGTTCGGCATGAGCCAGGAGGAGGCGGCCCGGCGCATCGGCAAGTCCCAGTCGGCGGTGGCCAACAAGCTGCGGCTGCTGAAGCTGCCTGGGGACGTGCTGGACACCCTACGCAAGAGCGGGCTCAGTGAGCGCCACGGCCGGGCCCTGCTGCGCCTGCCGGACCCGGATTCCCAGCGGGCAGCCCTGGCCGTGATCCTGGAAAACGACATGACCGTGGCCGCGGCCGACGCCTATATCGACGCCCTGCTGAGCCCCCGGGAGGAGCCGGCTCCCCCGCCGGAGAAAAAAGAGCGCCGCCGCAGCTTCATCCTCAAGGACGTGCGGCTTTTTCTCAACACCGTCAGCCGCAGCATCGACATGATGAAGCAGGGCGGCATCGGCGCGGACATGAAGCGGGAGGAGACGGAGGACGCCCTGATCCTGACCATTTCCATCCCCAAGGCCCGGGAAGGGCAGCACAGCGCACCCCAGGAAGCAACATAAAAGGCAAAGATCCCCCATATACTCCGGTATATGGGGGTGTTGCCATGATCGCATATTATTCGGACCTGCGCTACAAGGAGGTCATCGACGTCCATACGGGCTTTCGCCTGGGCTATGTCTGCGATGCGGAATTCGACGAGAAAGAGGGGCGGCTCATCTCGCTCATCACGCCCGGGCGGAGCAAGTTTTTCGGGCTGCTGGGCCGGGAGGACGACTATGTGCTGCCCTGGACGGCCATCGTACGCATCGGGACGGACATCATTCTGGTGGACATCCAGGAGACCTGCGGCCGCCGCAAGCGGCCCAAGCACGGCTTCTTTTGAAAAAACAGCGCGGCTTCCAAAGAAGCTGCGCTGTTTCTTTTTCTGTTTTGTGCGCTCAGTAGGCCACGCCCCAGATGACCATTTTGTCAGCGGGCTTGCCGCAGCAGGCGCAGGTATCGGAAAGATGCTCCTGCTTGAAGGGGATGCAGCGGGAGGACATGCCCGCCTTCTCCTTCATGGCCAGCTCGCAGCTGAGATCGCCGCACCACATGGTCTTGATGAAGCCGCCGTGCTCCTCCTGCAGGGCCTTGGCCTCCTCCAGGGAGGTGGCCGCGTAGGTGTGCTCCTCCAGGTTCTTCTTTGCCTTGGCAAAGAGCCCGTCGTGCACCGCGTCCAGCAGCTCGCCGGCCTTCTGCTCCAGCTCGCTCAGGTTCACGAAGGTCTTCTCCCCGTTGTCCCGGCGGACCATGACGCACTGGCCGTTCTCCATATCCCGGGGGCCCATCTCCACGCGCAGGGGCACGCCCTTCATTTCATACTCGGCGCACTTCCAGCCCAGGCTGTTGTCGGAGGTGTCGATCTTCACCCGGTAGCCGGCGGCGGCGAGGCGGTCGCACAGAGCCTGCGCGCCCTCGATGACGCCGGGCTTGTGCTGGGCCACGGGCACCACCACGATCTGGACGGGGGCCACCTTGGGGGGCAGCACCAGGCCGTTGTTGTCGCCGTGGGTCATGATAATGCCGCCGATGAGACGGGTGGACACGCCCCAGGAGGTCTGGAAGGGGTTCACGAGGGTGTTTTCCTTGTTGGCGTAGGTGATGTCGAAGGCGCGGGCAAAGCCGTCGCCGAAATAGTGGCTGGTGCCGGCCTGGAGCGCCTTGCGGTCGTGCATCATGCACTCGATGGCATAGGTGGCCTCGGCGCCGTTGAACTTCTCCTTCTCGGTCTTGCGGCCCCGGGTCACGGGCATGGCCAGCACGTCCTCACAGAAGTCCGCGTACAGGTTCAAAATCCGCTGGGTAAAGGCCTCGGCCTCCTGGGCGGTGGCGTGCATGGTGTGGCCCTCCTGCCACAGGAACTCCCGGTGGCGCAGGAAGGGACGGCTGCTCTTCTCCCAGCGCAGCACGCTGCACCACTGGTTATAGCACATGGGCAGGTCCCGATGGGAGCGGATCACGTTGTGGAAATGCTCGCAGAACAGGGTCTCGGAGGTGGGGCGGATGCAGTAGCGCTCCTCCAACTCCTCGCTGCCGCCCATGGTGACCCAGGCGCACTCCGGCGCAAAGCCCTCCACGTGGTCCTTTTCCTTCTGCAGCAGGCTCTCGGGGATCAGCAGAGGCATGTAGACGTTCTGCACGCCGCACTTTTTGAACTCCGCATCCAGGATGCGCTGCATATTCTCCCAGATGGCATAGCCATAGGGACGGTAAACGAACACGCCCTTGATGGAGGAATAATCGATCAGCTCCGCCTTCTTGCACACGTCGGTGAACCACTGGGCAAAGTCGACCTCCATATCGGTGATCTGTTCGACCTTCTTTTCTTTCGCCATGTTGTACTCCTCGCTTTCCGTCAGGGCCCTTGCCCCGCTGGTTTTTCCTGTCAAAAAATCACAGGAACATTATTTTATTCCCGCTTATCGCCCTTGTCAAGGGCTGAAAGCCGGGATTCTACACGATTTTGCTTGACCTTCCGGGACGCAGCGGCTATAATGTCTTTGATTGTGCAAACGCAATCGGAGGTGAACGATATTAACAAGCAAAGATTTCTCCCTGAGCTTGGCAAGCTGCTGACCTTTATGGTCGAAGAGGACCGGCAGACCGCGCTTGCCATGTACAGCAGGTTGTTTGACGACGCGGAGGATGAGCAGAAGCTCATGGACCTGTTGGTATCTCCCACCCGTCAGGCTGTTGTCATCGCCCGGACTTATGACGCAAAGGCCCGGAAGCAGCAGCTGGAGTCCGGCTCCCCCGCTGACGAGGATGATACCCCCGCCTTTGTGCTGGCTATTGACAAGCTGTATCAGCAGGTAGCTCCGGAACGGCCCGACGAGCCGGAGGAAGAGATGGAGCCCGCCGCGCTGATCAATCAGTTTTCCCTTTTCTCCGACGACGCGCACCCCATCGGTGACGAGGAGTATGTGCCCTTCCAGATCGAGGCCGAAGCCGTCCCCATCGAGGAGCCGGTGGAGGAACTGCCCGTGGAGGAGTCCCCCGAAGGGGAAGCCGCGGAGGAGGGCGAGCCTGCCCCCGCGCCGGAAGAAGAGCCGAAGGCGCCTGTGGCTCCGGAGGCTGCCGAAGAAGCGGCGGAAGAGCGTGCGCTCCCCGAGGAGGCTGCCGTCCCCGCTGCGGAGGACGCCACCGTTTTCATGCCGGAGGAGCTCTCTGTCCCCGCTCCGGAAGCCGTCGATCTGAGCGTTCTTCCCGAGACCCGGCAGAAGCCCCGGGTGTTCCTGCTGATCCTGTATGTGCTCTTTGCCGTACCGCTGACGCTGCTCGGCATCCTGGTGCTGCTGATCCCCACGGTGCTGGCTCTGGCTCTGGCCGTCGGCGTGATCGCCGCAGGCTCCTTCCTGTTCATGTCCGCCTTCAGCGGCTTCCCGAAGCTGGCGGATATCCTGATCGTGCTGGGCACTGCCGTCGTCGTCCTGGCTTTGGGCCTGCTGCTGCTGTGGCTCTTTGTGTGGTTTGTGGGCGGCGCCATCGGCGGCCTGATCCGCGGCGTGATCGCCCTGGGCCGCAAGTGGTGCTATAAGGAGGTGTCGGCATGACAAAAGGCTGGAAGATCATAGGCGGCGTGGTGCTGGTGCTGATCCTTTTGGGCGCCATCTGCATCGGCGTTGGCTTTATGACCGGCGGAGACGTGGCGGGGATCTACTCCACCATCAATGCCCGCCACCACATCACCGAGTACTGGAATCAGTGGTCTCAGTGGGCCCTGACGTCTCTCAACAACATCTGGGAGGGAGTGCGGCAGCTCTGGTAAGCCGCCATCCATTACGAGCCATGGATAAGAACTATGATGCCCTTCGGCTGGAAAACCAGCTCTGCTTCCCCCTGTACGCCTGCTCCAGGGAGGTCATCAAACGCTACAAGCCCTGTCTGGACGAGCTGGATCTGACCTATACCCAGTATATCGCCATGCTGGTCCTGTGGGAAAAGAAGTCCGTAACCGTCAAGGAACTGGGGAACGCCCTGTTCCTGGACTCCGGTACGCTGACCCCTCTGCTGAAGAAAATGGAGGCCAAGGGCCTGTTGCGCCGCCGGCGCTCCAGCGACGACGAGCGCAGCCTGATCGTCACCCTCACCGAGGAGGGCGAAGCCATGCGGGATCGGGCAGTGGAGGTTCCGTACAAAATGGCGCAGTGCGTAAACCTCGCGCCGGAGGAGGCCTCCGAGCTGTACAGGCTCCTGTACAAGCTTCTGGGATAAGATAAAGCAGCTTCGTGGGTATATCCACGGAGCTGCTTTTTTCTGTTTGTTCCCGGCATTTTTTCCGTCCTTTTTCATAGAGTATAGGGAAAGTCTGATGAAAAAGGAGGGGATCTCCCATGCGCACCTTGCGATTCGGAAGCGTGGGCCCCGCGGTGCAGCTGCTGCAGCTGGCCCTGGACCGGGCCGGCTACGGGCCGCTGGTCACCGACGGCGTATTCGGCCCGGCCACCCGGGGCGCAGTCTCGCGCTTTCAATCCGTGAACCGTCTGGCGGTTGACGGGGTGGCGGGGCCGGCCACCCATCGGGCGCTTCTGCCCTGGTACACCGGCTATCTGACCGTCCGTGTCCGGCAGGGGGACAGTCTCTGGTCCCTGGCCCGGCTCTACGGCAGCAGCACCGAGGCCATCCGTCTGGCCAATCCCGGCGTACAGCCGGAAAACCTGCAGATCGGCGCGGCGCTGATCGTGCCCCTACCCTTCGCGGTGGTGCCCACCACCATCGACTATTGCTCTGCCCTGGTGGGCTACTGCGTCCAGGGCCTTGCCGCCCGCTACCCCTTTCTGGTCTCCGGCACCGTGGGCAGGAGCGTGCTGGGGAAGCCCCTCTGGAGCCTGCGGATGGGCCAGGGCAGCAACCGGGTGCTCTACAACGCCGAGCACCACGCCAACGAGTGGATCACCACCCCCATCCTGCTGCACTTCGCCGAGGAACTGGCGAGCGCCTTTGCCGCAGGGGAGGAGCTTTCCGGCGTGAGCGCGGGAGAGCTGCTGGACTACGCCACCCTGGTCCTGATCCCGGCGGTGAATCCGGACGGCATGGACCTGGTCACCGGAGAGCTCAGCTCCGGCGAGGCCTATCGCAGCGCCCTTCGCCTCGGGGAAAGCTATCCCCGCTATCCCTTCCCCTCGGGCTGGAAGGCCAATATCCGCGGGGTGGACTTGAATCTCCAGTATCCGGCGAGCTGGGAGCAGGCCAGAGCGAACAAATATGCCCTGGGGATCACTTCCCCCGCCCCGGCGGACTTTGTGGGTACCGCGCCCCTGACCGCCCCGGAGGCCCGGGCCATGGCGGACTTCACCGCCCGCTTCGACCCTGCGCTGACCCTGTCCTACCACAGCCAGGGCGAGGTGATCTACTGGAAGTTTCAGGACTTTGAGCCGGAGAACTCCCGGCGGATCGCGGAGCTGTTCGGAGAGCTCTCGGGCTACGATCCGGAGGAGACGCCCTTCGCCTCGGGCTTTGCCGGGTACAAGGACTGGTTCATCCAGGAATTCGACCGGCCCGGCTACACCATCGAGGTGGGTCGGGGCGTGAACCCCCTGCCCATCTCCGATTTCCCGGACATCTTCGCGAAAAACCGGGGCATCCTAACCTACGGCGCCCTGGTGACGTGAAAAAGCCCCTCCTTTTGAAAAAGGAGGGGCTTTTTCACGGGGCTTACTCCACACGCCGGATCCGGCGGGTGCTGCTGCCCGTGCCGGTGATGAGGGGCACGTTCTCCACGATCAGGGAGGAGGTATCCAGCCCGTACCACTGCGCCTTGGAACCGGCCAGGCGGCGGATCAAATACTTGGTGTTCAGCAGCAGCTCATCCAGAGCGGAGAGCTCGGTCTTGGGGGTGACAGATTTGCGGAGCATGCAGAATTTGAAGGTGCCCACCGTGGATTTGCCGTAGATGGAGTACTTCTTGTCCTGGGTCGGCAGATCCCCGCTCTGCTGCAGATCCTGCACGATCTGCCGCAGGTATACGTTGACCCGGGGGCTGCACTTGAAGCCCAGGTCCAGCCGGACCCGGAAAATAAAGTCCGTGCCGAAGGTGTCCACCCGGTACTCCCTGGTATCCGGCTCGTTGAGCACATTCACGCTGACGAACCAGTAGGCCTGGGCCCGCTTGGGATCCTTGTCCAGAATGGAATAGAGGATGTCCCGGTCCACGTATTCGGTGTCGCTGTTGTTGCCCAGATAGACCAGATTGTTGCACAGCAGGGGCACCGACTCGTCCTTGTTCAGGCTCTCCAGCTTGGGGATATAGTCCCGCAGCTTCAAACGGGTGCTGTACTTGTGTTCCAACTGGGTGCCCCGATGCCACACGATCATCAGCCACAGCAGCAGCAGGGTCAGGATCACGGTGACGTAGCCGCCGTGCATGAACTTGCCCAGACTGGACAGGAAGAACACCGCCTCGATGGCGCCGAAGGCCACCAGAACCAGGCCCGCCAGCAACTTCCGGTTTCGCCGTTTGAAGAGGTACACGCTCAGCAGCACCGTGGTCATCAGCATGGTGACGGTGATGGCCAGGCCGTAGGCGGACTCCATCCGCGCGCCGGAGCGGAAATACAGCACCACCAGGCAGCAGCCGATCCACAGGATGCTGTTGACCTTGGGGATATAGAGCTGGCCCTTGGTGTCCGCGGGATAGCGGATCTCCAGATGGGGCAGCAGATCCAGCAGGATGGCCTCGGAGACCAGGGTGTAGGAACCGGTGATCAACGCCTGGGAGGCGATGATGGCGGCGGCGGCGCCCAGAATCACCGCGAAGGGCCGCAGCACCCCCGGCAGCATCAGGAAGAAGGGGTTCAGGTCCTCCACCGCAAAGAGGGCCGCATTGCTCCGGTTCATCAGGATCCAGGCGCCCTGGCCCAGGTAGTTGAGGATCAGGCAGAGCTTCACCAGCGGCCAGCTGAAATAGATGTTCTCCCGGCCCACATGGCCCATGTCGGAATACAGGGCCTCCGCGCCGGTGGTGGCCAGGAAGACGCTGCCCAGGATCATGAAGCCGGCCTTGTTGGCGGGGCTCAGCAGGACCCGGACGGCATAAAGGGGGTTGAAGGCCCGCAGTACCATGGGCAGCGCCGCGATCTTCATCACGCCCACCACGCCCAGGAAGCTGAACCAGGTGAGCATCACCGGGCCGAAGGCCCGGCCGATCTTGCTGGTGCCGGCCCGCTGCACGAAGAAGAGGGCCGAGATGATGAGCAGGGTGATGAGCACCACCGTGCCCTGTCCGCCGCCCAGCAGCCGGTCCATGACCTCAATGCTGCGCAGGCCCTCCACCGCCGTGGTCACTGTGACCGCGGGGGTCAGCACCCCGTCCGCCAGCAGGGCCGCGCCCCCCAGCATGGCCGGGAAGATGAGCCACTTGCCGCAGTTTTTCACCAGGGAATACAGGGAGAAGATGCCGCCCTCCCCGTGGTTGTCGGCCTTCATGGCGATCAGCACGTACTTGAAGGTGGTGAGCAGGGTGATGGTCCAGATCACCAGGGAGAGCGCGCCGATGATAAAGCCCTCGTCCACCTGGGAAATGCCGCCGTTGCCCTCCAGGATCGACTTCATCACGTACATGGGCGAGGTGCCGATGTCGCCGTAGACGATGCCGATGGTCACCAGAAACAGGCCAAAGCTGACTTTCGATTTTTTGGAATTGTCTTTAACTGTATTCATCTTGATCATCCACACATTCCTTCACAGGGATAACAGGGGAGTATTAGCACAATGCGCCGCGCGGCGCAAGGGGAAACCGCAATTTTGCCCGGAAAAACGGCTCTGTTCCCGCCTTGGGCCGCAAGCGGATTCGCATTGCTTTTTTGGAACGCTTGGTATAATATGATGGCATAAAGAAAGTGACGGGAGGACACGCGCCATGAAACGGATCCTGATGATCGGCACCGGCGGCACCATCGCCTCGGGCATGACGGAAGACGGCCTTGCCCCGGAGCTGACCCCGGAGCAGCTGCTGCACTACGTCCCGGGCATCTCCGCCCTGTGCAGGGTGGACTGTCTGTCCCTGTTCAGCCTGGACAGCACCAACATCGCCCCGCCCCATTGGATCGCCATCACCCGGGCGCTGCGGGCCCACTACCATGAGTACGACGGCTTTGTTATCAGCCACGGCACCGACACCCTGGCCTATACCGCCGCGGCCCTGTCCTATCTGGTCCAGGGCGCGGACAAGCCCATCATCCTCACCGGCGCCCAGAAGCCCATCAGCTACGACTCCACCGACTCCAAGCTCAACCTGATGGACGCCTTCACCTGCGCCTGCTCGGAGGAGCTGTGCGGCGTGTGCATCGTCTTCAGCGGCCGCGTGATCCTGGGCACCCGGGCCCGCAAGACCTGCTCGAAAAGCTTTGCCGCCTTTTCCAGCATCAATTTCCCCGATCTGGGCACGCTGCTGGATAATCGCCTGCTCTGCTACATCCAACCCGAGCGGGGAGCGCAGCCGGTCTTTTCCGAGGAGCTGGACGAGAAGGTGGGCCTCATCAAAATGATCCCCGGCACCGACCACGAGCTGCTGGAGTTCATGCTCCAGCGAAAGGACGCCCTCATCCTGGAGTGCTTCGGCGTGGGCGGTCTGCCCTCCTATGACGACGACAAGCTCTTTGAGGTGCTGCACCGCTACACCCAGCAGGGCAAGTTCCTGGTGATGACCACCCAGGTGCAGAACGAGGGCTCGGACTTCTCCGTCTACAGCGTGGGGACCCGGCTCAAGGGCAACCCCCATATCCTGGAGGCCTATGACATGACAACCGAATCGGTCCTAGCCAAGATCATGTGGATCCTGGGCCGTACCAAGGACCCCGAGGAGGTCAACCGGCTGTTCTACACGCCGGTGGCCCACGACATGCTGCGCAGGGACTGAGCCATGAACACTGTGATCGTGATCGGCGGCGGCGCGTCCGGCATCCTGGCCGCGCTGACCGCCGCGGAAAATCCAAACAACCGGGTGCTGCTGCTGGAGCGCCAGCAGCGCATCGGCCGCAAGCTCCTGGCCACCGGCAACGGGCGCTGCAACCTGACCAACACAGGTGCCGCGCCGGAAAACTACCACGGGGAGGACCCGGATTTCGTCCGCCCCACCCTTTCTGCCTTCGGCCCGGAGGACGCGCTACGCTATTTCCATCGTCTGGGCCTGCTGACCGCGGAGGAATACGGCGGACGGGTCTATCCCCTGTCCAACTCCGCCAATTCCGTGCTGGACGTGCTGCGCCTGGCCCTGGACCGGGCAGGGGTGGAGCAGCGCTGCGCCGCCCCGGTGAAATCTCTCCGCCGGGAGAAGCGCGGCTTCGCGGTGGAAATTGAAGGGGAGCCCCTGCAGGGCGACGCGGTGATCCTGGCCTGCGGCGGCGCCGCCGGGGCAAAGCTTGGCGGCGTGATGGACGGCTACCAGCTGGCCAAAAGCCTGGGGCACAAGCGCACGGGACTCTACCCCGCCCTGGTGCAGCTTGTCACGGAGCCGGAATACCCCCGGGCCCTCAAGGGCGTGCGGGCCGAGAGCGCCCTGACCCTGACGCGCCGGGGCTTCGCGCTGGCCAAAAGCCGGGGCGAGCTGCAGTTTACGGATAACGGTGTCTCCGGCCCCGCGGTCTTTGACCTGTCCCGGGCCGCCGCCACCGGCGGCGAGGGGCTGACGCTGCACATCCGCCTGCTGCCGCTGGAGGAGGCGGAGATCCTCTCCCTTCTGCGAGAGCGGCAGGCGGGCTATCCCGAGCTGCCCGCCTCGGAGATCCTGACGGGCATGCTCCACAACCGCCTGGGGCGGATGCTGGGTAAATACGCGGGGCTCAGCGCCAATACGCCTCTCCGGGAGCTGACGGAAGCGGAGCTGGGCGCCCTCGCCCGGGCCTGTGTGGATTTCCCCCTGCCTGTAAAGGGCACCGAGGGCTTCGACCACGCCCAGGTCACCGCGGGGGGCCTGCGCACCGCCGATTTTGACCCGAGAACCCTGGAGAGCCGCCTGGTCCCCGGGCTCTTCGCCTGCGGAGAGCTGCTGGACGTGGACGGGGACTGCGGGGGGTACAACCTCCAGTGGGCCTGGGCCAGCGGACGGCTGGCGGGGAGGCTGGGCACATGATCCGCGTGAACAAGCTGCGGCTGGGAACGGACGAGCCGCTGGAGGCTCTTCGCCTCCGGGCCGCGAAAAAGCTCCGGATCTCCCCGGAGCGCATCGAAGAACTGAAGCTGCTGCGCCGCTCCCTGGACGCCAGGGACAAGGGCGACCTGCACTACGTCTGCAGCGCGGCGGTGACCGTCCGCGGCGCGGAGAGCCTGCTGCTGAAGAAAAACCGCGACCGGGACGTGAGCGCATACGAAGCGCCGGTCTATCCCATCCCCCGGAGCGCGCTGCGGGAGCGGCCCGTGGTGGTGGGCTTCGGCCCGGCGGGGATGTTTGCCGCTCTGGTGCTGGCAAAGGCCGGGGCAAAGCCCCTGGTGCTCGAGCGGGGGCAGGACGCCCTCCGCCGCAAGGCCGCCGTGGACGCCTTTCGCGCAGGCGGAGCCCTGGACCCGGAGTCCAACGTCCAGTTCGGCGAGGGCGGCGCCGGCACCTTCTCCGACGGGAAGCTGAACACCGGCACCCACGACGGGCGCATCCACTGGGTTCTGGAGCAGTTCGCCGCCCACGGCGCCCCGGAGAGCATCCTCTACGACGCAAAGCCCCACATCGGCACGGACATCCTCATCGATGTGGTGCAGAACATCCGTCGGGAGATCCTGGCCCTGGGCGGCGAAGTCCGCTTCGGCGCCCGGCTGACAGAGCTGCAGCTGGAAAACGGGGTCCTCACCGGGATCCGGGTCCGCTGCGGCGGAGAAGAGGAGACCATCCCCTGCTCCAGGCTGATCCCCAAGGCCTTTTCCATGGGCGTGCGCATCGAGCACCGGCAGGCGGACATCGACCGGACCCAGTACGGCCGTGCCCGGGGCGGCCTCCCCGCCGCGGACTACTCCCTGAACGTACATCTGCCGGACGGGACCAGCGCCTACACCTTCTGCATGTGCCCCGGCGGGGAAGTCATCGCCGCGGCCTCGGAAGAGGGCGGCGTCGTCACCAACGGCATGAGCTGTTCCGCCCGGGACGGCGAAAACGCCAACGCAGCCCTGCTGGTGACCCTACATCCGGAGGACTTTCCGGAGCGGGATACCCTCTCCGGCATGCGCTGGCAGCGGCAGATCGAGCAGGCCGCCTTCTCCTGCGGCGGCGGGGACTATCGGGCCCCGGCCCAGCGGGTGGAGGACTTTCTGGCCGGCCGGGAGAGCCACGGCCCCGGCGCGGTGACGCCCAGCTACCGGCCAGGCGTCCGCTGGTGCGACCTGCACGCCGTGCTGCCCCGGCGCATCACCGGCGTCCTGGAGCAGGCCATCCCCGCCCTGGGGAAAAAGCTCCCGGGCTTTGACGCACCGGACGCGGTGCTGACCGGGCCCGAGACCCGCTCCTCCTCGCCGGTGCGCATCCTGCGGGGGGCGGACTGCCGCTCCGCCGTCCGGGGGCTCTACCCCTGCGGCGAGGGGGCCGGCTATGCCGGCGGCATCACCTCCGCCGCCGTGGACGGGATGCGCTGCGCCGAGGCGGTGCTGCGGGACAGCGATTGACGGTTCCCCGGCGCTGTGATACAATGAAGTGACCGCGGAAACGGAACCCATTTGAAAAGGAGAACGATTATGGATTTCAGAAGCCTTACGGTAAAGGATTGCTTCGCCAATCCCAAGTGTGTGGACATCATCAAGAAGTACGCCCCCAATCTGACCAAGTACCCCATCAAGCTGTTCAACAAGAAGTCCTGCGGCGAGATCTTTGATCTGGTCGTCAGCAAGAAGATCGTCCCCGAGGACGCCGCCCGCAGCATCGAGGCCGAGATCAACAAGATCCTGTAAAGAAGCAATCGAGTAGGAGGGGCTGAATAAGCCCCGGCCTCTCACACCACCGTGCATACCGTTCGGTACACGGCGGTTCAACCGCATAAGTGCAGAGACTTGTAC
>CACXAQ010000007.1 GCA_902765595.1 Oscillospiraceae bacterium | reverse complement strand
GCAGTACCGTGAGTCTTTTTCCCCGACGCTAGGAGTTTAGTCCAGTACATTTTCAAACTACAATTCTTTATTTGTGTCCAATTTTTGTTGACTAGTGCAAAACACTCTACCTTTTCCACGTCGTCGCGGACTTTGTATCGTTCGCGACGACGTTTTCTTTTTCAAGGCCAACGCCATCTCTCACTCACTCCGTCGCTCCTCCTTTCAAAATCAAAACCGCGCGGTCGCTTCGTGCCTCGTCGGCAACTTCGGCACTCCGCTGCGCTGGGTCTTGATTATGTATATGGTGGCAGGATACGGTAGAGGATAAAAAAAGAAACAGAGCAATTCCTAGCATCTTGGAGATCGAGAGAGAAGGAATAGGTTGCTACCAAGAAAACCGTAAAGGAGGAATACTTCGGACGGTTGTTCTTGAAAATGGCAGCCTGCCCGTTTTTGAGTGCGATTCTGGTTACACGCGAAAAATTCTGCCTGGCCTCGCTGACAGCTCGTCAGTGAACAGCGCACCGCCTGGACATTTCCCCAGGTGACAAAAATGCGGAAAGCAAAAACTGTACAACCGCAAGGAAAAAAGCCCATGACCGTTATGATGATTACGGCACGGGCTTTTCTTATTGGTATCCGGTTTCTCTGGATCGCGTAGTCAAAGGCGGCAAAGTGTTTCCATTCCCGACAGGGATCTCAAGCCTTCACTGTCTCTGATGCGATAGCCCTGGAACGTCTTCTCAAGGATGCCGCAATCCACAAAATCCGCCAGAACATAGAGATAGTGCCGGTAGGTCACGCCCAGATAGGCGGCGGCCTCTGTGTGCTTTTCCCGATAGACGCCGTCCGGTGCTGTCTGGAGGATGAACTGCGCCAGCCGCGCCTTCAGCGGATAGGACTGGCTCTGGGCCGACTTCTCCGCGTTCTGCACAAAGCGTTTGCCCTGCATGACGCACAGCTTTCTTAGGAACGTGGTGTCATTCAGTATCCGTTCCCGGCACCTGGTGCCGGCGATCCGCCAGCACGCACAGGGCAGCACCGCCGTCACGCCGTTGGTCAGCTCCCGTGCGCCCAGAAATTCCAGTTCTCCCAGGAAAGCCGGCGCGTCGATGAAGCTGACGATCAACACCTTTCCGTTGGGCTGTGTCACGCTGACCTTCACCCTGCCCTGCTCAAGGAAGAACAGAGCATCGTTTGCCTCGCCCTCCGACAGGATGATGTCGCCCGCCTCAAACCGAACCAGCGCCGAATAAGGGCGAACATCAAATCCAAAGTAATCCTCCAATGGAAAGCGTGCGTCAGCCATGTCTTCACCGCCATGATATATGAGATTTCTCATACCCATCATACCCATAATCATGATAAAATGCAAGCAGTACAGAAAACTACAGGGAGGAATATGAATATGTTTTACGATGAAGTCATGAACGCCGTTCATCACATCCAGGCGTGTGTCGCCTGCCGCCCGCAGATCGCGGTCATCCTCGGCAGCGGCCTGGGCAGCATTGCAGACCGGCTTGAGAACCGGGAACTGCTATGCTATGCCGACATCCCCGGCTTCCCGAAGTCGGATGTCAGCGGC
Source organism: Oscillospiraceae bacterium (assembly GCA_902765595.1). GTDB lineage: Bacteria > Bacillota > Clostridia > Oscillospirales > Oscillospiraceae > Limivicinus. Next base: position 73,565 of record CACXAQ010000007.1, on the reverse strand, counting down.
CACGCCGCGCGGTTCGTGTTCGGCACGCTGAACGGCAGGCCCATCGTTGCCATGCAGGGACGCTTTCACTACTATGAGGGACTGTCCATGCGGCAGCTCTGCTTCCCGATCTATGTGCTCAAACAGCTGGGCGTGGAGGAAATCGTCGTGACCAACGCCTGCGGCGGCATCAACCCGGACTTCAACCCGGGCGACCTGATGCTTATCACCGATCACATCAACTTTGCGGGCAACAACCCGCTGATCGGCGCCAACGACGAGCGCTTCGGCCCCCGCTTTCCGGACATGACGGAGGTCTACGACCACGCTCTGAACGACCTGGCGCGCCGGGTGGCCGCGTCCCTGTCCATTCCGCTGCGGGAGGGCGTCTATGCCTTCTTCACCGACCCCTGCTACGAGACCGCGGCGGAGATTCGTGCCTATCACATCCTCGGCGCGGACGCCATCGGTATGTCCACTGTGCCGGAGACCATCGTGGCCAACTACCTGGGCATGCGGGTGCTGGGGATCGCCTGCATCACCAATATGGCCACCGGCATCGCCAGGACGCCCCATTCGCACGAGGAGGTGCTGTCCATCGCCAATGCCTCCAGTAAGCTGTTCTGCCGTCTTCTGGAACAAGTCCTCTCTGAAATGCCTGTAAAAGCCTGCAAATAAAAAGTCAAGCCCCAGAGTGGAAAAGGCTCACAACTTTTTCCTATTTAAATGCGTTTCACGATGAAACGCAATACTGAATGAATAGGAAAAGGAACCAGCCAAGGATACGCGCAATGCGTATCCTTGGCAGGTTCCTTTTGAAATAGTATAAACATGGGAGTGGCTGGCAACGATGTTGCCAGAGAGCGTGGTGCTGTGCTGCTTGCCTCGCGGGGCAAGGAACCGTCTCCGGTGTTTATGTTATACGTCCATTTTCGCATTAACCATTCCCTGTCCCGTTATGTATTCTCTTGTGTTCTCTTTTGTTCATGGATACTCAGTACAACAACAAGACAAGCAATGTATTTCCCGAACAAGATTAAAGAAAAGAACAGCAATGCATGGAGTAGGTTCAAGTGGAGCAGCAAAAACGATGCCGTAACCAGAAGCAAGAAAGCAAGGCCAATTCCGATAAACACACGTCTATCGTATCGCACTAGCCCAGCGGCGTTCCCGCTGGCACGTTCTCGTGACCTGTCAAGAACTAAAACCACGGCGCTGCCTAAAAGCATAGGAATTTGAGGCGGCCACACCAGAGAAAGCAGGAAAGCTACAAAATATTGCTTTATCATGGCGGCGTTGAATGCTGCCACAGGGTTGTTCTTGAATACAGAAAGATACACAAACACAAATCTTCCCATCAGAACAACAGTGAGTAGAGCACAGATCCAGAGCTTCTTGTCACTAAGGGTAAGTATCTGGCGCGAAACAGCAATCTTTTTACGCCCAAGCGTTCGTGTTGCGAAGAGTACGATCATTAAGGAAATGACGATCGTGGCCAGAATCCAGGCTACAATGGAGGCATAAAATAATATTATCATATAACAACTCCATACATTAACGCTCAAACAAAGTTTATTTGACTCTCCAACCAGAATTAATCAGCCACTCCCAAAAATCATCTGGGGAAGCAGGAAAATAAAACTCTATGCGTGCGCTACCATTTTGCTTGAATTTGATAGATGTATCAGTCATCAAGGCAAAATTTGACGCGGTACTTACACCCGAACTAGCTAATACATCAAAGGCAATGCCTGCAGTTGCGAGTGATCCACCCAGAGTGGCGGGAGCAGTTTCAACAGCAGCAATTATTACCCCAACTGTAGCCACGTATTCCCCAGCCGTGACAGCTCCCGTAGCAACTTCAAACAGATATAATTTCCATTTTGAGTCAATTTCAATCGAAAATATCACCTGTTCATTGCCCGATTCTTGAGTTTCGGAGTCATCTTGCTCCTCGAAAACATTACCTCTTCCGCCACCATCATTGACCACCACGCAACAAGTCATCTTTGATCCGCTTGTATCGCTGAAATTTACCGGATTATTATTGCAATACGCGAACATGTTGTAGCCGATGATCCCCTGGCCGGTGCTTACAAACTTGTCTGCGTTGACAAAGCGGCAGGTCTCGGGGTCGTAGTAGCGGGACTTTAGGTAATACAATCCCAACTCTTGGTCGATTCAGTCGCCAGAAGGCCGAAAATGGGCACTTTTTGAGGGCGCTTTTGACAGGGAAATCGGGGCCCGATCCGGGCGAAAAAACACCCGGATCGGAGCTTATTCAGAGCATGGAAGCTGCACCTTTCCGGGACAGGGGACCATCCCCTGTCCCATGTTGTGGCGGACCTTCACCAGGAGATCGTTTGCGTAGGTGTTGGCGATGTCGCAGGAGCTGCCGCCAGCCCTGCCAGGTGAAGGTCCAGCCCCGGTAGGAGAGGGGATTACCGATGCCGTCGTAGGTGATGCTGTTCCCGTTATACGAGGTCAGCAGGTCCCGCCAATTGCTGTCGCCGTAGGTGTAGGAGGTGACAACCGGGTTGGAGGTCTGGCCGTTCTGGTAGTCGTACTCGGTTTTGGAGGTGATGTGGCCGTCAGCTTGGGTGTCTTCATTTCTTTGTGAATGTGCCTATGAGAAAAAATACAGGGCATGAGAGAAGCAAGAGTACCCATTTCCAAAAATTGAAAACTATAATATTCAAATCAGGTTGTCCCTCCACATAGAGTGGAACCCAGCCTTCAAAGTAGCTTTTTGGTCGCATTCGCCGATCAAACTCAACTCGATAGCGGATATTTGTTACAAACACAGCTCCCGTACAAAAAACCGCCAGCAACATACCTTGCTCATCTGCATTAATGAGTAAATAGTAGATTTCACAGCCAAGAACTATCAACCCCGATGCTATTCCAAGCCATAGTTTTTTGCGGTTCATATAAATGCCTCCAAAAATCTTGCTCTTTCCGTTGTGTAGCGCTCATTTATATAGCACAAAGGAAATTTAAGATGCAAAAGCAGTTATTTAATCAATGCACGCCATGAGGCTCCGTATCTTTCTGCCATACGCCTGGGCGGTGCATAAGGAATTCCAAGTTGCTCGTGTATTATTTTTTGATACTGCCAAGGCAAATCCGAAAAGAAATCCATTGTTACATCCTCAGGGACCGACCGCCCATGGCATGTTATGATTTCTTCTAAATATGCGTACCCAATCCCGCCTTTCAAATCTGCTGGTAGTGCACTCAGGCCAAAAGAAAGATTAAACCCTCCAAACTGATTGCCATTTGAATCAATCCCGATGTGTCCGTCAAGAGAGACAATTGAAGCTGAGCCACCAAATGTTATAGATTCCGCCATAAGGTACTCAAAGATATTATCCGCGCCCGACCAAAGGAAAGCATCAACCGACACTCCTATGTTGGGCGTCGAGCCACCGTAGAAGCCAGTATAGATAACTGCACTGTTGCCATCACCGTCGATAAGCACAATCGTTCCTGTACTGCCCCCAACGCCAGCACCGCAGTTGTAAGATGCTCCAAATATTCCAATTACCCAACATCCACACAAATCTATTCCATTCGCCGGATTATTCCCGCAATACGCATACATATTGTGCCCAATAATGCCCTGGCCGGTGGAAGCGAACTTGTCCGCGTTGATGAACCGACAAACCTCTGGATCGTAGTAGCGGCTGTGCAGGTAATACAATCCCAACTCTTGGGCAGCGCAGTCGCCAAGTGGCCGAAAATGGGCACTTTTTGAGGGCGCTTTTGACCGGGTAATTGGGACCCGATCCGGGCGAAAAATCGCCCGGATCGGAGGCTGTTGAGCGCGTCGTAGACGTATGTGGTGGCGCTGCTGCAGGGCAAGAGAACAGCCCCTTGTCTTCGGGCGGCTGATAGCCGCCCCTACGAGGAGGCAATGGAGCCGCGGGCGAGCGCAAGGCTCGCCCCTACGAGGGGATGAGCGCTCTCAGGGCGTGGTTTTTGCGGCCTTTTTCGGGGGTGTATCCCTTCTTTTTTCGCATTGACCGTCTCCTGCCCTACCGTCCCATAGTTAATCTGTCCATTTTAGAAAAGCAGATCTAAAAATGCGCTTATGATAAGCGGAATAACATTTGATACCACAATCACAAAAACCACGGGGCCCCATGTATTGATTCCCCGGTTTTCTTGGACCTTGGCGTCCAACTCTGAAGCTTCCTTCCATTTGAAGCGGATACACACCTCAAAGTCTAGAAATACTGCAAGAATCATAAAGATCCAACTCGTAATGGTCCAGGCAAATCCCATGGTGAGAAAGTCAATTGCAGGAAAAACGACCGAGATGAATGCTACAGCAAAAAGGAGAAAATACTCGCCCAGGAAGGCCACCACGCGGATGCTGTGGATCCTTTTGTCTGCTATGTAATATCTGCCGCAGTTCGTGCAGTGTATGGCCGCCAGCTTAACAATTGGGTGAGGCTGGAATGGCGGATACAAGGGTTTCAATAATCCCCGTTTTCCCCTTTCGCTGCACGCGGGACATTCTTTGCAATAAATCACAAAACAACTCCCCAAGCTAATAAAGACGTTGTGCGCTCTCTTCAGTTTCCAAAGAAGACTTGTCGCGAACGTAGTCGTCTAGGGTGATACAATTTCCCCAGCTTTTTCGCTTCGTTGAATGCTTCTTCCGTTATTTTCTCTCCATTTATGTCTACTTAACAAAACAATAACACAACAAGCACTGCAATTCAATATATTAGTAATAATATTAATTAAACATTTTTGTTTCACGGTGAAACACATTATCAAAAACGAATGAAGCCTACCGGTGTTATTCAATGGGCGCTCAAAAAGAGGGACTCGCTTTTGCGAGCCCCTCTTTTGCTTGAACCGTCATTCAATGTATCCAATCGTGATCCAATCTGTTAGCCAATAGCCATAGGTGATCGACCACAGGCGCTTCTGGACGATATAACCGTCGAGAACACGAAAATACCATTTTGTTTCTTCTACACGGTTTTGTTCTTCAAGCCCCGAGCCGGGCTCGACTGGCGTATCGGTGAGTTCGGCAAACGCGGGTACAGAGAGGCTGAGACAAAGGACGAGCGCCAGGAGGAAGCTGATGATGCGTTTCATTAATTTATCCTCCTATAATTGGAATTTCACTGACTGGTGCCTCTGAAAGCTGATCTTTCGTTACAGAGAAAGCATACTCTCCGTTTATGTAAAGCTTGTATTCTCCATCATCGTAGAGAATAAAATCGTTTTTGGATTCATCCCATTGGTTCGTGATGTCGTAGGCTGGTACACCTTCGGGGTTTGCAAGGATCTCCTCTTCACTTGGAAAGGATGCCGGCTGAATGATCACAAAGTACGAAGCGGCAAACACCGCCAGCATCAACACCGACAATGCGGTACGCGTCAGTTTGCCATGCCGGGGCTCGCGAGCCAGCAAGGCCTCGAAGCGGATCTTCATTTCGTCTTGTTTTCCTACGATCCCGCTTGCACCAATGGGGACGGCGACCTCTGTCTGCCGTTTTAACAGCTCCAGCATGGTGTGCAGATAAGCTTCCTGCTCGTCTGGACTCCCGTTTCCCGCTACCCTGGCATCGCACTGCAGCTCGATCAACAGGCTGATATCCTTCTCAGACAGCTTTAACAGCGGGTTCCACCAGAAGAGCGCCCGGATCCCGCGGAACAGCAGCTTCTTCCACTCGTCGTGGGAGCGGATGTGCTGGGTCTCGTGCCGAAAGATATTCCGCCAATCCTCGTCACCCAGTTGAATATCCGGGACGTAAATCACGGGCTTGAACAGCCCGGTTACATAGGGGATCTCGATCTCCGGTGATATCTTCAGCGCAAAGCCTCCGCCAAACTCCGCGGCAATGCGGGAGATCTGCTCGTTTTCGCTCAACGGGAGGTCTTTTTCAGACCGGACAAAGCGCCGCTGCCTGACCAGATCCCGAAGGAGGAAGACAAGCGTTCCGGCTGCCCATACGATCGCCAAAATGCTTCCCAAGCTCAATGGCCCCAAGACAGGAGTATTCAGCGTGCGCCGAAGAGTCGGCAGCAGTCTATAGGACCGGATGATGTGCGCCTTTCCCCAGTCGAGCGGAGTAAAAAGGCGGATGAGGCCCAGAAGCGTCAAAAGCAGAAGGACCGAAGGGGCGTTCTTTGCTCGGATGGCACCGCTGTGTCGAAGAAGATTCACAACGACCAGAGATAAATTGAAAAATAATACCGAGACTATTATTGAATAGGCCGAAACGCCCATATCCCATCAACTCAATTCCTGCTTGCGTTTTTGAAGGATTTCTTCCAGCTCGTCGATCAGTTCAGGTGTCACCCCTTCACTGTTGATCATAGCGGAGAACAGGAGCGGGAACTCCTTTGTGCTGGCCTGTGCAAACAGGTTTTCGGCATAGTACTCCTGGATAGTGACCGCAGGCGCATACAGGCGCCCCCAAACCTTCCCGCTTCTGGCAAAGCCGGCTTCCTGGATCGCATTCTTCTTCAGCATACCGTTCAGCAGGATGTGGATGGAATTGTCCTTCCAGGTCTTATCCTCCGAGAGACTCAAAATGTCGCCGCGGGAGAGCGGACGCTCCGCCTTCCACAGCACATTCATGATCTCCAGTTCGCTTTTCGTGAGTTTCATATTATCCTCCGTAAGCAAATTTCATATACGTTCAATTAATATTTCCAGTATATATCAAGAAAGGTTTGAAAACAACAGCTTTTTCAACTCTTTTGTGTGGAGCGCCATCGACTATGAAAATTTTATCACGGATATGTTGGCCGATCGACAGTTCATCGAAGACAGCGCAGACCTGTGCGAAAAGGGCGAGGTCTGGAGATGCCTGCTGGTGCAAAAGCGCGGCTGTCAGGACGGGGTTCTTGTGCTGCCGGAAGAGGGCTGCTTTGTCGGCTACGCGGCCTATTTGGCAAGCGCAAATCAATAATACATATTGATTGGATGGCAGCAGCAGGGGCGCGGCATGATAGCCGCGCCCTTTGACGTTAAAGGATGTTTGCTATACCGTATTACAGGGTGGAAAACCGCCTGTGATTTTGATATACTGTGGATACAGTACTGATTCGTTATGCCCCGCTCCCGCGGGCGGGATCGCCTTGGGTCCGCGGGCAGCCGGAAGCTCCCGGCGGGGCAATGAGGCGCGGAAAGGGACGAAACATGGCAAGATTTGTGGCATTCGACGTGGAGACGCCAAACCGCATGAACAGCCGCATGAGCGCCATCGGCATCACGGTGGTGGAGGACGGCGTCATCACGGAGGAGTTCTATTCGCTGGTGGACCCGGAGCAGCCTTTTGAATCCTTCAACACCCTGCTCACCGGAATCAGTGCGGAGAGCGTACAGGACGCCCCCAGCTTTCCGGAGCTCTGGCCCCGGATCGCGCCGCTGCTGGAGTCGGGGCTCCTGGTGGCCCACAACGCGGTGTTCGACCTGGGGGTTCTGAAGCGCTGTCTCCGGGACTACGGGATCGAGTGGCGGCGCTATACCCGCTATGTCTGCACCGTGCAGATGGGCAGGCGCGTCCTCCCCCAGGTCAGCCACAAGCTGAACGTGCTGTGCGAATACTACGGGATCCCCCTGGACCACCACCGGGCCGCCAGCGACAGCCGCGCCTGCGCCCAGATCCTGCTGCGGTATCTGGCGGACGGTGCGGACCTCCGCCAGCATATCCGCACCTACTCCTTCACGAAATAAGCCCGAAAGATTCCAACAAAACGAGGTGAGCCCCCTGCACGATATCTGGAATCCCTGGCACGGCTGCAAAAAGTGCAGCGAAGGCTGCCAGAACTGTTATATGTACTACCTGGACGCCCTGCGGGGCCAAAACGGCGGGGAGATCTACCGCACCAAGGCCGGCTTCCGCTATCCCCTCTCCAGGGACCGCAGCGGCCGGTATAAGGTAAAAAGCGGCGAGATGCTCCGCGTCTGCATGACTAGCGACTTCTTTCTGGCCGAGGCGGACCCATGGCGGGACGAGGCCTGGGAGATCATGCGGCAGCGGCCGGACGTGAAGTTCTTCCTGCTGACCAAGCGCCCCCAGCGGGTGGCGGAGCACCTGCCTCCGGACTGGGGCGAGGGCTGGGAGAACGTGATGTTCAACGTCACCTGCGAAAACCAGCGCCGGGCGGATGAGCGCATCCCCTTGCTGCTGGAGCTGCCCTTCAAGCACAAGGGCATCATGTGCGCGCCCTTCATCGGCCCGGTCAGCATCCGGGAATACCTGCCCGCGGGGCAAATCGAGCAAGTGCTCTGCGACGGGGAAAACTACGGCGGCGCGCGCCCCTGTCACTACGAGTGGGTCAAGGCGCTGCGGGACGAATGCGCGGCATACGACGTGACCTTTACCTTCTGCGGCACGGGCCGCCGCTTTGTGAAGGACGGCCGGACCTACCGGGTGGAGGGCAGCGGCGTCCAGAGCCAGCAGGCCTATCAATCCGGCCTGAGCTATCAGGGGAAGCCCATGGTCTTTAAGCTCACGGACACCTGGGGCATGCCCATCCCCCGGGAGGAGCTGTATACGCCCTGGTTCGGCGAACGATGCCGGACCTGCGGCATGCGGCAGACCTGCAACGGCTGCAGCCGCTGCGGAAAATGTGACGAAGGAAGGAAAACGGAATGAACACGCCTGTTGTAATCCGATCGATGGAGGCTTCCCAAATCGACGCCCTGTGGGAGCTGCAGCTGCGGTACAAGGCCGAGATCGGGGAAGACGAGCCTCAGGCCGAGGATAAGGAGCGCCTGGCCCGGGCCATGGAGGCCGGACAGATCCTGTTCTACGGCGCCTGGGACGGGAACGTGCCGGTGGGCTGCTGCTCGGTGACGAAGGGCTTTTCCACCTTTGATTACCGGCCCTGCGGCGTGCTGGAGGACTTTTATATCCGCCCCGAATACCGCCGCCGGGGCATCGCCCGGGAGCTGATCCGGTTCGCGCATCGGGCGAGCGGCGTCAGCTCCCTGACGGTGGGCTGCGCGGACTGCGACCTTGGGATGTACCGGGCGCTGGGCTTCACCGTCCCCCTGGGGAATCTGCTGGCCTATGGCTGAGCGCCCGGACAGCAAAAAAAGAACTCTCCCGCACGGGAGAGTTCTTTTTTTGTTCGTTTCGTCCAGGCTTCAGTTCCCCACGATGCGGCGGACCTCGATGCCGCGGGCGGAGTAGTAGCCGGACAGCTCCGTGATGATGACGCCGGAGCGGGAGTTGGCCGCGTGGATGAACCGGTTGTTGCCGATGTAGATACCCACATGGCCGATGTAGCTTTCACTGGAGTAGAAGCAGAGCACGTCGCCGGGCTGCATATTCGCCGCGTCCACGTGGACGCCGTTGCGGGCCTGGTCCGCGGCCACACGGTTCATGGTATAGCCGAACTGCCCATAGACATAGTACACCAGGCCGGAGCAGTCAAAGCCGGTGTCGGGCGAAGCGCCGCCCCAGACGTAGTTGTAGCCCAGGAACTTCATCGCGTAGTCCACGATCTGCTGGCCGGTGACATTGCCGCCGGGCTGGGGGGAGGGAGGATCGCTGGGCTTGGTCCCGTTGTCGCCCTTGGCCACGTACTGGCTGTACACATAGCCGCTTCTGCCGTTGTAGATCACGGCCGTCCAGCCGTTGACTTCACCGGTGATGGTCACCACGTTGCCGTAGAAGAACTCGCCCAGGATCTCAGACTGCGCGGACGGGCCGGAGCGGAAACGCACGTTGTTGCCGGTGATGTAGCCCTTCTGCTCGTTGGAGGGTGCAGGAGTGGGGGTCGGTGTGGGCGTGGGCGTGGGATCGGACGCAGGCGTCGTCTCCTTCTCCTTGACGTACTGTCCGTACATGTAGCCGGACTGCCCGTCGATGATGCAGGCGATCCAGCCGCCGCTCTCGCCGGTGATGGTCAGCTCCTTGCCCTTGTTATAGGTGCCCAGGATCCCGTAGTTGGAGCCGGGGCCGGAGCGGAAGCGCACGTAGTCGCCGTTCACGTAGCCGGCCTTGCCGGCGGTGGGCGCCGGGGTCGGCGTGGGCGCGGGCGTGGGGCTCGGAGTCGGGTCAGGCGTGGGCGCCGGGGTCGGGGTGGGATCAGGCGCGGGCGTCGTCTCCTTCACCTTGACGTACTGCCCGTACATGTAGCCGGCCTGGCCGTCGATGATACAGGCGACCCAGCCCATGCTCTCGCCGGTGATGGTCAGCTCCTTGCCCTTGTTATAGGTGCCCAGGATGCTGTAGTTGGAGCCGGGGCCGGAGCGGAAGCGCACATAGTCGCCGTTCACATAGCCGGCCTTGCCGGCCGCGGGCGTCGGGGTCGGCTCCGCCGTGGGGGCCGGGGTAGGCGCAGGCGTGGGGGCCGCGGTGGGCGTGGGATCCTCGGGGACCTCCACGACCACAGGCTCCTCATCGTCGCCGGCGGGGGTCGGCTCCGGCTGGGGCTGATCGATCACAACGGGAGAGGTCCCGCTGTCCTTGGTGACGTACAGGCCGTACACATAGCCCGCCCGCCCGTCGATGACGCAGGCGACCCAGCCGCTGGCCTCATCAGTAATGATCAGCTCCTTGCCCTTGTCGTAGGTGTTCAGGATGCTGTAGGAAGAGCTGGGGCCGGAACGGAAGCGCACGCCGTCGGCGTTGATATGGCCGTTGGTGCCGGTGGCGGGCAGGTTCCCGGTATTGGGCTGGGGAGTGGGCTGCGCGGGGCTGCTCTCCTCGCCGATCTGCAGATAGCGGGAGGACATGTAGCCGTTCACGCCCTGATAGGTGATGGCATACCAGTTGGGGTTGGAGCGGTCCGTCACGGTGACGGCCGCGCCTTTGGGCAGGCAGTCTATCACGGGGAAGTTGGTGCCGGGGCCGGAGCGCATGTTCACATCGCTGCCGGTGACCGTCGCGCTTTCCGCGAAGGCCATGGGGATGGGAAGCATGCAGCAGATCAGCAGAACGGCTATGAGAGTCCGCAAGAACTTCTTGCTCATGAAACAGTTCCTTCTTTCTTTATCCGGGAGGAGGGCGGTCAGCCCGTCCGGCTCCCGAGGAGGCTGTTTGGAAGCTCGATGGCGCCGGGGTCCGGCGTTTCCTTATCGAGAGGCCAGTGCGCGGTCAAGCCACACGGCGGCAACATCGATGGCAGCATAAAGGCTGTCCTTCTCGCTCTTTTTCACGATCTTGTCCCGGGTCTTGATGGACGGATCGGTAAGCTGCAGCTGGACAGAGACCTTGGTGGCAACGTCCAGATCCTTCACCTTCTTGGTGTCCAGGATCTGCATCTGGATAATATACTTATCCGCGAAGCTGCCGTAATAAATGATGTTGTCCTTCCTTTGGAGGGGATGTCCCTTATACTCCAATGCTTTTGCCAAGAATAGCACCTCCAGTAATGTAATCAAAATGTAACATAATGAGCTTGTTTTGTCAACGCGAAAACCTGGAAAATCCAGCCAAAGTGGGGGATCGGAGCCGCTTTTTTCGTTAAATCTTTGTAAAACGGCCCGATATTTGGAAGGAATTGCCTGTCATCCGGGGTCGGGAAGCGGAAAGCCGCCTCCCGATCCCGTCCAAGCTTCTCAGCCGAACACGACCACCGCGTCGTCATCGCCGCCGTCGTCGCCGCCGTCGCCGCCGCCGTAGTCACCGCCGGTATCGCCGCCGTAGTCGCCGCCGGTATCGCCCGGCTCCACGGTGATGCCGCCGTCATCGTCGTCGATGATGATGGCGTCGCCCGGGTCCTCTTCCTCCTCGTCCACGCCGAAGACGCCGGTGTTGCCGCCCAGGTAGGGCCAGGGGAAATCCTTCCAGGCGTAGCCGTCCAGCACCCGGCTCATGACGCTGCGCCAGAGTCTGGCCGCGGGATTGCCGCCGATGCTGATGGTCTCGGGGGTATCGTAGCCGGTCCAGACCACCGCCACATAATAGGGCGTGACGCCGGCAAACCAGCGGTCCTTCATGTCGCCGGAGGTGCCGGTCTTGCCGCCCACGGGGACGCTGTAGAGTCTGGCCTCGCTGGCGATGCCCTCCTCCACGTTCTTTTTGAGCATATAGGTCATCACGTGGGCGGAATTGGGCTGGAAGGCCTGGATGGTCCGGGGAGAATTGTCCAGCACCACATTGCCCCGGCTGTCGGTGACCATGGAATAGGTGCGGCTGTAGGTGAAGGTACCGTCGTTGACGAAGGCACAGTAGGCCTGGCACATCTCCCGCACGGAGATGCCGTAGGTGAGCTGTCCCAATGCCATGGGGGAATAGCTGATGTCGTCCGGCACCAGGCTGGTGACGCCGAGCCGCTGGGTCAGATAGTCGTAGGAGGTCTGGGGCCCGCCGGGAAGAATGTCCACGATCTGGGCCGCTACGGTGTTCAGCGACCACATCATGCCCTGCTCGATGGTGATGACGCCGTAGTTCTGGTAGCTGTCGTTATGGGGATACCAGCTGGTGCCCCGCAGGCGGATGTCGGCGGAATCGTCCACGATGGTGCTGGGGGTGATGAGCCCCAGGTCCACCGCCGGGCCGTAGGAGGCGATGGGCTTGAAGGAGGAGCCGGGCGAACGCTGTGCGCCGCCGTAGTCAAAGCCATTGACCGACTCCGGGACCGCCCGGTTCAGCGGGAAGTTCTGGGTCTTCTCCCCTACGCCGCCGCACAGGGCCATGATGCGCCCGTCATAGGGATCCATAATGACGATGGCGCTCTGGAACTGCTGGTTGGTCCGGTTGCTGGGGCGGGGGATCTGGTCCAGGTCGGTGTAGATCGAGTCCACGATCTCCTGGATTCGGGGGTCCTCGCAGCAGTAGATCTGATAGCCGCCGTTATACAGCAGCGTGGTGGCCGCCTCCCGGCCGATGCCCTTGGCCTCCATCAGGTCGTGGATCACGTCGTTGATGACCACTTCCTCGTAGTAGCTGTAAATCGTCTGGGTCCTCTGCTCGTCAGGGGTGTGGGAGAAGACCAGCTCCTCGGCCACGGCGGCCTTGTAGGTGTCGTAGTCGATGTATTCCTGCTCGTACATCTCCCGCAGGATGGTCTCCTGCCGCTCTTTATTGTTCTGCTCGTTGTAGAAGGGGTCATAGTAGGTGGGCTTGTTGGTGATGCCCACGATGGCGGCGCACTCCGCCAGGCTCAGCTCCGACACGTCCTTGCCGAAGTAGGTGTGGGCGGCGGCCTGCACGCCGTAGCAGCCCTCTCCGAAGTAGACGGCGTTGAGATACCATTCCATGATCTCTTTCTTGTCGTACTTCTTCTCCAGCTCCAGGGCGCCGAAGATCTCCGTCAGTTTTCGCTGGATGGTGATCTGGTCGTTGCCGGTCAGGTTCTTGATGAGCTGCTGGGTAATGGTGGAGCCGCCGTAGCCGGTCTCCATCTGGGCGAACATCTTGACAAACGCGGTGGAGGTACGGAACCAGTCCACGCCGTTGTGCTCGTAGAAGCGCTTATCCTCGATGGCCACCAGGGCCTTTTCCATATAGGGCGGGATGTTCTCATAATCCACCCAGATCCGCTTGTACCGCCCCACCAGGTTCACCAGCTCTTCCCAGTCCCCGTTTTGGTTCTGGACCCAGATGGTGCTGGATTCGCTGAGCTGGAAATCCTCCAGGGAAATGTCCATATTGGGCGTCAGGCTGTTTTTGACATAGTAGGCGAAAATGCAGGCGAAGAGCAGCCCGGATACCAGCAGCACCAGCAGCACCGAGCCCACGATCTTCCATACGGAGCTTACCACCGATGTGGTGGCGTCTGCGGTAAAGCCCATGGCCTTCAGGGCCACGCGCCCCGGATTGACCTTCTTCTTTCCTTCATTCTCCGGATCCTTCTTCATCGAAACAGAAACACCTCCTTCCCGGTAAAGCCTGTTTCGCCGACGGCGAAAACGGGCATGTTCAAAACAAAGATGAAAAGGGTATACCCTGGATATTTTACATTACGTGTCATTATACCACAGCTTGTCAATGTGGGGTGTAGAAAATGTGAATTTTCACAGAAATTAAGATTTTGCCTTGGTCTCTGCAATTTGTATATTTTCCCAATTACGAGAAAGAATATCCCTGTGGGCCGAAAGGAGGCCAAATCATGCGCCTGAAAATGAAAATCGCGCTGCTGCTCTGCCTGATCGGGGCGGCGATGTTCACCGGAGCGGAGGCCGTCCGCAGCCTCCGTCAGCCTGCGGACCGGCAGTTCCCCGCGGAAATCTATTCCCGTTTTGCCCGCAACGCGGACAGCGCCGCCTTTTTCCTCCGGCGGGACGGCGCCTATGTGGCGGTATACCCGGGCAGACGCGCCCGGGACCCGGTGGAGGTCACCCGGATCGAGCTGGAGGGCCTTCGCCGGGCGGACCGGGCCATGATCGAGGCGGGTCTCCCCGTGGCCAGCCGGCAGGAGCTGCTGCAGCTGCTGGAAGATCTGGGCTCATAAAAGAGGTTGATTTCTCCCGCCGCATAGGGTACAATAAATCAAGCCTTTACAGGAGGATGAAGAATATGAGCGAAGAATTCGGCAGCGATTTTATCACCATCGTGGACGATGACGGCCAGGAGTTCGAGCTGGAGGTCCTGGACGAGATGACCTACAACGGTGAGACCTATGTGGCCTTCCTGCCCGCCGACATGAAGGATGACGACCCGGACTACGGCATCGTGATCCTGCGTTCCGTGGAGGACGAAAACGGAGACGAGCTCTTTGAGTCCATCGACGACGAGGATCAGCTCCAGGACGTGTACGAGCACTTCATGGTCCTGCTCTTTGACGACGAGGACGAGGAGGAAGAGGACAAATAATTCTCCCGCGCCGCCGGCCGGCGGTTCTGAAAACAGCGCACGGCGCGTAGAATGCAAGCAGAAGAAGATCTTCTGCGGTGTGCGTGTTGTCCTGATGGACTTGCGGCTCATGAAACCCACATCTCTTATAAGGGATGCCGATTTGAATCTGCGGATTGCAGGCCTCCCGGCTTCGGCCGGACGTTGGAAGCAGTGAAACAGAACTTAGGCGACCCACCTGCTCTTATGTGCAGGTTACAACTGAGCCGGCACGGCACACGCGGAGGGCTCCCCCGGGCAACCGGGGGAGTTTTTTTACGCCCAAAGGGCATGCCCTTTGGGCGGATGGGGATTGCAGCCCGCGGCAGCGCACAAATCGGCCGCGCGAGAAGGCCGATTTGCACGTTTGCGGGCTGAGAAGTGTCTTTTGCGAGGTACACGCCCCCGCAAAAGACGATTGAAAAACCGTTCGCGCCTGCGGGCGCGAACATTTCGGGGACTGTTTCGTGCAAAAAGCTCCGGCGGTCGGAAGACCGCCGGAGCCGAGCTTTTATGCTGTTTGGGGACGGATCACACCACACCCTGAGCCATCATGGCCTGAGCCAGCTTCAGGAAGCCGGCCACGTTGGCGCCGACCATCAGGTCGCCGGGCTTGCCGCACTCGACGGAAGCGTCGTAGCAGGCCTTGTAGATCTCCTTCATGATGCCGTGCAGCTTCTCATCGACCTCGTCGAAGGTCCAGCTGAGGCGCATGGAGTTCTGGGTCATCTCCAGACCGGAGGTGGCCACGCCGCCGGCGTTGGAAGCCTTGCCGGGGCTGTAGAGCAGACCGTTGGACTGGACAACGGCAATGGCCTCGGGAGTCAGAGGCATGTTGGCGCCTTCGAACACGGCCATGCAGCCGTTGTCGACCAGGGCCTGGGCACCCTTCTCGTCCATCTCGTTCTGAGAGGCGCAGGGGTGAGCGATGTCGCACTTGACGGTCCAGATGTTGCGGCAGCCTTCATGGTACTCGGAGCCGGGGACCTCGTCGGCATAGACGGAGATGCGGGCGCGTCTCTTCTGCTTGATGTCGAAGAGCTTCTTCAGATCCACGCCGTTGGGATCGTAGATGTAACCCTGGGAGTCGGACATGGCAACGACCTTGCCGCCCAGCTGGGTGACCTTCTGCGCGCAGTACTGCGCCACGTTGCCGGAGCCGGAGACGACCACGGTCTTGCCTTCGTAGCTGGTGTTGGCCAGATACTTCAGCGCCTCGGCGGAGAAGTAGCACAGGCCGTAGCCGGTGGCCTGGGTGCGGGCCAGGGAGCCGCCGTAGGTCAGGCCCTTGCCGGTGAGCACGCCGCCCTCGAAGCGGTCGACGATGCGCTTGTACTGGCCGTACAGGAAGCCGATCTCACGGGCGCCCACGCCGATGTCGCCGGCGGGCGTATCGGTGAACTGGCCGATGTGACGGTAGAGCTCGGTCATGAAGCTCTGGCAGAAGCGCATGACTTCGGCGTCGCTCTTGCCCTTGGGGTCGAAGTCGGAGCCGCCCTTGCCGCCGCCCATGGGCAGGGTGGTCAGGGAGTTCTTCAGGCACTGCTCGAAGCCCAGGAACTTGATAACGGAGAGGTTCACAGAGGGGTGGAAACGCAGACCGCCCTTGTAGGGGCCGATCGCGGAGTTGTACTGCACGCGGTAGCCGCGGTTGACCTGAATGTTGCCGGCGTCGTCAACCCAGGGAACGCGGAACTCGATCACGCGCTCGGGCTCCACAAAGCGCTCCAGCAGCGCGGCCTTCTCCCACTCGGGATGCTTGTCGATCACGAGCTCCAGAGACTCGAAAACCTCACGCACGGCCTGCAGAAATTCGGGCTCGTGGGCGTCGCGCTTCTCGACCTGCTCGTATACTCTTTTCAGATACTCGTTCGTCAGCATAGTGACCTCCTTAGACGTCATTTATTTTTTGCTGTTCGCCCTGTCTGGGGGCGTTCCGCCAAGAGTATAGCACAGTTGTTTGGCGTGTGCAAGGCGGTTATTTGTGAATTGTCAAGAAGAATTACTTATGGTATAATAAGCAAAATTGTATAAAACAACGAAAAGGAGACAGACCCATGATCCGTCAAGAGAGCTTTGGAGAATACACCCTTTTTACCCTTTCCACCGAGGAATTGAGCCTGGCTGTCACCGACTTGGGGGCCACGGCGGTGAGCCTGCGCTACCGCGGAAAGGAGCGCATCCTGGGCTATGCCCGGCCGGAGGACTATCTGGCGGGGACGGCTTACCTGGGCGCAACCGTGGGGCGCGTGGGCAACCGCATCGGCGGCGCCGCCTTTCCCCTGAACGGGGAGCGGGTGACCCTCGTCCCCAACGAGGGGCCCAATCAGCTCCACGGCGGGCCGGATTCCTACGACAAGCGGCGCTGGACGGCGCAGATCCTGGACGACGAGGCCCTGCGCTTCACCCTCTTCTCCCCCGACGGGGACAATGGTTTTCCCGGCGGTCTGACCGCCGCGGTCACCTACCGCCTCACCGGCGGGACCCTGCGGCTGGACTTTGAGGGTGAGAGCGACGCCGACACCGTCTACGCCCCCACCAACCACATGTACTTCGATCTCTCCGGCCGCCGGAGCGTGCTGGAGGATGAGCTGTGGCTGGGGGCCGACCGCTACGTGGAGCCGGGAGAGGGCCTGATCCCCACGGGGCGGCTGCCGGAGACGGCGGGAGACTTTGACTTCCGTCAGCTTCGCCCCCTTGGGCGGAACTACGACCACGCCTTCGTCCTGAGCGGCGAGCACGCCTGCACCCTGCGCGCAGGGGGCGTCGCCATGGATCTGTATACCGACTTCCCCGCCCTGCAGGTCTACGCCGGGGAATTCCTGCCGGCGCCCTTCGGCCCCAACGCCGGTCTCGCCCTGGAGCCGGAGTTCTTCCCGGACAGCCCTAACCGCCTGGACTTCCCCAGCATCCTGCTCCGGGCGGGAGAGCATTTCCACCGCTGGGCGGAATACCGCTTCTCCGAAGCGGAATGAACCGCACGAAAAAGGCGCGCTGCAAAAAGCACAAACCCGTCATTCCGAACCCGTGACCGATGTCACTGGTGTGGGAATCCGTCTCTTCTTGTGAGAAAAAACGGATTGCCGCGACCAGTTTGCGAACCGGTCGCGGCAATGACGCCGCTTTTTGCAGCGCTTTTTTTGTTCTGTTATTACAGCGGGAAATGGATGAGGAAGACGGAGTTGAGCACGCCGGTGGCCAGGTTGGACCAGAAGGCGTATCGAACGCCCGTTTCGCTGCCGTTTTCATCCAGCAGCCACCAGAACACGGGGATCTGGACGATGAGCACGGCCAGCATCACCATAAAGTGGACGGCGATCATTTTGGGGTTGTAGTTGACCCAGTTGGCCACGAAGAGGCTCAGCGCGCCCTGGCTGATGAGATGGGCGATCCCCGCCACGGCCCAGCTCCGCCTCCAGCGATACTGGAAGAAGCGCAGCACCAGCAGCGCGGCTGTGAGCGTGAGCACAAGGCGGAGGAAAAACAGCAAGACCGCGCGGCCCATGGGCAGGCCGAAGCGCAGGGAGCCATCCGACAGATCCAGCATGAAAAAGTCGTTCATCGTCAGCTTTTTCTGCATCTCCTCCGGCAGGGGGATCCGGGTCTCCCGGCCGCCGGTCTCCGCCACCAGCACCGCATCCCGGAACTCGGCCCTGCTGCCGTGCCAGTCGGGCAGGTTGTGCGCCGTCTGATGATAGAAGCGGAAATAGCTCTCCCAGAGCCGGTCCTCCCGGTAGAGATACACCGAGACGGTCTCGCCGCCCCGGTTCAGCTCCATGTGCAGCAGCAGATCCTCCGGCGCATTCCGGGTGATGAAGGTGAGGGAGGGACGGTAGTACACGCCGCGGCCGGAGGCCTCCGCGCTGACCGGCATGGCCAGGATCATCAGGAAAACAAGCAGCAGCGCGACCCGGCGCTTTTGTATCCTTGTCATTGACGCATCTCCCTTTCCCGATGCAGCATCGCGGAATCACAAGTGAAAATCTGAAGCTTGGATTTTTTAGGGCAGTCAGAACACCGTGGACAGCAGCACGAAGATCCAGTGAGCGGCGATGCCCGCGCAGAGGCCGCCGATGGTGTGGCAGAGGATGGCCTTGCCGATCAGCTCCTTGCAGTTGAGGCTGTCCATCATGGAGGTGTGGGTGCTGAGATAGCCGCTCCAGCACATGCACATGGCGGTAAAAACGGCGATGTCGTTGGGCCCGATCAGATGCTGGCGGATCAGCTCCGTCACCATGCTCAGAGAGGCGCCCGCAGCGCCCAGGGCGGTGACGGGCACGCCGATGGCCTCGGGCGAGGAGAAGCCGAAGAGGGGCTGGAGGATAAAGTCGATCTTGTTGGCCAGCCAGGGCAGCAGCTCGATGCCCTCGTAGGCGGCGCCGGTGTAGCCGCCCGCGGGCATGCCCTTGGTCAGCATCATCACCAGCGTGCAGATCACCAGCACGCCGGGCACGATGCTCACGCCCATTTTCACGCCGCTGTGGCCGCCCTCCAGGATGGCGCCCATGACGCGGTTGCCGATGCTGCCGGAGCGGATGGGCCGCATATTCCGGGGCGTGTCGGAGTTGACGCCCTGGGTGGTCATAGGCTCATCGGGCCCGTAGAGCTTTTTGGTGAAGATCAGCATCAGCCGGGTGCTGACAACGCTGCCCACCACAGCGCCCAGCAGGCCCACCAGCACGGCCATGCCCAAAGGCTGGCCCATGGCGGTGGCGCTGCCGTACATGAAGGTGCACACGATCAGCCCCATGCCGAAGGCGGTGCCCAGGTTGGTGAGGGCCGGGAATTGATACTTCTTGAAGAAATGGCGAAAATTCTGATCCTCCGCCAGGGTCAGGATGGCCGGGTTATCCGACAGGAAGGTGGTGACCACGCCCAGAGACGCGGCGCCGGGGAGACCGTAGACCGGCTTCATCAACGGCTGGAGCACCCGGTTTGCCAGGGAGACAAAGCCAAACTCCGACAGCAGCGCGGAGATGGCCCCCATGATGACGCAGATGGCCGTGAGATACAGCACCGTCTCCATCAGCAGCGCGTAGGCGGTGTTCATCATGGTGTTGAGGGCGTTGGCCAGGCCCATTTTCCAGGAGAGCAGCGCGAAAACGCCAAAGAAAAACACGGGGAACAGAAAGGTCTCGAGCCCCAACTCTTTTTTATAGCGCTGGGGCGCCTGTTGCTTCAGCTCATTCATGGCAGGATCCTCCGGTTCATGGCCCGGCCGGCCTCTCTGCCGCCCGGGCGGGGATAGAGGCACTCCCCTGTTTCGACAGACGGGAGTGCCGGAAGAATGCTATGGCTGACGGAGCCCCGGAACCTTTTCGCCCGGAGCATCCGCCGATATTGTATCGGACGCACCAATATTTGTCAATGAGAAGATACGCTTTCCAAAAGCTTCCCGGAACGGCAAAGGACCTCCCCGGCGCTTGCCGGGGAGGTCCTCAGACTGTAGACAAACCCGTGCAGTAAGGCTCCGACATGCATGGGGTTAGTCCCCTCTTCACGTTCAATCTATGCAAAACGGGGAACTTTTTCGGAAGTTCCCCGTTTTGCGCCTCAAGCTGTCGACACTTTGTCGACAGCTTGAGGACCTCCCCGGCGCTTGCCGGGGAGGTCCTTTTTCACTTAAGCTTTCGGTTCAGAATCGTTCCGGGGCTGCTCCTTGGCGGGGATCTCCCGGGGCTGGGCCTTCCCTTTCTTCATCCGAAGCACCAGGAAAGCCACGATCCCGGCCAGCACCACGGCGGAGCCGGCCAGCAGCGCGATCCAGAGGCCCGGGGTGCTCTCGTCGCCGGTCCTGGCCGCGCGGGATCCGCCGCCGCCGGTGCCGGCCTTGACCACGATCCTGGCAGAGACCTTGCCGTCGTCAAAGAGGATGGTGACGGTGTGGGTGCCGGAGGTGAGCTTGTTCAGGTAGGCGTTCTTGAAGGTGATCACGGTACTGCCGGCCTTGGCGGAGTAATCCGTAGCCTTGACCAGCTCCTTGCCGTCCACCTCCACGGCGCTGAAGTGCTCGAAGCACTCCTCATCGTCCGGCGAACGCTTGACGGTGATCGTCAGGCTCGCGGTTTTTCCCTTGGTCACAGTGGCGTTGCTGATGGCGTCCACCGTGTACTTCACACCCTCTTCCCACTTGGCGTAGAGGGTGATGTTGGCGGTAATGGGCGTTTTGAAGTCAAAGGCCTTGGTCAGCGCCTTGTCGCTGTACCAGCCGGCGAACTCAAAGCCGTCCCGGGTGGGATCCTTGGGCTCCGCGGCGGTCTTCCCGCTCTGCACCAGCTGGTCCGAAACTCTGCTGCCGCCGTTTGATTCAAACTTCACCGTAAAGGCGATGGGGTTCCACTTGGCGTAGAGGGTGAGGTCGGCGGTAACGGGAGAAGCAAAGTCATAGGCCTTGGTCAGCGCCTTGTCGCTGTACCAGCCGGCGAAAGCATAGCCCGTTTTACTGGGGTTGGCGGGCTTCTGCGCCGTCTCGTTCTCGTTCACGGTCTGTTCTTCCACGGCGCTGCCGCCGTTGGACTCAAAGCGCACGGTGAAGGTCTGGGGGGCGGGCGGCTCCGCGTCCTTCCATTGGGCCTTGATGGTCATGTCCCCGGTCACGTCGATCTTGTCCCCGGGCTTGCCCGCGTCCCACTGGTCGAATTCCTTGCCCTCCGGCGCGGTGAAGCCGCATTCCGGCAGGGTGTACTGTTCGCCCGCGGTGACGGTGGCGTCTTCCATGGTGCCCTCGCCGCCGTTGGGGTCAAACTTCACGGTATAGGTCTCGGGAGCAGGGGGCTCCGCGTCCTTCCACTGGGCCGTGACGGTCATGTCCCCGGTCACATCGATGGCGTCTCCCGGCTTGCCCGCATCCCACTGGTCGAATTCCTGGCCCTCCGGCGCGGTGAAGCCGCACTCCGGCAGAGTCAGCTGCTCGCCGTAGTTCACGGTGGCGTCTTCCATGGTCCCCTCGCCGCCATTGGGGTCAAAGTGTACGGTGTAGGTGACAGCCTTGAACACGGCCTTGAGCTTCACGTCCTCCTTGCCCAGCGTGAACTTGTCCTCCGCCACGGTGACGCCGCCGGAGATCACCTGCCACTCCTGGAAGGTATAGCCCTCGTTGGCCGCAGCCTTCAGCGTGATCTGGTCGCCCTTCTTGCCGGAAGTCGGTTCGGCGGCAGCCGTACCGGCCCCCTCGGGCTCCACGGTAACCGTGACGCTATAGGTCGGCTCCGGCTCTATCACGACCTTTTTCGCGACGGCGCCGTTGAGCTTGACCGTGCTATTATCGATCTGGCCGCCCTCGGGCTCCGTGATAACAAGGCCTTCGCCAACGTTGATCCCTTCGCCACCGTAAATTGCCAGTTCATTTCCTTCGGAAGTCACTTTGCTGGTACCCGTGATCTCGATTTTTCCTGACGTATAGATACCGTCACTGCCCCTGGCCGTGGACGTGGCGGTCACAGTGCTGTCTTTGATCGTGATGTTTGCAGCGCAAAGCCCGACGTAGTCCGTCGAAGCCGTCAGGGTGCTGCCGGTGACAGTAAGGTCGCCGTCGACATAAATGCCGTTGCCGATCCCCTTGGCCTTCACCGTGCAGCCGCCCGAAACGGACATGCTGTCATCCATCACATAGATGCCATTCGTGTCCGGAGAATCAATGTCCAGGCTGCCGCTGCCCTTGATCTCGAGTTCACCGTTTTTTACAAGCACTCCGCTGCACAGCTTGTTCTTTCCGGAGAGCACCACGATCAGCTTGCCATCGGCATAGATCGCGCCTCCCTCATGATTGTCGGTACTGTTGGCGGTGGTAATGTCCGCGTCGGTCAGGGTCAGAGTCTTGCTTGCGGCATCAAAGCTCCATCCTTCGCCGCTGGTCGTCTCCCCGGTGACCTGTACCCCGCCGATCCAGAGCTCATAGGGCTCCTCCGCCGCAGCCGCCGGGATCATGCCGGCGATCATCACCAGGACCAGCAGCAGGCCGAACAGCTTTCTCGAAATACTCTTCATACCCGTTCCTCCTTTTCAGAAAAAACGCATTTGATTTGCTTGGGGCACACGCCCCCATATTCAAAAAGTATTATACCAGCCCGGCTCCGTTCTGTCCATCCCGGAAAGAGTTAAGAATTCTTAAGTTCCCCCGCCGTCCTGCGGACAAGCAAGTCCTGCGGATATGCAAACGCCTCCCCCGGTCGGGGGGGAGGCGTTTTGCTTTTCGTTTTCTCTTACTGGAGCTTTTCCAGATACTCCACGATCCGGCGGACCGTGTAGAGCTGGGCGGCGTCCTCATCGGAAATGGCAATGCCGAACTCGTCCTCCAGGGACATGATCAGCTCCACCACGTCCAGGGAGTCGGCGCCGATGTCGTCGATCAGGTTGGTGTCCAGGGTGATGGTCTCGGGATCCATCTCGAACTGGCTGGCCAGGGCGGCCTGTACTTTCTCAAAAATCATGTTCATTCCTCCGATGTGCTGTGCACATAAAGTTGATGACGGATCTCAGGCCCACTCGCGGCTCTGAGGCTTGTTGGACTTGGGGGCCTCGGGCTTGACGTAGGAGACCACCACGCGGCGGTTGGGCTCCACGCCGGTGGAGCTGGTGGTGACGCCCTCATAATTCTGCAGGGCGGTGTGGATCACATGGCGCTCGTAGCTGTTCATGGGCTCGAAGGCCATGCTGCGCTTATACTTGAGCACCTTCTCGGCCATCTTCTCGGCGGAGTGGGCCAGGGATTCCTCCCGCTTGCTGCGGTAGCCCTCGGCGTCCACGCTGATGTGCATGTGCTTGTCGTTGCCCTTGTTGACGGCGTAGTTGGTCAGGTGCTGGATGGCGTCCAGGGTCTCGCCCCGGCGGCCGATGATGGCGCCCATGCTGTCACCGGACAGGTTCACGCCGATGCCGCCGTTCTCCCGGCGGCGAATGTCGATCTGGGCGTCCACGCCCATGTGCTCCAGCAGGCCGCCCAGGAAGGCGCGGACTTCGGCGAACTCCGCTTCCTCGTCCGCCACGGGGGCGGGCATCTCGGTCTTCACGGGATTTTCGGCCTTGGCGGGCTTTTCGGCCTTCACGGGCTTCTCGGTCCTGGCGGGCTTCTCCGCCTTCACGGGCTTCTCGGTCCCGGCGGGCTTCTCGACCGCCGGGGCGGGGACGGGCTCGTCCTCCACCTGGTAGCTCACGCGGATCACCGCCGGAGAGGCGCCGATGCCCAGGAAGCCGGACTTGGGCAGCTGCAGGACCTCGACCGTCACCTCTTCCCGCTCCAGGTGCAGCTCCGCCAGAGCTGCCGCGATGGCGTCATCGGTGGTGCGGCCGGTCTTCTCCAAAT
This sequence comes from Oscillospiraceae bacterium, assembly GCA_902765595.1. Lineage (GTDB taxonomy): Bacteria > Bacillota > Clostridia > Oscillospirales > Oscillospiraceae > Limivicinus. Next base: position 49,520 of record CACXAQ010000007.1, on the reverse strand, counting down.
ATTTTTCCATTTGTCAGTAAACTCCTTATTCCTGCTCGTTGGCCACGGGAGCAGTTTCCTTCACGGCCACGTCAGCCGCGGGGACGGTCTCCTCCACGGTCTCGTCGATGGCGGCTGCGCCTTCCGACTCCATGGCGGCGGCCAGGGTGGCCTCTTCCGCGGCCTCGGGGTTCTCGTAACGGTCGGGCACATAGGCGCGGCCCCGGGCGTAGCGGCGGTTGCCCACCTGGGAGGCGGGCTTCTCCGTCTCCTTCACGCCCAGACGCTCCCGGCGCGCGGCCCGCTCATCGCGGACGATGGCGGCCTTGCGCTCCTCGGCCTTCTGCTTTTCGCTGGCCTGGAGCTTCTTCTTGCTGGTGTTCTGGTTGACCTCGGTCTTGCCCTCGGCCTTCAGCCGCTCGGTCTCGATGCGCTTGAGCTCCAGCTCTCTCTCCCGCTCGCTGCGGGCGGCCAGACGCTCGGCGTCCTCTTCATCCAGCTTCTTCTTGTAGTGCTTGGTGAGGATATAGTCGCGGATCATGCCGAAGATGCTGTTGACGATCCAGTAGATGCCCATGGCGGCGGGCATGGAGAAGCAGATCCACACGCTCATGAGGGGCATCATCAGATTCATGCTCTTGGTCATGCTCTGGGCGGAGCCGTCGGCAGTGGCCATCTGGGGATTGGTGGCGTTGGCCACCTTCATGGACAGCCAGGACAGGCCCGCGGACACGAAGGGGATCAGGAACAGGCCGATAGCGGCCCAGGTCCAGGGACCGGAAAAGATGGTGCGCCAGTTGGGCTGTTCACCCAGGTTCATGCCCAAAAAGCCCAGGTCCACGTTCATCAGGCCGTTGAGCTTGTCGCCCAGGGCGGCCTGCACCGTGTCCCAGTTGTTGTGGGCAAGGTTTGTCAGCAGGATCTCTTTATAGGCCGCTGCACGGGTGCCCAGGCCTTCCAGATCGCTGGCAAAATAGGTGCTCAGCTCGTCCACCACCGTGGTAGGGGCCATCATCATACGGGTGATGGGCTGACGGATGATGCTGTACAGGGGGATCAGCAGGAACAGCGGCAGCAGGGACCAGAGGCAGCCGGACATGGGATTCACGCCCTCTTCCTGGTACAGCTTCTGCAGCTCCGCGTTCAGCTTCTGCTGGTTGCCTTCGTGCCGACGCTGCAGCTCCTGGATCTTGGGCTGCAGGCGGGTAGAGCGCATCATGCTCTTTTTGCTCCTCGCCATGAAGGGGAGGACGACCAGGTTCACCATCAGGCCGAACAGGATGATGGACAGGCCGTAGTTCCCGGTCAGGTTGTAGAACATGACCATCAGCTTTGCGAAGGGCCAGGTAATGATTTGCCAAAAGGACATAACATGAACTCCTTCTCTTATGGTACGGGGTCGTAAATGCCGCGCTTCCCTTTATAAAAGGGATGGCAGCAGCTGATGCGTTTCAGGGCCAGCCAGCCGCCCTTGAGGGCGCCGTATTTTTCAATGGCCTGAAGCGCGTACTGCGAGCAGGTGGGCCGAAAACGGCAGCAGGGCGGACGCCCCGGGGAAATTTGCTTCTGATAAAAGCGGATGGCGGCAAGCAGCAGCTTTTTCACGCCTCTGCCTCCTTCTTCACGAGCCCCAGCTTTTCACAGGCGCCCAGGAAGGCGGCGTCCAGCTTCCGGTAGGGGGCCTCGACGGCGCGGCCGCGGGCAACGATGACGATGTCCCAGCCGGTCTGGAGCCGGGGGGCGTTGAGCCGCACGATCTCCCGCAGGCGGCGGCGGACCCGGTTGCGGACAACGGCGTGGCCCAGACGGGTGGACACCGTATAGCCCAGCCGGTTCTCCCCGGTCCGGTTCCTGCGGCAGTAGACCACCAGATAGGGGGTCGCCGCGCTCTTCCCCTTGGCGTAGAGCCGCCGGAAGTCGCTGTTCTTTTTTAACGTGCATCTGCTTTTCAAGGATAAATCTCCCGACGCGCCTTAAGGGCGGATCGCTCCGCCCTGAAAATGCTCATATTCCGTCGTTTTTCCGGACCCTGCTCACGGGTGTGGTCTGGGATCAGTAGCTGAGCTTGGCTCTGCCCTTGGCTCTGCGGCGGGCGAGGACCTTGCGGCCGTTGGCGGTCTTCATTCTCTTGCGAAAACCGTGCTCTTTCTTGCGCTGGAGCTTCTTGGGCTGGTAGGTACGAAGCATTTCTTGCACTCCTTTCCGGATTTTTTTGGACCCGCGCCTCTCTCGGGAAGGCGGGCCTACTCAACATCGCGCCGGGGTCCGGCGTGAAGTAGTTGACAAAGAGAAAACCACTCGACGGTCATGCCGTCGAGTGGTCATTATACTCGAAGAAAGCCGGGTCTGTCAACTAAAATTTGCGTTGCTGCGGCACATCCCCATATCTTGTGATACCTGGGAACGCCGGTCACAAGAGATCATTTCTCCCGGCTGTTGTACTGCTCGATGGCGATGGCCAGCACCTCCATGGCCCGCTCCAGCTTCTCTTTTTCCAGCACATAGGCCATGCGCACTTCGTTTATGCCCTTGCCGGGGGTGGCGTAGAAGGGGCCGCCGGCGGCGAACATCAGGGTGTCGCCGTGGTCGTCAAACTCCGTCAGCAGCCATTCCTGGAACTTCTCCGCGTCGTCCACGGGCAGGGCCGCCATCACGTAGAAGGCGCCCTGGGGCTCGTCGCAGATGACGCCCCGGATCCTCCGCAGGCCGCGGATCATGGTGTCCCGGCGGGCGCGGTATTCCTCGCGCATCTCGTCGAAATAGGCCTTGGTGAAGGAATAGAGGGAAGCGGCGGCGAGCTGGTCCACAGTGGGGCTGGAGAGACGCATCTGGCTCCACTTCAGGCAGTGGCTCAAGAATTCCCGGTTGCGGGAGATCAGCGCGCCCACGCGGGCGCCGCAGGCGGAAAAGCGCTTGGACACCGAGTCGATGACGATGACGTTCTCCTCGTAGCCCTCAAACTGCAGGGCGCTCATGAGCCGCTCGCCGTTATAGACAAATTCCCGGTACACCTCGTCGCAGATGATGAAGAGCTCATGCTCTTTGGCGATGTCCAGCATCAGCTTCAGCTCCTCCCGGCTGAGCACGCAGCCGGTGGGGTTGCCGGGGTTGGTGATCATGATGGCGCGGGTATGCTCGTTGATGCAGGCCTCCACCCGCTCCCGGACGGCGTAGCGGTAGCCCTCCTCGGGCGAGGTGGTCAGGGGATGCACCCGGGCGCCGGTCAGGTTGGTCATGGTGGCATAGTTGGGGTAGAAGGGCTCGGGGATGACGATCTCGTCCCCCTCGTCCAGAATGGCGGACAGAGCCATCTGCAGCGCCTCGCTGCCGCCGGTGGTGCCCAGCAGGTCTCCCCTGCTCAGGTCCACGCCCAGGCCGTGGTAATAGTGGCAGACCGCGTCCAGGTATTCAGGCAGGCCGTTGGAGGGCGAATAGCTCAGCACCGGCTGGTGGAAGCTCTGGAGCCGGTCGAAGAAGGTGTGGGGCGTGGGCAGATCCGGCTGCCCGATGTTCAGGCGGAAAATGTTCAGTCCCCGCTCATCGGCCCGCTCGGCGATGGCGGCGAACTTGCGCATGGGGGACAGACTGCATTTTTCTATTTTAGACGAAAACTTCATCAAAGCATCCTCCTTACTTGTGAACTCTGCCAAAGAAGACAATAGCACATCTCACTCCCGTTATCAAGAGGATTTCCCGTTTCGCGCGGATTTTTCCTCCGCTTGCAAGCACATGGGGAATTTGGTAAAATAGGAAAAAAGTCTGCGTCATTTTGACGCGAAAGGAGGGCGCGGATGCTCCGTTTCATCATCGGAAAGGCCGGTACCGGCAAAACGGCGGCGATCTACGAGGAACTGCGCCGGGCGGTGGAAGCACGTCGGCGGGGGCGGATCCTGCTGGTGCCCGAGCAATACAGTCACGAGGCGGAGCGGGAGCTCTGCCGGATCTGCGGAGACAGCCTCTCCCTGACGGCGGAGGTGCTGAGCTTCACGGGGCTTGCCCGCAGAGTCGCCCAGGAAAAGGGCGGCCTGGCCGCGCCCCTGCTGGACAAGGGCGGGCGGCTTTTGTGCATGGCCCTGGCCCTGGACGCCGCCGGTCCCCGGCTGCAGGTCTACGGCGGGGCTCGCCAGAAGGCGGAGCTGCAGACCCTGCTGCTCTCCGCCGTGGACGAGCTGAAGACCTCCTGCGTGACGCCCGAACAGCTCGTGGCGGCGGCCGAGCGCTGCGGCGGCGGCCTGGGGCTGAAGCTGCAGGACATGGCCCTGATCCTGGAGGCCTACGACGCCGTGGTTTCAAACGGCCACGCCGACCCCTCCGACCGGCTGAGCCTGCTGGCCCGGCAGATCGAGGAGGGGGCCCTGGGCCCCGAAAACGCCGTATATGTGGACGGCTTTCTGGATTTTACGTATCAGGAGCACGCGGTGCTCGCGGCGCTGCTGCGCAGGGGCGTATCCCTCACGGTCTGTCTGACCATGGACGGCCCCTATGGGGAGGAGGAGATCTTCGCCCTGAGCCGCGCCGCCTTCCGCCGCCTTGCCGCCCAGGCCAAGGAGCTGGGGCAGGAGGTCCGGGTGGATCAGCTGCGGCAGGAGGGCGGCAAGGCCCCCGCTCTGCGCTTTTTTGCCGATGAGATGTTCCGCTACGGCGGCGAGCGCTATGCGGGCGAGAGCGCCTGCCTCCGCCTGGGTTACGCCGAGAGCATCTCCGCCGAGTGCGAGGCCGCGGCGGCAAGGGTCCTGGAGCTGGTGCGGGAGGACGGCTGCCGCTGGCGGGACATCGCCGTGGCCGTGCGGGGCTTTGAGGACTACCGGGCCACCCTGGAAAACGTGTTCCGGCACTACGGGATCCCCCTCTTCGTGGCGCGGCGCTCGGAGCTGCTGCAAAAGCCCCTGCCCGCCCTCATCTCCCTGGCTTACGACATCACCGGCGCCGGCTGGGATGTGGACGATGTGATCAGTTATCTGGGCACCGGGCTCACGGGCCTGGACCCGGAGGAGTGCGACCTGCTCTCCGACTACATTTATAAGTGGCAGCTCCGGGGCGGCGCCTGGGACCGGGATGGGGACTGGCGGCAGCACCCGGACGGCTACGGCGCCCAGGTGACCGAGGAGAGCACGGCCCGTCTCGCCCGCATCAACGCCCTGCGGCGGCGCGCGGCGGAGCCCCTGCAGCGCTTTGCCCGCAGCAGCCGCCTGGCGGACACCGCCAAGGGCCAGGCCGCGGCCCTCTCGAGCCTGCTGATCGATCTGAAGCTGCCGGAGCAGCTGGAGGCCCGCGCCGCCCAGCTGGAGGCGGACGGGCGGGAGGCTCTGGCACGGGAGACGGGCCAGCTCTGGGAGCTGATCGTCTCGGCCCTGGAGCAGAGCGCGGCGCTTCTCGGCGACATGCAGATGGACGCCGTGTCCTTCGGCCGGCTCTTTACCCGCATGCTCTCCCAATACGACATCGGCCTGATCCCCGTGTCCCTGGACCGGGTCTCCGCCGGCGATTTTGACCGGATGCGCCGCCGCAGCCTCCGGCACCTGCTGGTGCTGGGCTGCCACGAGGGCCGCCTCCCCATGACGAAGGAGGCCCCCGGCGTCTTCTCCGACGAGGAGCGGGAGCGGCTTTTGGAGCTGGAGATCGACCTGGGCGGCGGCGAGGGCGAGCTGTGGCGGGAGTTTTCCCTGCTCTACAACTGCCTGACCCTGCCCTCGGAGGGGCTTTATCTGAGCTATCCCCTCTGCGACCATGAGGGGGAGGCCCTGCGCCCGGCCTATGTGTTCGAGCGGGCCAAGGCCCTTTTCGGCATAGAGCCAAAGCGGCTGAGCCTGGACGAGAGCCGGCTCAGCGCCCCCGGCCCCGCGCTGACCCTGGCGGCCCACGCCCTGCAGGCTGGCCGCCCCGCGGCGGCGGCCGCGGCGGAATACTTCCGCCGGGAGGCCCCCGACCGCTTCGGGAAGCTGGAGCGGGCCGCGGCCGGCACCCGGGGGACCCTCTCCCCCGCGGCGGTGGAGGCTCTCTACGGGCCGAAGCTCTATCTGAGCGCCTCCCGCATCGACAAATTCTCCTCCTGCAAGTTCTCCTACTTCTGCCAGTACGGCCTGAGGGCCAAGCCCTACGAGCCCGCGGGCTTCCAGCCCCCGGAGATCGGCACCTTCCTGCACTATGTGCTGGAAAACACCGTGCGGCAGGTCCGGGAGCTGGGCGGCTTCCAGGCCGTGGACGACGAGCGGATCCGGGCCCTGACCCGGGCCTGGACGGAGCGCTACGTCCACGAGGAGCTGGACGATATGCAGGAGAAATCCGGCCGCTTCATCCACCTGTTCCGGCGCCTCTGCGCCGACGGAGAGCAGATCGTGCTGGACACGGTGCAGGAGCTGCGCCGCTCCGGCTTCGAGCCGCTGGACTTCGAGCTGGACTTTTCCAAGGCCCGGGACATCCGGCCCCTGGAGCTGGGCGAGGGCGAGGGCGCCCTGACCCTCACCGGCGTTGCCGACCGGATCGACGGCTGGGTCCACGAGGACAAGCTCTACCTGCGGGTCGTGGACTATAAGACCGGCAAAAAGGCCTTCTCCCTGTCGGACGTGTGGTACGGCATGGGGCTGCAGATGCTGCTGTATCTGTTCGCCCTGGAGGAAAACGGCGAGCGCCGCTACGGGCGCGAGATCGTCCCCGCGGGGGTCATGTACCTGCCCGCCCGGAACCTGATGCTGCCGGTGGACGCCGGCGCGGGGGACGAGGAGATCGCCAAAAAGCGGAGTGACGCCCTGCGCCGCAGCGGTCTGGTCCTGGACGACCCCGCCCTGCTGGAGGCCTGGGAAAAGGGCGAGGACAAGCGTTACATCCCCGTGAAGTTTTCCAAGCGCAAGGACAGCGCGGACTCTCTGGCCTCTCTGGAGCGGATGGGCCAGCTCTCCCGCCACCTGCGGCGGACCCTGACCCAGATGGCCGGGGAGCTCCACCGGGGCAGCATCGCCGCCGACCCCTATTACCGCAGCCAGCAGGAGACCGCCTGCCTCAACTGCGACTATCTGGACGCCTGTTATTTCAGCGACGGCGAGGGCGGCGAGAGCTGCCGCTATCTGCCCAAGCTCAGCGACTTCAAGGTCTTCACTCTGCTGGACGGGGAGGGATCGGAGCATGCGTGAATTTCATCCTACCGACGCCCAGCGCGCCGCCATCCAGGCCCGCGGGAGCGCCGTGCTGGTCTCGGCGGGCGCGGGCAGCGGCAAGACCCGGGTCCTCACCGAGCGGCTGATGGCCCGCATCTGCGACGGGGAATCCCCGGTGGATCTGGACCGCTTTCTCATCATCACCTTTACCCGGGCCGCCGCCGGCGAGCTTCGCAGCCGGATCACCGAGGCTCTGGCGGAAGCCCTGGCCGCGGACCCCTCCAACCGCCGCCTCCGGCGGCAGAGCGCCCTGGTGCGGAAGGCGCAGATCGGCACCATCCACAGCTTCTGCGCCGCCTTCCTGCGGGAAAACGCCCACCTGGCGGGCGTGGCGCCGGACTTTGCCATCCTGGACGAGCAGCGGGGCCAAAGCATGAAGGCCGCCGCCCTGGAGCGGGTGCTGGACGCCTGCTACGACAAGCCGGAGGCCCACCCGGGCTTCCTCCTGCTGGCGGACACCGTGGGCGCCGGCCGGGACGACGGTCGGCTGGGCGAGCTGGTGCTGGAGCTCTACGACAAGATGCAGTGCCACGCCCGGCCCGACCTCTGGGCCGAGGCGCAGATCCGTCAGCTGGAGGCCCCGGCGGCGGACGCGGGAGAGACGGTGTGGGGCCGGGAGCTGCTGCAAAACGCCGCCGAGACCGCCGACTACTGGGCCGCGGAATTCGACCGGATGCTGGCCCTTGTCCGAAGCGAGCCCGCCATTGCCAAGGCCTGGCTCGCGGGGTATGCGGAGACGGCGGACAGCCTCCGGGAGCTCTGCCGCTGCCTGCGGCTGGGCTGGGAAAAGGCCCGCGGCTGCTTCCCCATCCCCTTCCGCCAGGGCACGCTGCGCAAGTCTCCCGATCCGGTCCTGAGCGAGGGACTCAAGGCCCGCCGAACCGCCTGCAAGCAGGCTATGGAAAAGCTGGGGCAGGTCTTTGCCCAGCCCTCGGAGACGCTGCTGCGGGATCTGGCCCTCACCGCCCCCGCCATGAAGGCGCTGCTCCTGCTGGTGCAGGACTTTGACCGGGCCTTTGCCGCGGCCAAGCGCCGGGCAAACCTGGTGGATTACGCGGATCTGGAGCATATGAGCGCCCGCCTCCTCCTGGGGGAGGACGGCGCGCCCACAGAGCTGGCCCGCCGGGTGCGCGACCGCTACGCGGAGATCCTGGTGGACGAGTATCAGGACGTGAGCCGGGTCCAGGACGACATTTTCCGGGCCCTGTCCCAGGAGGGGAGCAACCTCTTCCTGGTGGGCGACGTGAAGCAGTCCATCTATCGCTTCCGGCTGGCGGACCCCACCATCTTCACCGAAAAATATGAAAGCTACGCCGATGCGGGCCAGGCCCTCCCCGGTCAGCCCCGGCGCATCCTGCTGCGAGAGAATTTCCGCTCCCGCCGGGAGATTTTGGACGGGGCCAACGCCGTGTTCTCCCGCTGCATGTCCCGGGCCCTGGGCGACATCGACTATGACGAGGCCGCGGCCCTGCGCTTCGGCGCGGAGGGCTACACGGGCAGCGTCCCCGTGCCGGAGCTGACGCTGCTGCGGGCGGAAAAGGGCGGCGACGAGGAGACGCCGGACAAGCAGGCCCTGGAGGCCGCCCTGGTGGCGGAGAAGATCCGGGCGCTGATGGCCTCCGGCATGACCGTGCAAGACGGCGGAGGCGAACGGCCCCTGGATTACGGCGACATCGCCATCCTGCTGCGCAGCGCCAACGCCGTTGGCCCCGTCTACCGGCGGGAGCTGACGAGACGCGGCATCCCTGTGGGCTTCGGCCAGGGGGGCGGCTTCTTCCGGGCGGCGGAGGTGTCGGCGGTGCTGTCCATGCTGGCCATCCTGGATAACCCCCATCAGGACATCCCCCTGATCGCGGTACTCCGCTCCCCCGCCCTGGGCTTTGACGCCAACACCCTCTCCGCCATCCGGGCGGCGGATCCGAACGGCGACTTCTATACCGCGCTGCGGACCTGGTCGCAATCCCATCAGCAGGGTCAGGACTTCCTGACGCTTCTGGAGAGACTGCGCCGGCAGGCGCCGGATCTGAGGGCCTCCGAGCTGGTGGAACAGCTGCTGGAGGAGCTGGATCTGCTGGCGGTGTGCTCCGCCATGCGGGACGGGGATCAGCGCCGGGCCCGGCTCCTGGAGCTGGTGGAGCTCTCCGAGCGCTTTGAGGCCACCGGCTACCGGGGCCTGCACCGCTTTGTGCTCTGGCTGCGGCGCATGGCCGAAAAGGGGCAGGAGCCCTCCCTGGGCGCGGAAAGCGGCTCGGCGGTGCACATCCTGTCGGTACACAAATCCAAGGGCCTGGAATTTCCCGTGGTGTTCCTCTCGGACCTTGCCCACAGCTTCAACAGGCAGGACGCCCGGGGCACGGTGCTGGTGCACCCGGAGCTGGGCCTGGGCCCCAAGGTGACGGATCTGGAGCGCCGGGTGGAGTATCCGGGCCTGGCCCGGAACGCCGTGGCCCTGCGGCTGGACCGGGAGATGCTCTCGGAGGAGCTGCGGCTTTTGTATGTGGCCATGACCCGTGCCCGGGAGCGGCTCTTCCTCACCGCCGCCGTCCGGGATCCGGAGGCCCTGCTGGAGAAAGCCCGGGGCCTTGCCGCCACTCCCATGGCCCCCGCCCTGCTGGCCCGGGCCCAAAGCCCGGCCCTGTGGCTCACGGCGGCCATCCTTGCGGATGAAGAACAGCACCTGACCCTGCAGCTCCGGGAGCCGGGAGAGGCCGAGCAGGAGACGGCTGCCGCGGCAGACGTCCGGCCGGACCCGGAGGCCCTCCGGGAGCTGGAGCGTCGGCTCTCCTTCGTCTATCCCCACCGGGAGGCGGAGGCGCTGCCCTCCAAGGTCACGGCCACCGAACTGAAGGGCCGGACCGAATCCGACCCGGAGGCGCAGGATCTCAGTCCCCGGAAGCACAGGCCCTTCCGTCTGCCGGACTTTGCCCGGGCGGAAAAGCCCCTCACCGGGGCGGAAAAGGGCACCGCCACCCACCTGGTGCTGCAGGTCATGGACTTTGCCGAAACCGGGAGCGTTGACGCGGTCCTGGGCGAGATCCGGCGGCTGCGGGAGCAGGGCTTCCTCTCCGAACGGGAGGCCGAGGCCGTGGACGCCCGGGCCATCGTGGGGCTCTTCGCATCCCCCCTGGGAAAGCGGATGCTCTCCGCGCCGAAGCTGCGGCGGGAGTTCAAGTTCTCCCTGCTCTGCCCCGCCGAGGACTATTTTCCCGTGGGAAGCGGCGAGGAGCTGCTGCTCCAGGGCGTGGTGGACTGCTATCTGGAGGAAGCCGACGGCAGCCTCACCGTCATCGACTACAAGACCGACCGGGTGAAGAACCGGGCGGAGGCAGAAAAGCGGGCGCTGGTCTACGCCGGGCAGCTGCGGGCCTACGCCGGAGCCCTCAGGCGCATCTGCCAAAAGCCCGTCCGGGAGTGCCTGCTGTATTTCCTTTCGATCGGCGAGACGGTGCCGGTGCGTGTTTAGTATTTCGTTTTTAGAAGGCGGGGGGGACGCCGTCCCCTGGTCGACGCTATGGGAACTGTCCGTCTTCCTCGTAGGGGCCGTTCATGAACGGCCCGTAGTCGGTAATCCGACTTGCTTCGCGGACGCTTCATGAAGCGCCCCTACGGGTGAACCTGCCTTTGCGCCATAGGGGCGGCTATCAGTCGCCCGCACGAAGAGCTGGGGCTGTTCGTCGTTGGAAACCCCCTCGAACAGCCTAAAATCACAAAAATAATCCTTGCATTTCCCGGTTTGCTGTGCTACAATCCTCGTTGCGCCATGTAACTATGCCTGTTTGGCAAACAACGGTTCATTCGGCGAGAGCAGATCTCGAGAGGATCTGGGTTCTGATGATGGCACTTTTTCGCAGGGATACTTTTTGTGTATCTCAAGAAAAAGTGACGAGATCAGGGCACAGATCATCCGGGAGATGCCGAAGGCGGATGAAGCGGCGTTTGCCTCCAGACACAATCATGGCAGCCTTAGATGAGGAGCGTACCACCATGAAGGCAGGAATCCATCCCAACTATCAGCCGACCACCATTCGCTGCGCCTGCGGCGCCGTGATCGAGACCGGTTCCACCAAGCAGAACATCACCGTTGAGATCTGCTCCAAGTGCCATCCCTTCTACACCGGCAAGCAGAAGCTGGTCGACACCAGCGGCCGCGTGGATAAGTTCAACAAGAAGTACGGCATCAAGTAATCGATTTCTTCGATTTCCGAAAAACCCCCGCTGCAGTTTTGCAGCGGGGGTTTTCCGTTTGGCGTAAAAGACGCCCTCCTTTGGAGCGCGCGGCTCCCTGCTATCGATTCCCTATTCCGTTTTCGTTTTTTATGGAAGCATGATCACCCCCGTGAGGATCAGGATCAGGACCGCGCCGGCCAGCAGCAGCCCAGCCGGCCACAGCGGGAGGCGCGGCCCGGGCGGCAGAACGCTCCCCGTCTCCGCCCGGGCGGCCTCCCTGGCCTGCCGCAGCAGCTCCGCCCGGTCACAGTCCGGATCGGAATAATAGTCGTCCCGCAGGACGTACAGGATCTCCTGAAAGCGCGGGTCCCGAGACTTGACCACGATCACATTCCGCGCCGTCCCCCGGACCTCCGGCAGCCGCTCCCGCCGGGGCCGCCGGCGGAAGCGGGATAAGAGCCCCGCCAGTCCCGCGCGCAGCCTGTGGATCATGCTCTCTCCTCCACCCGCAATGTCACGACGGTCATATCGTCTCCGGCGCCGTAGAGCTTCTCCGCTTCCCGCAGCACGCCGCGGGCCAGGCTCTTCATGTCCGTGTACTCTCCGCCCAGAAGCGATTTGATCCAGTCGTCATCCGTGTCGGCGATCACTCCGTCGGAGGCGATCACCGCCGTGGAGCCGGGGCGCAGACGCATGCGCACGACGTCCGGGGCCGCCCCCTCCCCCAGCTCCAGTCCCGCCGCCAGGGTCTCCCCCTGGATGCGGCGGACGTTTTTTCCGCTTTTCACATAGGAAGGGGCAGCGCCGTACTTGTAAAAGCAGGTCTCCCCGCTGAAAAGGTCCACGCACATCAGGTCCACCGTGGCAAAGCCCCAGCTCTCCCCGCCCTGCAGCAGCATGACAGAGTTGAGGATCTTCATGGCCACCGCCGGATCCGCCCCGGAGCGCAGGAATTTCTCCAGGATGCTGACCACCCGGGCGCTGTCCCGGGCCGCCTCGTCTCCGGTGCCCATGCCGTCGGCCAGGATGACGCAGAGTACCCCCGCGTCGGTCTTGAAGTAGCTGCCCCGGTCGCCGCTGACCTTTTCCCCCTTCTTTTTCAGCGCCGCGATGCCCACCGACACCGCCAGGGGCTCCGCCTCCAGCAGAGTGAGCCGGGAGCTCCCCTCCGGGGCCTCCTCCGGCTGGCACAGGCGCAGGCCCACCACGGAGGAGAGCTTTTCCAGCCAGTCCTCCTGCCGGGTCAGGGGGCTCAGGCGCCCGCTCTCGATCACCACCCGGAGCCGGCCCCGGCCGTCCCGGTACACGGCGGTCTCCGCGTCGATGTCCATGCCCCTGAGGTAGCGGATCAGGCGGCGCTCCGCCAGGGGGTCGGCCCCGTTGATGCTGCCCAGCTCCGAGGAGACCCGCCCCAGGACCTGGGCCATGTCCGAATACTGCCCCCAGGCCACGTTCCCCATCTCCTGCAATCGGCTGCGGAGCTGCCGCCGGTAGTTGAGCCCCCGCAGCTCGCCGTTTACCGCCGTGACGAAGGCAGTAAGCCCCTCGCAGCGCTCCCGGAAGTGTTGGGGCAGGTCCTCCTCCCGGAGGCTGCCGTTTTCCGTCATGGCCCGGGTGGCGTCGTTCATGGCGGAGAGGGTGTCCATGTATTCCGCGTTCCAGCAGCGGTTTTTGTGCCTGCAGGTCACGCATACCGCGTCCGCGGCCCGGTCGAAGACCCGGGCGATATTTTCATCGTTGTAGGGCTCCGTCAGGCCCTCCTGCACCACCTGGATCAGCTCGCCGTAGGCCTCGCTGAGCTGGCGCACCCGCCCGGCCGCGTAGCGGCGGAGGCCGGACTCGCCGCTGCCCCGCTCGTTGACCTGGAGCAGCAGCCCGATCTGGTTGAGCAGGCTCCCCGGCAGCAGCATGAAGAGCACCGACGCGCAGAAGCATTCGATCAGCGCGCTCACATAGGCCTCCGTGTTCCAGGCGCTGACCACCGCCAGCGCGTCCGCCAGCAGGAAGGAGAGCACAAAGAGCAGGCGCCCGTGCTTGCCGAAGACCCCGGACAGCAGCCCGCAAAAGGCATAGGCCATGGTGTAGAAGGGCGCCCCGGGACTCGCCATGTCCACGGCCAGCCCCAGCACCGTCCCTACTGCGGCGCCGGTGAGGATCCCGCCCTTCATGGCGGTGGTCATCACCAGCAGCAGGGCCAGGAGGCGGCCCACGGAGACGGTATCGAGAAACACCAGCCGGGAAAGGGTCATCAAAACGCAGGCGGACAGGACCATCCAGGCCACTCCGTGGCGCAGCTCCTCTGTTTCGGTGTTCCGCCGTCCACCGGACAGAGCCTCGCGGAAAAAATAGGCGCCCCCAAAGGCCAGGGCCGATTCCAGCAGCAGCTCCGCCCAGAGGGGCCGCCCCGACACGCCGTAGGCAAAGCTCCCCAAAAAGCCTGTCAGCGCCGCCACCGCTGCCGCAGCCCCCGGCATGAAGAGCGGCTGCCGATAGACCGGGAGCTCATGGAAGAGGTAGCTCACCGTGTAGACCAGCACGGTGCCCGCGATGAAGCGGATCCCCCATTCCAGTCCCCCGCTGACAAGATAGCCCAGCGAGGCCCCCAGCAGGGCGCAGACTCCCGTCATCCCCGGGCCGGCGCAGGCCACCAGCGCGATGCCGAAGGGCCCGCCGGTCCCCAGCACCCGCGCGCAGGCCATGGTAAAGCCCAGCAGAAAATAGATCCCCCAGCGCGCCGCCAGCGTCTGCCGCTTCTCCCGATACGCCCCCGGCAGCGCCGCCAGCTTCTTCTGTCCTTCCAATGCCATGTTCTCGCCCTCCGTAGTTTACATAAGGTAAGATCATTATAGTTATGTAATTTCGAGAAGGGCGTCAAACGGCGCTGTTGAATCCATCAACTTTGCCGGGAGAAATGGACGGAAATGTTTCGCCCCAAGATATGCCCCGGCACAGGAAAGATCGGCGGACTGAGGCGGACTGCCGGCGATTTTGCTTGTAATCCCCCGCCGCCCATGATAAAATGAGATGTTTCAAATTGTACGCTGGAGGTGAGCGGCTTGGAGGAAAACGAGATCCTGGAAGCCATGGATTATGAGGCGATCCAGGAAAAGCGCTACGACGAGCTGACGGAGCTGCTGGAGAAGAAGGACCGGAAGGGCCTGCAGCAGCGTCTGGAGGAAATGAACGAGTTCGACGTGGCGGAATTCCTCTCCGAGATCGAGGACGCCAGGATGCTCGCGGTGTTCCGGCTCCTCTCCAAGGAGACCGCCGCCGAGGTCTTCGCCAATCTGGAGGCTCCGGAGCAGGAGCGCATCATCAACTCCATCACCGACACGGAGCTGTCCGGCATTGTGGAAGAGCTGTACGTGGACGACGCGGTGGATATGATGGAGGAACTGCCCGCCAACGTGGTCAAGCGCGTCATGCGTACCGCCACCCCCCAGACCCGGCAGCTGATCAACCAGTACCTGCACTATCCCGAGGACTCTGCCGGCAGCATCATGACCGCGGAGTTCGTGGACCTGAAAAAATACATGAGCGTCAAGGAGTCCATCGCCCGCATCCGCCGGATCGGCGAGGACAAGGAGACCATCTACGTCTGCTTTGTCACCAACGCCCACCGGGAGCTGGAAGGCATCGTCACGGTGAAGGACCTGCTGCTCCACGACGACGACACCGTCATCGAGGAGCTGATGGACCGGAACGTGGTCTTCGCCACCACCACCGAGGACCAGGAGAGCGTGTCGGAAAAGTTCTCCGACTACGACTTGATGGCCATGCCCGTGGTAGACAAGGAAGGGCGCCTGGTGGGCATCGTCACCGTTGACGACGTCATCGACGTCATGGAACAGGAGGCCACCGAGGACATCGAAAAGATGGCCGGTATGACCCCCTCCGACAAGCCCTATTCCCGCACCGCGCCTCTGGAGATCTGGAAAAACCGCATCCCCTGGCTCATGTTCCTGATGCTCTCGGCCACCTTTACCAGCATGATCCTGACGGCCTTTGAAAGCCGCCTGGCCGCCGTGGCGGGCCTGGTGCCCTTTATCCCCATGCTGATGGGCACCGGCGGCAACTCCGGCGCCCAGTCCGCCACCGCCGTGATCCGCTCCCTCTCCCTGGGCGACATCGAGCCCCGGGACGCCCTGCGGGTGCTGTGGAAGGAGTGGCGGGTGGCCATCCTCTGCGGCGCCTCCCTGGCCGTGGTCAACTTCGGCAAAATGCTGCTGGTAGACGGGCTGCTGCTCTCCAACCCCAACGTCACCGTGGCCGTGGCCGCCACCGTCAGCCTCTCCATCGTGTTCATCGTCATGTTCGCAAAGCTGGTGGGCAGCCTCCTCCCCATCGGGGCGGAGAAGATCGGCCTGGACCCGGCGGTCATGGCAAACCCGCTGATCTCCACCCTGACCGACGCGGTGTCGCTGCTGATCTATATCTTTATCGCAAAGCTCATCCTGCGGATCTGAGGTTTTTGACATGGATTTTACTGCTCTTCTCAACAAGATGCTTGTGTTCCTGGTGATCATGGTCATCGGCTATGTGATGGCCCGCCGGGGCACGATGGACCGCGGCTCCATCAAGGTCATCAGCTCCCTGACCATGAACGTCTTTCTCACTGCCAGCATCCTCAATTCCACCCTGGGTACGGGTGTGGAGCTGGGCTGGGCGGAATTGGGCAGGGTGTTCCTGGTGCTCTGGGTGATGCAGCTGCTGGGCTACCTGGTGGCCTGGCTGGTGGCCCGGCTCATGCCGGGGGACCGGGAGCACAAATCTCTCTTTGAGCTGCTGATGGCCATGGGCAACAGCATGTTCGTGGCCCTGCCCATCGTGGACGCCCTCTTTCCCGGGAGCCGCGCGGTATTCTATGTCTCCCTCTCCTGCCTGCCCTTCAACGTGCTGCTGTTCACCTACGGCGTCTGGCTTCTTCAGCGCGGGCGGGAAAACAGCCGTCTCCGTCTCCGGGATATTTTCAGCATCCCGCTGCTGGCGGCTCTGGCCGCGCTGGTCCTCTTCCTGCTGAAGCCGCCTGTGCCCGCTGCCGTCAAGGGCCTGATCTCCACCCTGGCCGGGGCCACCACGCCCATGTCCATGCTGGTGATCGGCGCGAGCCTTGGCAGCGTGAGCCTGCTGGATGCTTTCCGCAACGTCAGGCTCTATGCGGCAAGCGCGGTGCGCCTGCTGCTGATCCCGCTGATCACCTGGTTCGTCATCGGTCTGCTGACCCAGGATCCGGTGCTGCGGATGACCATGATGGTGGTGGCCGGCAGTCCCAGCGCCGTGGTCATCACCGTGATGGCCAACCAGTACGACCGGGACCCGGTCTATACCGCCGAGGGCACGCTCCAGAGCACCGCCCTCTCCCTGTTTACCATCCCCCTGCTGGTCTACATACTGGGAAATTTATAATGACCATCGGATGGCGAAATCAATCGGAGATCCGATTGATTTCGCTGCCAAACGACAGGTTTGGCAGCGAATGATTCATAGAATCATTCGCCCGATGCTCATTGCAATGAGTATATGGCAAAACAGCAAGGCTGTTTTGCTGCGCCGCAAAGCGGCGCGGCGAAAAGCTTTTTGGCTTTTCGTCATCCTATAATCATTATAAATATTCACGGGAGGGGCAAGCCCCTCCCCTGCCATACTATTATTTTGGAGTATTATAATGAAAAGGGCGTGATCCCATGCATATCCCCGCCGGCGCCAGTCAGACCGTGGAGCTGCTGGACTTTGAAGAGGCCCTGGCCCTCTCCGGCAAGTCCGGCGATTACGACGCCGCCAAATGGCTCTACGTGCCGGACTTTTACACCGAATACCGTTACATCCTGGGCACCCGGGGGGAGAACCCCCTGATCTGCATCGGCATCAACCCCTCCACCGCCGCCCCGGAGGATCTGGACAACACCCTGAAATCCGTCTCCCGCATCGCCGCGGGCAACGGCTTTGACAGCTGGATCATGTTCAATGTCTACGCCCAGCGGGCCACCCGGCCCGACGACATGGACCGGGAGCTCAACGAGCGGCTCCACCGGGAGAACATGCGGGCCTTCGCCTACATCCTCTCGGGCGCCGCGGCAAAGGGGCACAGGCCCGCCGTCTGGGCCGCCTGGGGGACCATCATCGAAAAGCGGGCCTATCTGCCCGACTGCCTGCGGGACATGGTAAGGATCGGCCAGTGCTACGGCGCCCGCTGGGTCCGGGCGGGCAAGTGCTCCGCCAAGGGCCACCCCCATCACCCGCTGTATCTGAAAAAGGACGAAAAAATCCTGGATTTTGACGTGGAGGGGTATCTGGAAAGCCTATGAGGGAAAAGCTGAAGCTGGCCGTCTGCCAGCTCCGCACGGAGCTGGACCGGGCGGAGACCATGGAAAAAGCCTCCCGCATGATCCGGGAGGCCGCCGGGCAGGGCGCGCAGATCGCCGTGCTGCCGGAGATGTTCAACTGCCCCTACTCGGGCCGTTATTTCCGGGAATTCACCGCCCTGGGCCATGAGGGGACCGTGTCGGCCCTCTCCGCCTGGGCGAGAGAGAACCGGATCTGGCTGGTGGGCGGCTCCGTCCCCGAAGGGGAGGACGGGAAGCTTTATAACACCTGCTTCGTTTTCGACAGCGAGGGGCGGCAGGTGGCCCGCCACCGGAAGGTGCACCTGTTCGACATCGACGCGCCGGGCATGCGCTTTCGGGAGTCCGACACCTTTAGCCCCGGGGAGGAGATCACCGTGTTCGACACCCCCTGGGGCAAAATGGGCGCGGCGATCTGCTTTGACATGCGCTTTCCCGAGCTGTTCCGGGCCATGGCAAAGCGCGGCGCCCGGGTGATCTTCGTGCCCGCCCAGTTCAACATGACCACCGGCCCCGTCCACTGGGAGATGACCCTTCGGGCCCGGGCGGTGGACAACGAGCTGTTTGTGGCGGCCTGCTCCGCCGCCCGCTACCAGGGCTTTTCCTACGAATGCTGGGGCCACTCCGCCGTGATCGACCCCTGGGGGACTCTCATCGCCTCCGCCGATGAGACAGAGCAGATCCTGTACGCGGAGCTGGATCTGGGTCGGGTGGAGGAGGTGCGGCGGCAGCTGCCCACCTTCCTGCATCTCCGGGAAGACGTATACGAGGTGGCCAAATGAAGATCATGGACGACATCGCCCGCTATGTGCCCTTCAACGAACAGGAGCAGCGGGATCAGGCGGAGATCCTCCGCTATCTGGCGCAGCATGACGACGCCTTCCTGCGCACCAACCGGATCGCCCACATGACCGCCTCCGCCTGGGTGGTGAACCCGACGCGGGACAAGGTGCTGATGGTCTATCATAAGATCTACGACTCCTGGTCCTGGACCGGGGGCCACGCCGACGGGGAGACCGATCTGCTGGCGGTGGCCCTGCGGGAGGTCACCGAGGAGACGGGGGTCCGATCCGTCCGCCCGGTGGCGGAGGACATCTATTCTTTGGAGGTCCTGACCGTGGACGGCCACGAGAAGCGGGGCGAATACGTCTCCAGCCACCTGCACCTGAACGTGACCTACCTGCTGGAGGCGGACGACAGGTCGCCCCTGCACGTCTGCGAGGACGAGAACAAGGGCGTCAGCTGGTTTTCTCTGGAGGATGCCCTGGCGGCCTCCACCGAGCCCTGGTTCGTGAAGAGGATCTATCAAAAGCTCAACGACAAGCTGAAGATGGTATAAAAAGAGGATGCGTTGACCGCATCCTCTTTTCGTTGTAGGGGCGGCTATCAGCCGCCCGTTGTCTTATTATTTCCCCCCAGGGAGAAAAGATAGAGCCCCGCAAAGATCGCGCCCATGGCGTAGTTGAAGGAGAACATGACGTTCAAAGGCGTCGGATGGCCGGTCACATAGGCCATGGACATGATCTGCAGCACCATGTATACCAGCTCCGCGACGGCAGCCAGAACAGCCAGCACCAGGGCAGGCCGGCCCCGCAGGTACAGCGCCCCGGCAAAGGACAGCGCCGCCAAGATGCTCAAGATCGGCAGCACTGCAAATTGACGGGGAATATACTCCGTGTAGCCGGTAGCCTCGTCAAAGGTGGCCAGATACCCGTTGGGCTCCAGATACCGGAGGATCTCCGGGATTTCCTGCACCAGCGTTAAAACCAGAACCAGAGTCATCAGCACCGCGGCGATCCGGGGTTTGCGCAGCATCAGAAAGAGGCCTGACACCGCCGGCAGCAGCAGGTAACCCAAGGCGAGCACTTCGCCCATGCCAAAGGAATCGTACCAGCCAAACAAAAGGACCAGCAGGCTGAAAATGCCGCCGTAGAGCAGCAAAAAGACGAAGGCGGCAACGGCATAGCCGTGTTTTTCATTCTCCATGAAAGATCCTCCTTTCGCGGCGTCCGGGTCGTGCGCGCTCCCACAGAGGCGATCTAAAGCCGTCTTTGTCCCGGCGATACGGAACAGGCGGGTGGCCTTCGCGCCCCCTTCCTCCCAGGAGAGAAGGACTTGCAGGCCGCCTTTACAGCATAAAAATGCTGTCGTCGTTCTCCACCCAGTCGGAGACGGGGATGGTGCGATACTCCGTGGCGCTCTGGCGGATCACCACCCGGTCGATGCCGGCGTTGATGATCTGGCGCTTGCACATGGAGCAGCTCATGGCGTCGGTGAGCAGCTCCCCGGTCTTGGCGTCCCGCCCCACCAGATAGATGGTGGCGCCGATCATGTCCCGCCGGGGGGCGGAGATGATGGCGTTGGCCTCGGCATGGACGCTGCGGCAGAGCTCGTAGCGCTCCCCGGAGGGGATGTGCAGGTTCTCCCGCATGCAGTAGCCCAGGTCGGAGCAGTTGCGGCGGCCCCGGGGGGCGCCGTTATAGCCGGTGGAAATGATCTCGTCGTTGCGCACGATGATGGCCCCATACTTTCTTCTCAGGCAGGTGGAGCGCTCCAGAACGGAGTCGGCAATGTCCAGGTAGTAGTTCTGCTTGCTGGTGCGGTTATCCATGGCGGCCTCCCGAATTCGTCAAGATTTCTCGTTTATCATAATAATACAGACCTGCAAAACCGTCAATCCTTTGATTTTGTTCAACTATTGGTAGCTTTTTTCTGCCGGGTGTGCTATATTGAGGCTTATGAATCGGAACTATCAGAAGGAACTGGACCGTATCATCCAGAAACGGGGCAAAAAAGAGCCCCGGGTGCTGCTGCACGCCTGCTGCGGCGTCTGCTCCGGCGCGGTGCTGGAGTATCTGACCCAATATTTTGACGTGACGGTGCTGTGGTATAATCCCAACCTCTACCCCCAGGCGGAGTTTGACCGGCGCTTTCAGGCCCTGGTGCAGATGATCGAGCGGATGGGCCTGGCGGACAGGGTGAACGTGCTGGCCGAGCCCTGGAAGCACGAGGACTACGACCGGCGCGTCAAGGGTCTGGAGGACGAGCCGGAGGGGGGCGCCCGGTGCACCGAGTGCTTCCGCCTGCGCCTTCTGGAGACGGCAAGGCTCGCCAGGCACTACGGCTACGACTACTTCTGCACCACCCTGACCCTGTCCCGGCACAAGGACGCCGTGCGCATCAACGCCCTGGGCGAGGAGATCGGCCGGGCGGCGGGGGTCCCGTGGCTGCCCTCGGATTTCAAGAAGCATGGCCGGGAGATGCGCTCCCGGGATCTGGCAAACGAGCACGGCATCTATCAGCAGCTCTACTGCGGCTGTGAATACTCCCTCCACAAGCGGGAGGAAAAGGGCGAAAACGCCCCGGATCCTGTCTGAGGATCCCATAAAAATCGTATATTCGCTGGTTTCCACACCCAGCGAAGGCCGATGGGAGGCCGAAGCAAAAAATGGACGCCGGGGATGCCCCGGCCTGTTTCCTGCCCGGTTTGCCTCCATGACGCCGAAAATAAAAAATGGAGGTAAATCCCCAACATGAAAGAGCAAAACCGCCGCAATCTCCTCAAGATGGCCGTCATCGCCATCGTCGCCGCCGCCTACGCGGCCCTCACCATCGTCCTGGCGCCCATCAGCTACGGGCCCATCCAGTTCCGCGTCAGCGAGGCGCTCACCGCGCTGCCCTTCCTGATGCCCTGCACCGTATGGGGCGTCTTTCTCGGCTGCATCCTGGCCAATCTCTACACCGGCAGCGTCCTGGACATCATCTTCGGGTCCCTGGCCACGCTCCTGGCCGGTCTGCTGACCGCCTGGTTCGGCAAAAAGGGCAGCACCGTCAAGAATCGCCTGCTGGGCTGCCTGATGCCGGTGCTCTTCAACGCAGTCATCGTGGGCGCCGTGCTCACCTGGGGCTATCAGCTCCAGCAGTTTCCCGACAACCCCATGGCCTCCTACGGCTTCAACGCCCTGACCGTTGGCCTTGGCGAGGCGGCCGTGCTGGTTCTGATCGGCTATACCCTGCTGCGTCAGCTTCCGAAAATCAAGGTCATCCGCGAGTTTATCACCCGCGTCAACCAATAATGAGCCCCCGTCCGGGGGTGAAAGGAGATCTGTCATGAGGGTTCGGAAAGCCATCATCCCTGCGGCGGGTCTGGGGACCCGTCTGCTGCCCAACACCAAGTCGATCCCCAAGGAGATGCTGCCCCTGGTGGACAAGCCCGTGATCCAGTACATCGTGGAGGAGGCCGTGGCCGCCGGCGTGGAGCAGATCCTCATCATCACCAACCGGGGCAAATCCCCCATCGAGGACTATTTCGACTACGCCCCCGACCTGGAGGAACGTCTTCTCCACGACGGCAAGCGGGACGAGGCCCGCACGGTCCGCGCCGTTGCCGACATGGCGGACGTGTTCTTCCTCCGGCAGAAGGAGACCAAGGGTCTGGGCCACGCCATCTGGCGGGCCAAGAGCTTTGTGGGCGACGAGCCCTTCGGGGTCCTGCTGGGCGACGACATCATGCTCTCGAAAAAGCCGGTGCTGAAGCAGCTTGTGGAGGCTGCCGAGGCCAATTCCTGCAGCGCCATCGCCGTGCGGGAGGTGCCGGACGAGCTGATCGTGAAGTATTCCTCCGTGAAGCTGGAGGAAAAGCTCTCGGACCGGGTCTATCGCATCAGCGACATGAACGAGAAGCCCACCCTGGAAGAAAAGCTCTCCCAGTACGCCATCCTGGGCCGCTACGTGCTGACCCCCGGGATCTTCGACATCCTGGAGCACACGGCCCCCGGCCGCAACAACGAGATCCAGCTCACCGACGGCATGAAGGAGCTGGTGCGCCACGAGCCCATGTGCGCGGTGGACTTTGAGGGCCGCCGCTACGACACCGGCAATCTGAAGGGCTATCTGGAGTCCATCATCGACTTCGCCCTGCAGAATCAGGAGGCCGGCCCCTGGCTGCGCCAGTTCATCCTGGACAAGGCCGATCAGCTCCGCTGAACCGAAACAGCAAAACTCCCGCTCTCTTTTGAGAGCGGGAGTTTTTTATTCTTCTATTCTTTACGCGCTCTTTTTCTCCCAGAGCTTGCCGGTGAGCTTGAAGAGCATGGGGTACACGCCGATGTCCACGAAGATCACCACCGCGTAGCGGGCGGCGCGGATCAGGTGGGCGGTCAGGTCCCCCGCTTCCAGCAGCTCCTTGGGGAAGGGCAGCTTCAGCAGGGTGTTCAGCCCGAAGTAGATCAGGCCGCCGCCCAGGGTGCGCAGGACGCAGCGGAAGAGATTGCGGGTGTTCTCGAACTTGACGAACCGCTCCTCAAAGGGCTCGGCCAGCACAAAGCCCACCAGCATGCCGAAGGAGGTATAGTAGTCGGAGCTGGTGCAGTAGAAGAAGCCGGGGACGGCCGTCAGCAGCAGCACCGCGTAGAAGACCCAGCGGCTGCGGATGGTGCGGCGCAGCCAGGGGATCAGCGCCACCACCAGGATGCCCAGGGCCCAGCCCACCAGCACGTCCGTGGGGAAATGGGCGCCCACGATCACCCGGGAGACGCCCACCAGGATGGGCAGCACGATGGCCAGGACCCAGAGGAGCTTTTTCTTCTTCTCATGGGCAGCCAGGGAGCCGTAGACCGCCACGGCGCTGGAGGAATGGCCGCTGGGGAAGGAATAGCCCTGGGCCGCCACGTCCATGATGTCCGCGTCCCCATCGATCTTCCGCAGAAGCTGGATCCGGTCACTGACGAAATAGGGCCGCAGCCGCAGGAAGATGTTCTTGATCATGGGGTTCCAGACGTTGGCCACCAGCACGTTCACGCCCACGTATTTGCCGAATTCCTTGTTCAGGCCCCAGTAGAGGAAGCCCATGATGACCACCAGCAGCAGCTGTTCGCCGAAGGCGGAGAGATTGGACAGCAGCCAGAAGCCGAAGCCGCTGCTGCCGATGTGGGCCTGCAGCCACTCCATGAGCCGCAGTTCCCAGTCCAGATAAAAGATGTTGCCCAGCACGTCTGTCATACCCAAAGGCCTCCTTTTTCGGATGTGGGGATATTTTACCGCATTTTTTCCGCCTTTGCAATCGAGAATCTGCCCTGTTTTTCCCCGGGCCGCGAATTCGGAATTGTCATTCTCCCGGTTCTATTGTAAAATGGGAAAAAACGTCGGGAGGCCGCGCCTATGAAGATCAAGACCAAGCGCCTCAGCTATGAGGAAGTCCTGGCTCTGCCAAGGCCCGCTCACCGGGAGCCGGAAAGACCGCCGCTCTTTTTCCGCTGGCTGATCCGGACCCTGGGCGCCGGGGATCTGAAGCAGACCCGCTTCTCCTACAAAACCGAGCGGATGGAGGAGCTGGGCGAGGGGCCCTATCTGATTTTGATGAATCACTCCAGCTTTATCGACCTGGAGATCGTCTCCCGCATCTTTTACCCCAAGCCCACTTGCATCGTCTGCACCTCCGACGGCTTTGTGGGCAAGGCGGGGCTCATGCGGCGCATCGGCTGCATCCCCACCAACAAGTTCGTCACGGATCTGCAGCTCCTGTCGGACATGCGCTGCGCCCTGCACGAAAAGGGCTGCAGCGTGCTGCTCTACCCGGAGGCCAGCTACAGCTTTGACGGCACGGCCACTCCCCTGCCCCGGCGGCTGGGGCTCATGCTCAAGCGGCTGGACGCGCCGGTGGTGGGCATCCTCACCGAGGGCGCCTTTTCCCGGGACCCGCTGTACAACTGCCTGCAGAAGCGGGACGTGACCGTCAGCGCCACAGTCCGGGGCCTGCTGACCCGGGAGGAGATCCGGGAAAAGACCGTGGGCGAGCTGGACGCGCTGCTGGACGGGATGTTCTCCTTCGACAACTTCGCCTGGCAGCGGGATCAGGGCGTGGAGATCCGCGAGTCCTTCCGGGCGGACGGCCTGGAGCGCATCCTCTACAAGTGCCCCCACTGCCTCGCCGAGGGCGAGACCGAGGGCAAGGGCACCCGCCTCACCTGCCATGCCTGCGGCAAGGAATACGAGCTGGACGAGCTGGGGCAGATGCGGGCCCTCGCGGGGGAGACGGAATTCCCCCACATCCCGGACTGGTACGCCTGGGAGCGCTCGGAGGTGCGCCGGGAGCTGGAGGCGGGGACCTACCTGCTGGATACCCCGGTGGAGATCGGCATGCTGGTGGACTTCAAGGCCATCTATCTGGTGGGCGAGGGGCGGCTGCGGCAGGATCTGAGCGGCTTCACCCTCACCGGCTGCGAGGGGAAGCTCTGCTTCCGGCGGCCCGCCAACCAGAGCTACAGCCTCTACGCCGACTACTACTGGTACGAGCTGGGCGACATCATCTGCATCGGCGACCGGGAGACCCAATACTACTGCTTCCCCAAGGACAAGACCCCCGTGGCCAAGGCCCGCCTCGCCACGGAAGAACTCTACAAACTGCAGAAAAAAGCCCCGGTCCGGGGCTGAGCGAGGGCGCTGCTCGGGCAGCGCTCTTCGATTGATCCCCTTTTGTTTCGGTTATCCGTATATTTCCATTGAAAGTCCATGCAGCGGCGGAATAAAATTGAAAATCTGCCATTCTCCCCCCTTTTCATCCCGCGGGATCTATGCTATAGTGACTATACACGAAGCTCGAACTGTCGTGTCTTCTCCGGACGGCGCGGCAGCGCTCGATGCGATCACGGAAAATATGATAGGGAGGATTAGACACCATGAAAAAACGCCTGGGCTTTATCGCTCTGCTCCTCACGCTGGTGATGGTGTTCACCGCGCTGCCGGGCGGCCTCATCGCCTTTGCCGATTCCACCCGCACCTACACCAACGCGGCCGAGATCTACACGCTGGTGCGCGACGGCTACAACGGCGGGGCAAAGGGCCCCATCAGCATCACCAAGGGCACCCTGAAGCAGGGCTTCTCCAGCAAGACCGTATACCTTGTCACGCTGTCCGGCACGGAGCTGGTCCTCAACCAGTCCACCGAGGTCCTGACCGACCTGTTCTCCGGCTTCGACCTTGACAACGCCTACTACTGGAACGTGGTCCGCGTGATCCAGCAGAACGTCCCCCGGGGCGCCAATATCATCCTGGCCGGCCACAGCCTGGGCGGCATGGTAGCCCAGCAGGTGGCGGCGGATTCCACCATCAAGTCCCGCTACAACGTGCTCAACACCGTAACCTTCGGCTCCCCGCTGCTCTCCGTCGGCTCCCGCGAGGGCGTCGTCCGCCGTCTGGGCGACGTGTCCGACGTGGTGCCCTACCTGTCCGGCCGCCTCTTCACCAACCCCATCACGGCGATCTTCGGTCTGAACCGGGAGGACGGCCACTATTACGGCCGGCCCATCACCGCCCACAACGCCTCCTACTCCCGCACCGACCTCTGGGGCAAATATGACGTGACCGGCACCAGGTACGGCAGCGCCCGGCTGATCCTGGACCTGGGCACCAGAGAGTTCTTCCAGTCCCCCATCTTCTGATTTCTCGACAGCAAAAGACGCAGGAGGCACTTCGTAAGGAAGTGCCTCCTCAGACTGTAGACAAACCCGTGCAGTAAGGCTCCGACACGCATGGGGTGATTGTGAAGAGGGGATGGGAATCCCCTCTTCACGTTCAATCTATGCAAAACGGGGAACTTTTTCGGAAGTTCCCCGTTTTGCTCCTCAAGCTGTCGACACTTTGTCGACAGCTTGAGGAGGCACTTCGTAAGGAAGTGCCTCCTTTCCGTTTGAACGCGATGGAATTGACCGAGCCAGTCAGCAATGGTACAATGATCGGGAAGAATCGGGATCTGTCGGAGGCAAACACATGAAACTGTTCAGAAAAAAGGATATAGATGAAAAGGATCTCAGCTATCTCAATCTGGCTCCCCGTTATGGGCTGGTCAAGCCGGGATATCGACAGGATTTGAGCAGGAAAAGAGTCCTTGAGTTCGCGTACCTGCCTGACGGCGAAAAGCTTGTTTTGCTCGGCAGCATGGATGGCTCCTATCCGTATTGGGTCTCGGAAACAGATATCAGTGACACGGAGACGAACACAGCCATCGTGGAGAGCATGCTTCATGAAGACTTTTCCTCTTTCACCGGAACGAACGGGGAAATATTTCGGAAACTGAGGGACTGTTACAGGCGCAGGATACTGGTATCGGGCAATGATGTCAGCACACCCTTTGGCCACGGATATGCGAAAGAACAGCCGCAATACTGGAGCAGGTTTATCGCCCGGGACATTTATTCTTATCATAAACGTCTCAAGGATCTCTGCAGGGAAAGAGAGCTGGATGGACGATACCTGGAATTCTTACGCGCTTATCTGAAAAAGCTGGAAACCAAAACGGCTTCCGATCCGGTAAAAGAATACGAAAGCAAGAAGATCCTGATGGATCTGATCAGATCCGAGGATTATCTTTACCTGTCGGATAACAGAGAGATCAGAGACACCTATATCCGGATACGGAACGTTATCGGCGAACTGTATAACACCTATATGAGCATCGTGAGGTAAGAGACAACGGATCATGCTTCAGCCAACCGATTCAATAATGACGATATGATGGCGAAAAGCGAAAAGTCTTTTCGCCGCGCAGGAAAACAGCTTGGCTGTTTTGCCATATACTCATTGCAATGAGCATCGATTTTGCCCCACAAAACCCAAGAGACAAAAACGGCGTGACCATTTCGGTCACGCCGTTTTCATATCCGTTTGAGTCGGCAATTGCCGGCTCAAGGCACCTTCTTTTCGAAGTACCGCTGGAGAGGCGTCTGTTTTTTGTTCGGATAAAGATCTCAGTCCCGTTTTTTGCTCATGATCGAGAGCAGGCGGACGAAGAGGTTTGCCAGGTCCAGATAGATGTCCAGCGCGCAGTCCACCGCGTTGTCCACGGTCTTGGCGAATTGCTGGGAGCGGTAGACGTCAAAGCCGATATACAGGCTGAACAGCCCCGCGGCGATCCAGTCCGTCACCGTCTGATAGCGGCCCAGGATCAGCAGCACGATCTCGCAGACCAGCAGCCCGATCAGCACGCCCAGCAGCGCGCCGCCCAGCCTGGCAAAGAGATTGGGAAAGGCCAGGGCCGCGCCGGTCATGCCCAGGGCGATCAGCAGGGTGTAGAGGAAGGCGTCCGTCACCACCTGGGAGCCGACGCCGCCGTAGGCCGCCACCAGGGTGGAGATCACCAGGCCGAAGGGCAGCACCACCAGATTGTAGCCCAGGAAGCTCACCAGGGGCTTGCGGGACCGGCCGGCGATCAGGATCCCGACGATGGCGCAGACCCCATAGCCGATCAGAAAAGCGATGGGATTGACATAGCGGTACACGTCGCCCACAAAGGCGCACAGCAGCACGTTCACCAGCAGGCCCCAGAGCAGCACCCCCAGGAGGATGCCGTTATAGGCCCGGTCGCCGATGAGCTGATCCTCGGTCACCGTCTGCCGGAGTCTGGCCTCCCGGGCGGCGGCACCCAGCATCAGCCCGGTATTGGCGGCAAGCCGGCCGGTCTCCTGCCGCACGGCGGCGGGATTCAGGGTCGCGCCGCACTCGGTGCAGAACTTGCTGCCGTCGCGGACCTCGGAACGACAATAGGGACAAATCATTGCTTTCACCTCATTCGATAGATTCTCCCCCGTCCCGGGCGGGACGGGCCTGCGGCGGGACGCCGCGGATCACAAAAGCTGCCGGATCACTTCGCCGCAGTCCCCGCTGATGCAGAGCGACTGCTGTTCGATCTGCCTGGGGCACAGCGCCTGCCGGTGGTTCAGGCAGGCATAGAGGGCCCTGGGGTTATCGCCGGTCATTTTCCAGAAGGGGTACTTGATGATGACCGGGGTGTTCCCGCCCACGCCGATCTCCAGGAACAGGACCCGGAGCCCCTTGTGGCGGCGGAGAAAATCCGCGTAGGCCGCGCTGGCCCTGTGCCAGCCCTCGTCCTCCACAAAGGAGTCGTCGGCCCGGAGGTTCAAGGTCACGTCCGACCCGTCGTCCGGGCATTTGGGGATCAGCGCCGTGGGGATCTCCATGCGGAGTCCGCCGTCGGCGGGGGCTTCCAGGATCCCTTCGGCGTTCCTGACAAAGCCCTGGGCTTCCATCGCCTGCAGGACCCAGGCCTCGTTGTCATAGGTCTTCCGGTTTGTTTGAGACCGCACTTCACAAACTCGCTTGAGCGCAGATCATTGAAAGCACTGGTCTTTCAATGAGCGGTTTGTCAGTTGACCCGTACCCTGACCCCTGTTTTTCGCGGCGTTCTCAGTTGACCCGGCACCCCAGCCTGTTAGGAGGTCAACTCGCATTCTACAGGCCCAAATGCACTATTAACAGCAACCATTAGCTGTTCGGGCCTATTATATTTGACTTTCGCATAGATGTCCATAGTCATTTTGCTCTTCTCATGCCCAGCGAGATATTGGACTGTCTTGGGATCCACCGATGCGGTAATCAAATTCGTAATGTAAGTGTGCCGGAGCTGATGAGGCGTAACTTGGAAATCAAGCGAATACCGCTGCGAAAGCTGTTCCGGCTGTCCGGTCCGAGAGAAGTGCTGTCAGGCAAAGAAGGCTGAACAGCCCAAGGAACTGCGGGTGAACAAGACACTCCAGGAATTGCGGAAGGCATCGCATAAAAACATCACCTCAGACTACGGTATCTATCTTCGTCAATGTCGGTCGATCCAAGTAGAGGGCGCCTTTGGCCTGCTTAAGAATGACTTCGGGTTCCGCCGTTTTCTCACGCGGGGAAGAAAGAACATCCGCACAGAGCTGTTCTTTCTGGCACTTGCTTTTGACCTGAAAAAGCTCTGGATGAAACGTGACAAAGGTCGATTGCGAACGCATCTGTCCGAGATTTCAGCTGCGTGATGAATAATTGAATCCCTTTTCCACATTTGGCGCCAGTCTATGGGCTGGGGCTGGCTTTGCTGTGCAATAACCGAGAGATTTGTGGCTTCTTTTCCGCAGATCCTCGGTTTCTTTTACTCTTTAGAACAGAAAGAGGGACCGCTGCAAAACTCTCATTTTGCAACGGTCCCTCATGGCGTCATGCCGCGGTCTCACCGCAGCTTTTCTGTTTTCGGCCGGAAGCGGCTAAACGGTCTTCAGCTCCGCCCGGAAGCGCGCCCCGTCCAGAGTCAAAACGGCATACGCCGGGTGCGCCGTGCGGCCGATCGAGCCGGGGTTGAGGAAGGTGATGCCGCCGCGCTCCTCCAGCGCGGCATGGTGCGTGTGGCCGAAGAGCGCGAGACTTGCGCCGCTCACTTCCGCCGCGGCGGAAAGGGAATCCAGCGCCGGCTCGTATTTCACGTTGTATAAATGCCCGTGCGTGGCAAAGACGCACACGCCGCCCACCGTGGCCGTCAGCGAGGCGCTGAGCGTCGAGCGCGGGTCGCAGTTTCCTCTCACCGCGTAGAACGGCAGGGCGGGAAAGCGCGCCTGCACCGCGGCGAGATCGCGCTCGCCGTCACCGAGGAAGAAGCACAGCGCAGGCTTCTCCCGCTCGATCGCCGTGATCATGTGCGCGGCGCAGCCGTGGGAATCCGAAAAAACGCAGATATTCATAGCTCTTTGTCAGCGGAGCCGCCCGGGATCGGGCGGCTCCTGTCATTTTCGGTGTTTGGCGATCAGATCCGGCTTTCGCTGCCGGCGAGATCGGCCAGATTCTTTTCGCGCACCGTGCGCACCTGGGTCTCGCGCACCTTCTGGCGCAGCGGCAGCACCGCGCGCGGGGAGACGGACAGCTCGTCGAGCCCGATGGAGAGGAAGAGCTCCGTCAGCTCCAGATCCGCGCCGAGCTCGCCGCAGATGCCGCACCAGATGCCCTCCTTGTGGGCGTTGTCGCAAGCCATCTTAATGAGGCGCAGCACCGCCGGATGGTGGGCGTCGAAGAAGCGGCCGAGATCGTTGTTCTGCCGGTCGCAGGCCAGGGTGTACTGGGTCAGGTCGTTGGTGCCGATCGAGAAGAAGTCGACCTCCTTGGCAAGCCGGTCGCTGATCATGGCGGCGGCGGGGGTCTCGATCATGATGCCCACGTCCACCTCGTCCGAGAACGGGATGCCCTCGGCCGTCAGCTCTTTCTTCACCTGCTCGCACATCTTCTTGGCCTCGCGGACCTCCCACACGGAGGCGACCATCGGGAACATGATGGAAAGGCGGCCGTAAGCGGAGGCGCGGTAGAGCGCGCGCAGCTGGGTGCGGAAGATCTCGGGACGGTTGAGGCAGATGCGCAGCGCGCGGTTGCCGAGCGCCGGGTTCTCCTCGTGGGGGAGCTTGAAATATTCGATCATCTTGTCCGCGCCGATGTCGAGCGTGCGGATGACGACCTCCTTACCGCCCATGTCGGAGAGCACGCGCTTATAGGCCTCGAACTGATATTCCTCGGTGGGGTAATCGTCGCAGTTGAGATAGAGGAACTCGCTGCGGAAGAGGCCGATCCCTCCGCCGTCGTTTTCCAGCACCGCGTGCACGTCCTCGGGGTTGCCGATGTTGCAGTAAACGCGGATCTCCTGGCCATCCTTCGTCACGTTGGGCTGGCCCTTGAGCTGGTTTAAAAGCTCCTGACGCTTGAGGATCTCAGCGCGCTTGGTCATCAGGCGGGCGCGGGTGTCCTCGTCGGCGTCGACGACCACGCTGCCGGTGCCGCCGTCGACGATGACGTCGCGGCCGGCATACTCGCTCTTGAGCTGCTCGCCCACACCGATGATGGCGGGGATGCCCATCGTGCGCGCCAGGATCGCCGTGTGGCTCGAGCCCGAGCCGCCGGAGGTGACGAAGCCCAGGATCTTGGACTTGTCAAGCTGCACCGTCTCGCTCGGCGCGAGATCGTCGGAGGCGAGGATCACGGGCACGGGGGAGTCGATGCCGCCCTGCACCACGCCGGAGAGGATGCCCACGATGCGGCCGGAGATGTCCTTCACATCGGCGGCGCGGGCCTTGAAATAATCGTCGTCCATGGCGGCAAAGGCCTCGGCCTGGATGGCGCCGGCGTCGGTGACGGCGGCCTCGGCGTTCAGTCCGGACTCCTTGATAAAGCCCTCGATCGCCTCTTCATAGTCCATGTCCTCGCACATCATCTGATGGGTCTCAAAGAGCATGGCGGCCTCGTCGCCGGCCTCGGCGCGGGCCTTCTCGGCCAGGACGCCCAGCTGCTCGATCGCCTTGGCCTGGGCCTCCTTGAAGCGGGCGAATTCCGCCTCGCGGTCGTCGACCTCATAGCGGCGCAGCGATGCCGACGCTCTCTGGTAGAAATACAGCGGACCGGCCGCAACGCCGGTGGAAACGCCTTTTCCCTGGATGGTGATCATACAAAATACTCCTTCCTACCTATGAAAATACGGCTGTCTGAAACGGCAGCCGTATTATCCCGTGTCCTCTTACAGATTGGCCTTGAAGAAAGCCTCGATCGCGGCAGCGACGGTTTCCTCGTCTCCGCCCTCGACGGCGACCTTGACGGTGTCGCCGCACTTGATGCCCATCTGCATCAGGGCCATCAGCTTGAGCGCGTTGACAGACTTCTCACCCTTGGTGATGGTGACGGCGGAGCCGGCGAAGTTCTTGATCTCCTTGACCAGCAGGCCGGCGGGGCGGGCGTGGATACCCACGGGATCGGTGATGGTGTACTCAAAAGTCTTCATGGTTATTTCCTCCGTTTATATAGTGGTGTTGTGGATCACTTCAGTCCGCACTCGACGCCCTCGAGATCGTCGGAGTTGGTCAGCAGCATGACGACGGTGTCGTTATAGCCGGCCTTGGCGATCGCGTCGCGGTCGAAGCCCAGAAGTCTCTGTCCGGCCTTGACCTCGGCGCCCTCTTCGACGAAGGCGGTAAAGCCCTCGCCCTGCATGTTGACCGTGTTGACGCCGATGTGGATCAGCACTTCCATGCCGTTCTTTTCCAGCGTGATGGCGTGTTTGGTATCGAACACGGAGGTAACCGTGCCGTCAAAGGGAGCGAGGACGACACCGTCTTCCGGTACGACGCCGATACCGTCGCCCAGGATGCCCATGGCAAAGGTGTCGTCGGGGATCTCCTCACGGGCGATGACCTTGCCCTTGCAGGGCTGCAGCAGCTCGCCCGCGGTGCAGCGCACCACGGAGGGCAACGGCTCGGCGGTCGGCTCCTCCGCGGGAGCGGCGGCCTTCTTCTCCTCGGGCTTGTCTTCCTTCCAGATGATCCAGGTCAGCGCAAAGGCGATGCCGGAGGCGATCAGCAGCTCGACGAGATAGAGCGGAACGTTGTTGACGGCGGGGATGGCGGGGATGCCGGTCACGCCGTAGACGGGCGCGCCCAGCCCGAACAGCGCGCCGAAAAGCGCGCCGACTGCGCCGCCGGCCATGCCGCAGAGGAAGGGCTTCATAAAGCGGAAGTTGATACCGAAGATGGCCGGCTCGGTAATGCCGAGCGAGGCGGAGAGCGAGGAGGGCAGCGCCACGGACTTGGTCTTCTGGTTATGGACCTTCAGCGCCACGGCAAGGCAGGCGCCGAACTGGGCGAAGTTCGCGGCGGAGGCGATGGGCATCCAGGTGTTCAGCCCCGTCTGGGCGATCATGCCGGCCTCGATGACGTTGTACATGTGGTGCAGACCCATGACGACCGTCCAGGGGTAGATCGCGCCCATGACAAGCGAGCCTAACAGCGAGCTTGCCAGCCACTTGGCGCCGGCCAGCACCCAGTTCTCCAGGATGGAGAAGATCGGTCCGATGATGGTGAAGGTGACGAACGCGGTGACAAGCACCGTGCACAGCGGGGTGACGAAGAGGTCGATCATCTCGGGGACTTTCTTATGCAGCCACTTCTCGATCGTTGACATGAGAAGGACTGCCAGTATGACCGGGATGACGTGGCCCTGATAGCCGACCTGCTGGACGTTGAAGAAGAACAGATGCCAGGTCGGGATCTCGCCGGCGGCATAGTTGCCGACAGTCCAGGCGTTGATCAGCGCGGGGTGCACCATCATAAGACCGATGACCGCGCCGAGGAAGACGTTGCCGCCGAAGACGCGGGCGGCGGAGATCGCCACCAGCACGGGCAGCAGGGCGAAGGCGGTGTTCGCCACGAGGTCAAGGAACGAATACCAGTCGGACGCGCCAAAGGCGGGCCAGAACTTCGGGATGGCCTCGACCAGACCCATCATCAGACCGGACGCCACGATGGCCGGCAGGATGGGCACGAACACGTCGCCAGGGGTCTTGAGGATCTTCTTCCACAGCGGCATGCGGGATGCGGCGGCGGCCTTGACGTCGGCCTTGGAGGCCGCGGTCAGTCCGGTGACGGCCAGGAACTCGTCATAGACCTTGTTGACGGTGCCGGTGCCGATGATCAGCTGCAGCTGGCCGTTGGAATCGAACAGGCCCTTAACGCCCTCCACTTCCTCCAGCGCCTTGGTGTCGATCTTGCTGTTGTCCGCGATCACAAGACGCAGACGGGTGGCACAGTGTGCCGCGCTGATGATGTTGTCCTTTCCGCCGAGATGGGAAAAGATCTCTTCAGCGCATTTGCGGTAGTCGAGCGCCATAGTACATTCTCCTTTTCTAAGAAGCGGCCGTCAGATTCGGGGCGGCCGCATTTCCTTTGTATTATATCAGAATCCCGGGGATTGCTCAATTGGGTTGCGGGGCGCCGAAAGCACAAAAATCTCTTTCAGTTTTTGTCGCTTTTTACCAAGCCCAGTTCCCGGAAAGCGGTTGCCAGTCCGTCCTCCTCCACGGCGGGACAGACCATCGTGCAGTGCTTTTTCAGCGTGGGGCTGCCATTTGCCATGCAGACGCCGACGGCGACGGTCTGGATCATTTCCAGATCGTTCATGCTGTCGCCGAAGCCGATCGTGTCTTCAAGCGGGACGCCGAGCGCCTCGCACACGCGGCGGATGCCGGTGCCCTTGTCGAACTTGCGGTTGATGAGCTCGCCGTTGAGACAGTTGGCCCCGGCCATGTCCTGCACGAGGAAATAAAACTCTCCCTCCAGCTCCCGGATCGCGGGGGCAAGCTGGTCGGCCGCGGCGCACATGAAAACCACCTTGTAGATGGGGCGGCCGTCATACTCGCGCATCGGGCGGATGCCCAGATCCTTTTCCAGCGCCTCGCGCCAGCGCAGCAGCTCGCTGTTGCCGCCGGAGGAGCGCTGGAGAAACTCGCCCATCCCCTCGTCACAGTAGCTCGCGTCCCTGGCCTCGATCGTGCGCAGGACGCCGCACTCGGCAAAGAGGCGCAGCGCGCGCTCCTTCTGCTCCTCGGTCATCGGGCAGTCATAGAGCACCTGTCCGTCCGTGAACACATAGCCGCCGCCGCTCGCGACGGCGCCGTCGAAGCCGAATTTGAGAAGGGGCTTCAGCATGTCATAATTCCGCCCCGTGCAGAGGAATACCCGGTGTCCCTCCGCCTGCGCCGCGCGGATCGCCGCGAGCGCGCTTGCGGGCGGCTCGTTGCTGCCCGGCGCGGTCAGCGTACCGTCGATATCCAGAAAGATCAGTTTTTTGTTCATGTCTGTTCCCTCGTCCAGTCGTGTAAAAAGAAGCTTACCGCCAGCAGATCGGCGCAGCCGCCGGGAGAGAGGCGGTTTTCGATAAAATACGCATCCCACGCGCGGACCGTTTCCATGGAGGGACGGCTGTTTTCGCAGAGCGCTTCGCGCACTGTCCGGGCCGTGTCGGCCGCAAGCGCTTCGCCGCCGCGCTTGATCATATTGGTATCCTCGCCGCGGGCGATTAGATGCAGCAGTGCGACGACGCCGGCGTCGTTGCGGCTCATGCCCTCAAAAAGGCATTCCTCCAGCACCGGCAGAGCGGTCTGCAGCACGGCGGGCAGCCCCGCCGCGACTTCGCCGCGGATGCCGCGCAGCCCGGTGGAGAGATACAGCTTCTCCCCCGCCGTCCGGGCTTGCCCGCGCCTTTTGAGCGCGGCAAAGTCGTCAGCTACAGCCCCGCCGCTGAGCGCGGCGCAGGCGGCGGCGATCCTTTCCGGGTCGGTGCAGGGCCCGTCCGCCCGCCAAAGGCGGCCGAGCGCGCCGCACACCGTGCCGAGCGTGAAGATCGCCCCCTTGTGGGTATTGACCCCGCCGGTGGCGGCGAGCATTTTTTTCTCCGCCTCCATGCCCAGCGGGCGCAGCCGGACAAAGGCCTCGGCGGCCGGGAGTTCGGCCGTTTCGGCGCCCGTCAGAAAGCAGCTGCGCCAATAGCCGCGCAGCGCCGCGGCGCTGTTCTCAAAGGTCTCGCGGGTCATGTCCCGGTGGGCGCCGTTGTTGTCACGGTCGACCAGACCGGGCTTGGGCGTCGTCGCCACCTCGTCGAGCAGCGCGGCGGTGGCAAGGCTGTCGACGCGCGCGGCGTCGGCGGCAAGCAGGCCTTCTGTCAGCAGCCTCGTCACCGCGGCCGAGAGTTCTTCAAGACTGTGCAGCCGCCGCGAGGCGCAGCCGCGCCCCGCCGCGCCGCAGACGAGACAGCGGCGCTCTTCTTTGCGCGCGAGCTTGCTCCCGCCCGGCGCGATCACGTCCATGTCAAAGAGACGGCCCATCGGGTCCTCCTCCTCGATGCGTGTGCAGATCGCCTTGACTGCTTCGGCCGGCGCATCGACCGCGCAAAGATATTCATTTCCCGTTACGGCGTGCAGCGTTTCGGGGGACAGGCGTGCGATCCCGGCCGCGTCCAGCGCCCGTTCCAGCTGCCGCAGCCCCTCGTCGAAGCCGCGGCGGTAAAGGGGGCTGTTCTTCACCGGGCCGGGAATGTTCATCGTAAAGGAAATAAGGGGCAGCCCCCGCTCGGCAAGGAGCCGGCGCTGCGCCTCGGCCCGCCTGTCGCGGGCTTCGAGCATCTCGGGAAGTGTGACTTCTCTCATCAATAGTGCTTTGCCTCGTCCATGGCGCGGATGGCCGCGATCACGCCCGACGCCTCCGCGCTCGTAAAATATCGCAGACTGCTCTCCGGCAGCATGAAGGCCGCCTTTTCAAGCTCGCCGTCGTGGATGGCCTGGCGCACCGCGCTGGCGCTGACGGTCTCGCCGTCGAGCGCGAGGCGCGGGATCTGCCGGAATTCCAGCCCCTGCCGCGGCAGCTCCGCGGCCATGGTTTCGTTATACAGCGCCGTCACATGGCTGCTTTTCTCCTCGCCGGCATAGCGCGCCGTGACGCCGATGGCCGCTGCGATTTTGCCGAACACGCACAGATCCAGCTTCGCATGCGCCAGGATCGCCGCGTCCTCGTCCCGCAGAAAATAGCTGGGGAAGGTGGCCGAGGAGATGATATACGGCCCGGAGTCGTGCAGGATCACATTTGGAAGATCCGCGACGCCCTCCCGGACAAGACGTTTGCGGACGGCGAAGGGGATGGGACCCGCCTCCTCGCTGAGCAGGAAGAGGTGCAGCGCGTCGTTTTCCGCGGCGGCGCGCTCGACAAGATGGCGGTGGCCGCGCGTGAAGGGATTGGCGTTCATGACGATGGCGGCGCACTTCCCCTCGCGCCGCGTGGCCGCCAGTCCTTTCAGATAGCGGGCAAAGCCGTCGCGCCGGTTTTCCATGAACACCAGCTCGCCCTCGACCCGGGCGATCTCATAAAAGCCCAGGTCGCGGAAAATGCGGTCGTTTTTCGCCTTGGTATACAGGAAAACGTGGCTGTTTCCCTGTTCCGTCTGCCGCTCCAGCAGATGGCTTACCACCTGGTTCATCAGCCCCTCGCCCCGGTGTTCGGACGAGACGGCGAGACAGCGCAGCGTATTCTTAAAGCTGCTGCCCGCGGCGATGAGCGCGCCGTCCTCGTCAAAGACGCCGCAGCTGTAGTCCAGGTTTTTATCCCTTCGGATACCCTCGGCGCGCAGAAGCGCGTCCATTTGCGCCTGCGTGCGGGCGTCCCGGGGAAAGATCGTACCAAGTGAAGCCATGTTTTTCCCTCGTTTTTAAAAGGATCCCCCTGATCGAAAAACCAGGGGGATCGGATTCCGTTCGCTTGTTGTCAGATGGGCATGATGCCGACGATGACGGCAAAGAGCATGCAGAGGATGGAGAAGATCCACACATAGAAGAAGCTGTTCTTGATGTGGTCCTTGATATCCACGTCCGCAAGACCGGTGCCCAGCAGGGTGGCAGGCACCATGGGGCTGATGAAGGTGGCGCAGTTGCGGCAGACGACCATGGCCACGGCGATGGGCAGCGCCTCCACGCCGAAGGCCTGACCAATGCCGATGATGACGGGCATCAGGCCGTAGAAGTAGCTGTCGGTGTCGAAGGCCAGCGCCAGCGGCACGGACAGGAAGCCGATGACCAGCGGCAGGTTCTGACCCAGGAAGGCGGGCAGAACGCCGGAGACCAGACCGGCGAGGCAGCGCACCACGGACGGAATGGCGTCCTCGGGCAGCTCCATCACCTTGGCGGAAATGACCTTGCCGTCGGCGCCGATGCTGGAGGTCAGCACGCCCATCAGCACCGCGGCGCCCATCAGCGTGGAGCACATCATCAGAGCGGGACCGGCGTGGAGGTTGATGATCTTCTTGTGCATCTTGGCGGTGAAGCCGTAGTTGACGAACAGCGCGATCGCGCAGCCGACCATGAACGGGAAATAGGTGGGCAGGTCGAAGCTGTCGCCCCAGATCAGCAGGAAAATGACGCCGATGGTGAGGATGACGTTGAAGAGGAAGAGCTTGGGCCGGGCCAGATCGTTCTGGGCCTGCTCGGCGATCTCTTCCAGCTCCACGTTGCCCTCGATCTCGGCCAGCTTGCCGGTGAGGCCGGCGCCCCGCTTCTTCTCCTGGAAGCCGGTGAACACGGCGTGGGCCAGGGCCAGCACGATACCAAAGATCTGGATGGGCAGGATGGTCTGCCAGAGGCTGCCGGCTTCAATGCCCAGGACGGAGGCGGCGCGCATGGTGGGGCCGGCCCAGGGCATCAGGTTCAGCACGCCCATGGCCAGCACCGCGATGCGCAGCAGCGAGGTCTTGCGCATGTGCATGCGCTTGAAGACGGGCAGCATGGCGGGGACGACGATGCAGAAGGTTGAGGCGCCGCCGCCGTCCAGGTGGCCGATCAGCGCGATGACGGCGGTCATGACGCACACGCCGATGACGCTGTCGCCCACCAGCTTCATGAGCTTGTTGATGATGACGTCGAACATGCCCGCGTCGGTCATGATGCCGAAGTAGAGCACCGAGAACACGAACAGGGCTGCGGTGGGGCCGGTGCTGGAGAAGCCGGCTTTGATCATGGCGGAGAAGTTCTCGCCGGTGATGCGGCCGCCGATGATCAGGATCAGGGCCAGGACCGTTGGCCAGACGATGAAGGCGATGGCGGGCTGGGTCTTGCTCTTGAACAGGGTGATGACGATGGCAACGATGGTCAGCAGACCAAGGATGCCGACAAGGGTTTCACTCATGGGGATTCCTCGCTTTCAAATAAATATGGGGGTCGCGGGTGTGTACGGAAGCGGGGGAAAACGCGGGGGCGGGTCTCTCTATGAAACAGGAACTCAGTCCTCTTCCAGCGTGTAGGGCTTGATCTTGCGGACCACGTCCAGGATCGTGCCGTCGCGGGCTTCCAGCACGGCGACGACCTTGTCCTCCCACTGCAGATCGTCCGGGCGGCCGACCAGGGAATAGGCCTTTTCCTTCAGCTCTTCGATGGGCACGTGTTTGATGCCGGCCTCGTCAAGGCAGCGGATCAAATCCGGGCGCAGGGGGTTGACCGCGATGCCGTAGTCCGTGACCAGCACGTCGACGCAGTCGCCCGGCGTGGTGACGGTGACCACATGCTCGCACACGGTGGCCATGCGGCCGCGGATCAGCGGGGTGACGATGATGCAGCACTTGGCGCCGGCCGCAGTGTCCGGGTGGCCGCCGGGCGCGCCGCGCAGCACGCCGTCCGAGCCGGTGAGGACGTTGACGTTGAAGCCGGTGTCGATCTCCAGCGCGGCGAGCACCACGAAGTCCAGCTTGTTGACAAAGGCGCCCTTGTTGGCGGGGTTGGCATACTGGGAGGCGGACATCTCAAAGTGGTTGGGGGTCTGGTTGATGGAGTTGACCGCGTCGAGGTCAAAGTCCTGCACGTCGATGACCTTGCCGACCTTGCCCTTCTTCAGCAGCTCCACCATCGGGCCGCAGATGCCGCCGATGGCCCAGCCCATTTTGATGTTTCGCTCGTCCATGTACTTTTCCAGGAAAAGGTTGGCTGCGAGCGAGGGGCCGCCCACGCCGGTCTGGAAGGAGAAGCCCTCCTTGAAATACGGCGTTGCGGCGATGACCTTCGCCACGTCCTCGGCCATCATCAGGTCGCGCGGGTTTTGGCTGATGCGGGCGGCGGCGGAGGCGATCTTCTTCGGGTTGCCGATGGAATCGACCACGACGACCGCGTCCACGTCGATGGCCTCGACAGAGGCGGGCATGTTCGGGAAATCCACCAGGCAGTCGGTGACGACCACAACGTGGTCGGCGTATTTCGCGTCGGTCATGGCGTAGCCCATCGAGCCGCAGTTGGACTTGCCGCCGATGCCGCGGCAGTTGCCCACGCAGTCGCTGGTGGGCGCGGCGATAAAGGCGATGTCGATATGTACCTCGCCGCGTTCAATGGCGCGGGGACGGCCGCCGTGGCTGCGGATGATGGCGGGCGTCTTCAGCTTGCCGGCGGAGACCACCTCGCCCATGCGGCCGCGGATGCCGCTGGTCTGGATGCCGACGACCTTGCCCTGCTCGATGTAATCGGCGATCGGGTCGTGGGCGTTGCCGAGAGACGAGGCCGCAATGGTCAGCTCCTCCAGCCCCAGCTCCTCGATGGCGGCCTTCATGACCATGTTCACCACATAGTCGCCGTCGCGCAGGTGGTGGTGGAAGGAGAAGGTCATGCCGCTCTTTGCGCCGCACTGGCGCATCGCCTCGGCCAGGCTTTCGACGATTTTGCTCTCCTGCGGCTTTTCATAGCGGCGCGTGCGGGGGGACGCCTTCTGGAGGTACTTGCCGTCCATATAGTTTTTGCCCTGATAGACCTCTCTGCCGTCCCGGAGCAGGAAGTCGGGGATGTCTCTGCCTACTGCGTTTTTCATACCAGATCTCCCTCCCAGAGCCCGCAGGCGCGGGCCAGCTTCAAGGTCCTCTCGGCGCCGGGGATAAAGGCGATGTCGATCATCTTGCCGTCCACGGTGAAGACGCCGACGCCCGCGGCGCTCTGCTCGCGGTAGGCGCGCACGATCTTCTCCGCCTGGCGGATCTCCTTTTCGGTCGGAGCGAAGACCTGGTGGACGAAGCGGATCTGCTTGGGGTTGATGAGGCTCTTGCCGTCAAAGCCCATGGCCTTGTTCTGCAGCACCTCGGCCTCGAAGCCCTCCTGATCGTCGAGGTTGGTAAACACGGTGTCAAAGCACTGGACGCCGGCGGCGCGCGCCGCGATCAGCATCTGGCCGCGGGCGGCGAGCATGTCCACGCCGTCGCGCTGCGGGGTGGTCTGCATGCACTTGCGGAAGTCGCCGCCGGAGATGGCTACGCCGAACATGCGCGGCGAGGCGGCGCAGATCTCATAGGCGTTGAGGATGCCCTTCGGGCTTTCGAGCGCGGCCATCAGCAGCGTGCGGCCCTTCTCGACGCCGAATTCCTCCTCGGCGGCCTCGACGGCCTTTTCCACCGTCAGCACGTCCTGCGCGCTTTCGCACTTGGCGATGCGGATGCCGTCGGCCCCGCCCGCCACGCACACGCGGATATCCTCCTGCCAGTGCGGGGTGTCCAGCCCGTTGATGCGGACGATGACCTCGGTCTCGCCGTAGTCGATGGTCTTCAGCGCATGGTACAGGGAGAAGCGCGCCGCATCCTTCTGGTTCTCGGCGACGGCGTCCTCCAGGTCCAGCATGATGCTGTCGCAGCCGTAAATATAGGCGTCCTTGATCAGGCCGGGCTTCTGCGCGTTCATGAACATCATGGTCCGGCGCAGGCGGAAGCGTTCGGGTTTCGGTCTCGGGATCATCGTACGGCACCTCCCCAGGGAAC
Source organism: Oscillospiraceae bacterium (assembly GCA_902765595.1). Classification (GTDB taxonomy): domain Bacteria; phylum Bacillota; class Clostridia; order Oscillospirales; family Oscillospiraceae; genus Limivicinus. The sequence continues at coordinate 7,999 of CACXAQ010000007.1, read as the reverse complement.
GTTGGCGGCGGAAGCGTCACAGCTGCGGAAGACCGCACACTCCACGCGGGCCTTGATGGTGCAGTCCAGCGCGCCCTTGTCCACCACGGTGACCCGGGCGTTTTCCACGCCGAGCCGTTCGAGCGTTTCCAGCACGGTGGCCTTGATCTGGCGGCCGTACTGGTTCATGACGCTGCTCTCCAGGTACAGCTCGATCCCGCTGTCGGCGGGCTCGACCGCGACCTGCGCGTCACTGGATTCCAGGGTCCCGGCGATGGCCGGTTTCTTGATCTCCAATTGGCACTCCTCCTTTTATGAATCATGTTTTTTGTCGTAAGCGTAAAAGCTTTTTCACACGGGAAGAGGAAAGGCGGTCTCGACGCCGCAGAGCACGAGCCCCAGCGCCGCGGCAAGCAGGATCGTCTTCGGCACGCTCCACTTCAGGCGCAGCAGGACGAACAGCGAGACAAGGCCGATCACGACGGCGGGCCAGGAGATGCAGCCGAAGAGCGTCCCGGCATAGTTGTTCATGCTCTGCTGCACCATGACGGCGACGATCATGCCGATGGCGACCGGGCGGATGCCGTACATCGCCTCATTCAGCACACGGCTGTCTTTGAATTTTTTCAGGAACATCGCCGCCAGAACGGCGAGCGTGAGGGACGGGACCATCACGCCGAAGGAGGCCACGATCGCCCCCGCCACACCGGCCGTGCGCGCGCCGGCAAAGGTCGCGCAGTTGATCCCCAGGGGCCCCGGCGTCATCTCGGCGATCGCCACGATGTCCGCCACCTCCGCCGCGGTCATCCAGCCGTGGGTGAGCATCTGGTCGCTGATAAGTGGGATCATGGACATGCCGCCGAAGCTGGTAAAGCCGATCATCAGGAAGGAGAGGAACAGTTCAAGATAGACCACGGCGAGCCCTCACTTCCTGCCAGGCAAGCCCCGCAGCGGCTCCGAGGAGCACGATCAGGACGTTGCTCATCTTCACGAACAGGCAAAGGCAAAGCCCCGCGGCCGCGACCAGAAAACAGAAAACATCCCGGATGCCGGAGCGAAACAGCTTTTGCATCGCGCTGAAGATGATCGGCACGACCGCCGCGCGCACGCCGATCATCGCGCGGGCAACATAGAGATTGTCCTTTACGAGATCATAGACGTATACCACGCCCAGCATGATCACGACCGGCGGGATCACGATCCCCAAAAGGGCCGCCAGCGCGCCGGGGACGCCCGCCGCCTGGTAGCCGAAGAGGACGCTGGCGTTGCCGATCATGATGCCCGGGATCGAGCGCCCGACAGAGGTAAAGTCCAGCAGCTCCTCGTCCGTGATCCAGTGCTGCTTTTCCACGTATTCTTTTTGGATCTGAGCCACGATGCTCCATCCGCCGCCGAAGGTGAAGCAGCCGAATTTCAGAAAGGTGAGGAAGATGGACAGCGTACGGCGCAACTGCTGCTTTGTCATGGGCTTTTTTGTCTCCCTCCGCTCCGGCTCCGCACCGATGCGGCAGCGGTACCGGCAGCCGGGAGGGCTCTTTCATTGTGAATTAAACCGCAAGTTGTTTCTATTTTTGCCATTGTAGCATAAAGCCGGCTGTAAGGAAATATTTTTCTTGTCTATTTTTTAAGTTTTTTATGTTTTTTCGGGTGTCGGAAGAGCGGTGACCTTTATCCCGCGCCCCTGCCTTGACGGATCAGTTTTTCCGATCCGCCTCTTTTTGTCAGTTTCTGTATATTCATGCGTCAAGTTCTCCCTTTTATTCGTTTTTCCTTCGGTAGGATGTACAGCATTTTTGTTCCGCTTTGGTTGCAAAATCACAAAAGCGACAAACTTTCCCGCTTTTTCACTTCGTCGATGGGAAAAGCGGATTATAATGAATGCAACTGAACAAAGTATGATAGAGGCGCGGGAAAGATCAGTAGCTCCCTTCTCAGACGCGGCGGGGACCGCGGGGGCGAAAGGCTTTACCGCCGAAGGGTATCCGTTTTCCCGGACGGATATGCCTGGGCCGGTGTGAGAACATCCGCCGGACTGTCGTCTTTTTTCAAAGACGGAGAGCTGTCAGACATTCGCCCTTTTTGTGTGGCCGCCTGTCATGAACAGTATCTGCTCTGTTCATGACATTCTTTTTTTAGGAGGTCCCCACCATGTACGGTACCATCTGGGCACTGCTGCCCCCCATTATCGCGATCGCGCTTGCACTGATCACGAAGGAGGTCTATTCCTCCCTGTTTCTCGGCATCGTTGTCGGCGGTCTGCTGGCGGCAAACTTTTCGCCTGTCGGCGCGCTTGACACGATCATCAACGACGGCTTCATCTCCGGCGTCGCGGACGCCTGGAACGTCGGCATCTTTCTGTTTCTGATCCTGCTGGGGATCATCGTGGCGCTTATGAACAGCGCGGGCGGCTCGGCCGCCTTCGGCCGCTGGGCCGAGACGCACGTAAAGACCCGCGTCGGTGCCATGCTTGCGACGATCCTGCTCGGCGTGCTGATCTTCGTCGACGACTATTTCAACTGTCTCACCGTGGGCAGCGTCATGCGCCCCGTGACCGACGGCCATCGCATCTCCCGCGCGAAGCTCGCCTATATCATCGACGCGACGGCGGCGCCGATCTGCATGATCGCGCCGATCTCCTCCTGGGCTGCGGCCGTGTCCGGCATCGTGGACGAGGGCGTGATGAGCGGAACGGAGCTGTTCGTCCGCGCGATCCCGTGGAATTATTACAGTCTGCTGACGATCGTGTTCCTGCTGGGGCTGACGCTGATGAAGTTTGACTATGGCCCCATGCGTCTGCACGAAATGAATGCGCAGCTCCAAGGCGATCTCTTCTCCGGCGGCGCGGCTTCGGCCGACGCCGAGGAGGTGGCCACCAATCCCCGCAGCCGCGTGATCGACCTGCTGCTGCCGGTCGTGGTGCTGATCGTTTGCTGCGTGCTGGGCATGCTGTACGTCGGCGGCTTCTTCGACGGCGTACCGTTTGCCGAGGCCTTTGCCGCCACTGATGCCTCCGTGGGTCTGCCCTGGGGCTCGATGATCGCGCTGCTGTTCACCTTTATTTACTTCTTCTGCCGCAGACTGCTCAGCTTCAAGCAGGCGATGGGCTGCATCACCAAGGGCTTTATCGCCATGGTCCCGGCGCTGCTGATCCTGACCTTTGCCGTCACGCTGAAGAACATCACCGGGATACTCGGCGCGGCGGACTATGTCTACGGCGTGATGGAGAGCGCCTCGGCGGGGCTGTACAACCTGCTGCCCGCCATCATCTTCCTGGTGGCCTGCGGTCTGGCCTTCTCCACCGGCACCTCCTGGGGCACCTTCGGCATCCTGCTGCCGATCGTCACCAAGGTCTTCCCCGCGGACAGCACGCTGCTGATCATCGGCGTGTCCGCGTGCCTCGCCGGCGCCGTTATGGGCGACCACTGCTCGCCGATCTCCGACACCTCGATCATGGCCTCGGCCGGCGCCCAGTGCGACCACATCGCCCATATTTCCACCCAACTGCCCTATGTGCTGACCGTGGCGGCCGTGAGCTTTGTGAGCTATCTCATCGCCGGTTTTGTGCAGAACGTCGTCGTCTGCCTCGCGATCGGCGTCGCGCTGACGATCGCAACGCTCTTTGTCCTTCGCCGTGCCGCGGCGCGAAAGAGCGTCGAGACCGCCTGAGCGCCTTCGCCGCCTACAGAAATCTGCTCATATAAAAAGGGCGTGTTGCAAAATAGCGTCAAAGAACAAAAGCACCAGTTGGGTCCAAGAAAGGACTTGGCTGGTGCTTTCATTTGCGTTAGAATTTGGTTGTGAAGACAAAATCCACGCTGGAACAGTGTACCTTAGTTGAGCGGAATGGTCAACTGGTATTTACACTGAACAGCGAAATCATGTTGCCGGAAGACGCACCCGTACGGCTGACCAACGCCCAGCTTGAGGACCTGGATTACAGGAAACTGTATGCAGCGTAGAGAGGTAAGAAAACATGACGATAGTAGATCTTTTCTTCTGGAAGCAAATCCTTCTCTGGAGATGGGCTAGAGGATATCCGTTCGGATCCAGGTGATTGCTTTTTATATTGCATAAGCCTATACTTTGTTTTTCCATTTCCCCCAGGCACAACACAGAAAAACTTTATTGGATGGGCGGAAGGGAACTCAAGACCTTCACAATGACGTCTCACTGACGTGTTAACGACAGAGTTGGGTAGCTTGAGACAAATTATCTGCGAGACGGGATCTGGGTCTAAAATGAGCACAAGGACACGTCTTGCTCTCGCTCATTTTCATTTTTTTGTCTCTCCATGATTCGCCATCAAAAGCCATCAAAGATTCACGGGCATGAAAAGACCCCGGAAATGGCGTATTTCCGGGGTTTTTCGACTCTTGTTGGGTCTGATCAGCGCTTCGAGAACTGAGGAGCGCGGCGGGCAGCTTTGAGACCGTACTGAAGCAGTATTATCGGCTTTTTCGTGTATCTACAAGGCTTTTCAAAGACCGGCTTTCTGTTTTCCCCTATGCGTTAGCCCAACTATGAAGCTGGATTCGCCCTGTTTTATTAATCGGCTGGAAGGAGCCTGTTTCGAGTTCTGATACTAATTTCTGACTGAAAGCTTTAAAAGATACGCGAGCAGAATTTGGGCCAGACAAGGCGGAGACCGCAGAGCATAATGGACATATATGGTCAAGGGCTCCAACGCAGTATGGCGCAAATTCTGCCGTGGAGAATTAAAGATTTATATTAGATATTAGTATGATAGAATCCTATCCGACGCAGCGGTTCTGATGTCTTGAAAGACGCAGCAAACAACCTTTCCGGCGCTATTCTCCTTGGGAGACAGTATAGAGGGAATAAAAGTAGCCCTTTTTCTCCATCAGCTCATCGAAGCTCCCCCGCTCCGAAACCTCGCCGCTTTTCATCGCAAACAGGCCGGTGCAGCGGCGCAGGATATTCTCGTCCAGATCATGGGTGACGATGACGCGGGTGTAGCCGTCCAGCTTCAAAATCGCGTCCAGCACCTCGTAGGAGGTTTCGGCATCCAAGGAGGCCGTAGCCTCATCCACGAAGAGTACCGGAGTCTTACGCAACAGCGCCCGGGCAATGGAGATCCGCTGCCGTTCGCCGCCGGAGAGACCGGAGCCATTCTCGCCGCAGAGGTAGTCCGCACCCTTTTCGTCGATGAGCCTTTTCAATCCGGACAGCCGAACAGCGCGGTCGACATCTTCCTCCGGAAACTGGGAAAACATGGTGATGTTGTTGCGGATCGTGCTGTTGAATACAAACACATTCTGCTGAATGATGGACACAAGGTCGTAGAGTGAGGCGGTGGAGACGGCTTTGAGCTCTTTTCCGTCATAAAGGATCTCGCCCTGATAGTTTTTTGAGGATGCCATCAGCAGATTCAGGATCGTCGACTTGCCGCTGCCGGAGCCGCCGACCAGCGCGTAGCAGCCGCCGGCGCGCAGCTCCATGGCCACGCCGCGCAGCACCGGCTTCCCTTCCTCATAGGCGAATGTAAGATCCTTGACAGAGATCCCCTCGGTGAGCTGCGGCGCGATGGGCTCGCCCTCGTCGGGGACGTTTTTATTCAGCGCCCCGGCCAGCTTGTCGATGAGCCCGAAGGATGCCTTTGCACCCGCGAAGAAGGTCGGGAAGGTCTGGATGGGTGCCAGCACATAGTTGAGCAGCTGCACGAACACCAACGCGGTACCGGTGGTGATGCCCGCTTTTCCGGCGAGCGCCAACGCTGCGGCCACAAAGAATACGCCGAATTGCAGAAGCGCGCCCGCGATTTCGGAGGCATAAGCGACCATCACGTTGACGGCTGTTCGATTTTTCGATGCATTTGCAACGCCTTCGTTGCTTTCGCCATGGACGCGGGAAAGGTTCTTCTCCGCCTTAAAGCTCTTGATGACCGAGAATCCCGAAAGCGCATCCTTTAGCATGCCTGTGTAGCTTTCTTTTTTGTCGGAAACATTCTTTTCCGCAGCAGCCGCCTTGTTGCCTAGCGCGACGGAAACAAGGATCGGCAAAAAAGAGAAGCCTATCGCAATCAGCGTCAGTAGCGGGCTGTACCAAAGCATGAGACCGAGCGCGCCGACGAATGAGACGCCGACCGTGATCGTGTTCTGCAGTTTTCCCACAAAGTCCGTTTCGATTGAGTTCACGTCATTTGAAAGCGCGGAGATATAGAGCGACGTATTCTCGCCGGAAAAGGCCTGGATGCCCTTTCCCATCAGCCGCTCAAAGGCGTATTCCCGGTACTGCTTCATCGCCTTGGCGCGGAAGGCGGACAGGAAGGCCCTGTCGAGGATCCACGCGATCGCCAGCAGCGCAAAGCCCGCTCCCGCGATGATCAGCAGCGTGCCAAAGCTGTAGGCGCTACTGCCGGCGATCAGGTCGGCGACTTCCTTGATGAGCCAGGAGATCACAAGCTCCGCCAGGGCTTCGAGAACGGCGGCGATCACGGTCATGGAAAGGTTGAATCGGTTGTCGCGGAACAGCTCCCTGAGAAACGGGCGCCGCAGCGCGCGTTTGGCATCATTTGCTTTCATCCGCTGCGCCCTCCCTCAAAAGCGGTTTTTTGCGGTCATACCAGTTGCAGAAGTACGCTTCTTCTCCGTCGCACAGCCAGCGCGCGAACAGCAGAAACGGGACGAACGAATCCTGCTTGTCCAGCATGAAGACCTGCACCGGCGCGTCCTCCAGCTCCACCTCGGTCTTCTTGATGATATGGCATGCGGTCAGTGCGGTCAGCGCCCGTTCCGCGTCCTCCAGCGGCACGCCCGAGGCCCTCGCGATCACGTTTGCGGAGCGGTAGCTGTTTTTTTGCGCGTAGAGCGTGCGCAGGATCTCCAGCGCGCCCGGCAGCGCCAGGGCGGAAAACAGGGCGCGATAGTCTTCGTTGTCCGCAAAGTTTGACGCGTAGCCGCCCTCCGGCTCCGGCATCAGCAGGAACATGGGGCAGTCCTCGGCGGGGATGCCGAGCTGGATGCCCTCGTCCAGCAGAGTGCTGGAGCGAAGCCAGAGCGTCGCATCCGTGTGGTTGACGATGTCTGTGGAATAACAGGTCTTGACCGGCAGATGAAACAGGGCGTCCATCAACTCGCCGAGAAACTCGCCGTCCACATAGTAGGGGCGCTGAATGGTCGCGCACAGCAGCCGGAACAGCTCGAACATGCGCTCCTCCTTCGGAAAAGCGCCGAGATAGCGCAGCAGCGACCCCGCCATATCCTCCGTGGGCTCGTCGGCGCGCCCGAACAGCGTGTCGATAGTCACGCCCAGGCGATCGGCGATCGCGGGCAGCATCTCGGCGTCCGGGGCGCCGCCCTTTTCCCATTTGCTGACCGCCTGGCCGGAGACGCTCAGCGCCTTACCAAGCTGCTCCTGGGTCAGCCCCCGCTCCCGCCGCAGCTTGGCGATCGTTTTTCCAAGTTCCATTTTGTATGCCCCCAAACTCAATCATTGGTAGGATTATAGCAAAACAACGGGTTGAATTCAATAGAGAGGAATTTGTAAAAATGAAAATGTCAGTTGAATATATTGGCTGATGTTTGAAATGTGTTGCTTGCAAAAATGGCAGAGGAGTTGGCGTGAAGCCTATGGTATAAACGGGAATAAACTTCGCCAAAAGGACTCAAAGCAAAACAAAGATACCGAGAGTAGAAGATTGTCTCTATAGGAGCACCTGTGTGGAGCTCAGAATGGAGGGGAATTTTCCCCTATTTTTTAACCCACTCATCGCTCTAAAATGGTTTTTCCCCTATGGTTAACCCATCAAAAATGGGATAAAGAGCGTCAAATTTCCTCAAAAGGGAACAGCCGGAACAAAAAAGAAAAACCCCGGAGAACCGCATGGTTCCGGGGTTTTTGGGCATTTTGAAGTCTCGATCAGCGCTTGCTGAACTGAGGTGCACGACGTGCCGCCTTGAGACCGTACTTCTTACGCTCTTTCATGCGAGGATCGCGGGTCAGGAGACCGGCGCTCTTCAGGATGGCGCGGTAGCTCTCGTCGACCAGCAGCAGGGCGCGG
>CACXAQ010000006.1 GCA_902765595.1 Oscillospiraceae bacterium | reverse complement strand
CTGTTCACCAAGGATTTCAACGAGCGCACCAAGGCCGACATGGGCCTGATGATCCCCGTTGTCATCACCGTGTACTCCGACCGCAGCTTCACCTTCGTTACCAAGACTCCTCCTGCCGCTCTCCTGATCAAGAAGGCCTGCGGCATTGAGACCGCGTCCGGTGTTCCCCAGCGCGACAAGGTTGCCACCATCAGCATGGAAGACGTCCGCAAGATCGCCGAGCAGAAGATGCCCGACCTCAACTGCACCGATCTGGACTCCGCCATCAGCATGATCAAGGGCACCTGCCGTTCCATGGGCGTCATCGTCGGCGAGTAAGCGGCCACCCTACGTGGGAGGATCTATCCATCCATTACACCACTATTTAGGAGGAAACAAAATTGTTTAGAGGTAAAAATTATAAAGAGAGCGCAAAGCTCATTGATAAGCAGGCCCTGTACGACCCCCAGGAAGCCCTGCAGCTGGTCATCAACGCCAGCAAGGCCAAGTTCGACGAGACCGTCGAGCTGCACGTGAAGCTGGGTGTGGACGGCCGTCACGCTGACCAGCAGGTCCGCGGCGCCATCGTGCTGCCCAACGGCACCGGCAAGACCGTCCGCGTGCTGGTCTTCTGCCCGCCCGAGCAGGTGGACGAGGCCCTGGCTGCCGGCGCCGACTATGCCGGCGGCATGGAATACGTGGAAAAGATCCAGAAGGAAGCCTGGTTCGAGTTCGACACCGTCATCGCCAACCCCAAGATGATGGGCACTGTCGGCCGTCTCGGTAAGATCCTGGGACCCAAGGGCCTGATGCCCTCCCCCAAGGCCGGTACCGTCACTCCCAACGTGGCCCAGGCCGGAGAAGCTGTATGAGAACTACGTGGCTCTCATCACCGCCATCAACAAGGCCAAGCCCGCCGCCGCCAAGGGCCAGTATATCCGTTCTTGCGTCACCGCCTCCACCATGGGCCCCGGCGTCAAGATCAACGCCCAGAAGCAGCTGTAAGAAGCGCTTTTCGCGTAAAAAATCCCGTACTGTTTCGGTACGGGATTTTTTCGTCGGCTCCGGGTTCAGACCTGCCGATATGCGTCGTTCTCCTGGTAGGCCGGATTGGGCCGGAGGCTGGCAAGCTGCGCCTCGGAATTCTGCATGGCGCTGCCGTTGGTCTGATTGCTCATAAAGCGCCAGGCCACCAGGATGCCCAGGCCCATAAACAGCAGCAGCTGCAGAAGATCCCCGCTGATCTCGCGAAGGAACTCCGGCTGGGTCATATACAGCCAGGCGATTTCAAAGGCCTGCCCCAGCGTAAAGCCGGAATCCTTCACAAGGAAGATCACCAGCTCCAGGTAGGGGATCAGCACCACGCCAAGCAAGCTCATCACGATGACGATGACGATGGAGCCCCGGCTCATCTTGCCCTTAAACAGCTTATAGCCGAACATGGCGCAGATGGGCACCAGGGCAAAGAGCCAGGCCGAGATCATTTCCGCATAAATGATGGTCAAAAGGTTCGGGATCAGGCCCACCAGCATGCCCAGCGCCGCGCCCAGAACGCCCATGGCATAGCTGCCGTTGACCTCGTTCTCCTCCGCCTTGGCCCGGACCTGGGTGCCCTGCTCCCGGACGGCAGCGGCGCAGACCGGCTGATAGCAAAGGGCCCCGTTCACATTCACCAGGCACAGGCTGTCCGGCCTGGCAGCGCCCGAGATGGCGCAGGTGTCCGCAGGGGAGATCCCGTTTTCCCGCAGCGCCGCGGCGGCGGCGTCCAGCCGCTCCTGCAGCCGGGGCAGCGCCTGATCGCTGCCTTTGAAGGAGACGGAAAAGACTACCCGCTTCTTGTTGATCAGCTCGATCCCTCCGAGCCGCACGCCCTTCTCCTTGATCCCGCGCGCCAGCGCCCTGCGAAGCCCGGCAGGGACCTTTTCCATGCGCACCGCAACATCCAGATAAAAAGTTTTGGCGCTGATCTTGCGCAGAGTGACAGCATACCCCTTCCAGGTGCCGTAAAATAGGTTGCCGAGCCCTTCAAAGCCAAGCTGATTGATCGCCGAAAGCACGTCCATTTCCGTTGCCATTTGGAGCCCTCCTGTTTCTTTGTTCTGTGGAGGCGGCCTTTCCATACAACAGGGAGAAAGAAGCCTCGCTCAAAGTATAGCGCCGCCCCGGCTTTCGCGTCAAGTGCGGACTCGCGCCCGCCGCCGCCCGGAAGGCAAAAATCTTAATTGCTCTTAAGTTTGTAACGATTTTGTAGACAATTTGAATTCTTTATGTTATACTCTCAGCGATACCTCTGGAAAGGAGCATGTCTTATGAACAACCGTACCGAAAAAGACCGGATCTCCGCGATCCTGTTTATAATCGTGTTTTTACTGGCGGTGGCCATCGTCGTGGTGACGCTGCTGGGCGTGAGCAACAAGAAAGAGGCCCAGAAGCAGCAGGCGGCCCCCATCGACCAGATCCCGGTGGAGGATCCGGGCGCCAACGTGATCATCGACACTCCCCCCACCCCGATCTATACTCCGGCCAACGGCCTGCCTTCGGCGCCCACCCAGGCCCCCGCGCCCACCAAGGCGCCCGCACCGACCCAGGCCCCCGCGCCCACCCAGGCTCCCGCACCTACCCAGGCTCCTGCGCCGACCCCGGCGCCGACCCCGGCGCCCACGCCGGCTCCCACGCCCGCGCCTGTCTTTACCCCGAAGAGCCTCGGCAGCGGCCGTTTTGACAGCGACACCGCCACTTACCTGGACATCCACCTGGAGTGGAGCGCCGTCACCGTGAGCCCGACCCAGGCGGAGGTCACCGTCACCGTGTACTGCGATCACCAGAGCATCTATTCCTCCGCTCTGCCCGGAGCCGTGAACATCCTGGTGGACAATCAGTATGCCACGCTGGATTCCCCGGCCCTGGAGCAGGACGACAACACCCCCCGCAGCACCCAGCTGGCCAGCAAGACCTTCACCATCGACCTGGCGGACGGTCAGTCCCGCAGCATTCCGGTGCAGGCGGAATGGGGTTACGGCGGCTCTTACGGCAGCCCCTGGGGCCAGGTCCAGCTGGACTCCCTGGAGTGCGGCGGCACCATCACCCTCTCCCGGTAAGAGACCCTTTCATCCGGCACCGCTCCGTCTTCCCCGGTGGGGGAAGGTTATCCGGAACGCGATTTGGAATTGACGAATCGGCAAGCTCAGCGTACAATGAGCTTGCCGATTTTTTTAGGATCCTGACAGAGAAAAAGGAGGCGCCGCCATGCGCACCCAGGAACAGGTAAACGAGATCGTCCGGCTGTTGCTGGCGGAATATCCGGAGGCGAGCTGCACCCTGGACTACGGCAAGGCCTATGAGCTGCTGTTTTCCGTGCGGCTGGCCGCCCAATGCACCGACGAGCGGGTGAACCAGATCACCCCCGCCCTCTTCGCCCGCTTTCCCACGCTGGAGAGCTTTGCGGAGGCGGACGTGGAGGAGGTGGAGCGCTACGTCCACTCCTGCGGCTTTTTCCGGGCCAAGGCCCGGGACATCGTCGCCTGCGCACAGATGCTGCTGGAAAAGCACGGCGGCGAAGTCCCCCGGACCATGGAGGAGCTGACGGCGCTGCCCGGCGTGGGCCGCAAGACCGCAAACCTGATCCTGGGGGATGTGTTCCGGGTGCCCGGCTCGGTGGTGGTGGACACCCACTGCATCCGGCTCTCCAATCGGATGGGCCTGGTAGATGATCTGAAGGACCCCCCGAAGATCGAGGCCGCCCTGCGGAAGATCCTGCCGCCGGAAAAGTCCTCGGACTTCTGCCACTGCATCGTGCTGCACGGCCGGGCGGTCTGCGACGCCAGAAAGCCCAACTGCGAGGCCTGCTGCGTCAAGCACCTGTGCCAGCACTTTTCGGGCTGAGCTTGCCTCCCCGGAGGGGCTTTTGCCTGCAAAAGAGGCGCGAAGCGACCAATGCCCCCAGGGGCGGACGGGGGCTTTCCTCATAACCGCTCGCTGTTCCGCCGCTCTGTCTACGTACACCCCTTCAGTCTGCCCTTCGGGCAGCCAGCTCCCCCGGAGGGGGCGCCTATACGGAAAGGAGATTGGAACATGACCAACCAGCAGAAACTGAAGAAACTCTTTGCGCGGCTGGACGAGATCGACGCCTACGGCCGCAGCCTGGGCAAGCTGAGCTTTGACATGGAGTGCTGCGCCCCGGAGGAGGGCATCGAGCCCGCCGGCGAGGACATGGCCATCCTGGGCAAGCAGATCCACAAGCTGACCCACGACAAGCGTTTCCAGGCCCTGATCTGCGAGCTGCACGCGGACAGCGAGGGGCTGACGCCGGTGCAGAAAAAGGCCGTGGAGCACCTCTACCGCTCCTACTCCATGTCGAAAAACATCTCCGCCAAGCTCTCCTACGAGATGGACCTGGCCTCCAACAAGGCTTTCGGCGCCTGGCTCAGCGCCAAGAAGGCCAACGATTTCTCCCTCTTCCGCGACGCGCTGGCCGAGCTGATCAAGTATAACCGCATCAGCATCGATCTGCGGGACGAGAAGAAGGACAGCTACTACAACACCTGCCTGGACGACTACGAAAAGGGCGGCAGCATCGCGCAGCTGGACGCTTTCTTCGCCGCGCTGAAAGAGCGCATCGTGCCGCTGATGAACCGGATCGTCAAGGAAGGCAAGCCCATCCGGGAGGATTTCATGTCCCGCCCGGTGCCCATCCCCCGGCAGGAGGCCATGAGCAAATACCTGCTGGCGCTGGAGGGGCTTCGCAAATCTGCCCTGGTGCTGATGACCACCGAGCACCCCTTCACCACCAATTTCGGCAAACACGACGTGCGCGTCACCACCCACTACCACGAGGACAGCTTCATTTCCAACGTCTTCACCACCCTGCACGAGGGCGGCCACGCGCTGTTTATGCAGAACGAGCCCCAGGAGCTGCACGACAACCACTGCGCCAACAACATGACCAGCGCCATGCACGAGACCATTTCCCGCTTCTATGAGAACCTGATCGGCCGGAGCGAGGCCTTCATCACGCTGGTGGCCCCCAAGATCCGGGAGCTGAGCGAGGGCGTGTTCGACGACATCACCGATCGGGAGCTCTTTGAGGCCGTGAACGTGGCCCGGCCCAGCCTGATCCGCACCGAGGCGGACGAGCTGACCTACTGCCTGCACATCATGATCCGCTATGAGCTGGAGAAGGCCTTCGTCAACGGGGACATCACCGTCGATGAGATCCCGGCGCTCTGGAACGCGAAATACAAGGAATACCTGGGCATCGACGTGCCCAACGACACCCAGGGCTGCCTGCAGGATGTGCACTGGTCCGGCTGGTCCTACGGCTACTTCCCCTCCTACGCCCTCGGCAACGCCTACGGCGCCCAGATCCTGCACACCATGCGGAAGGACTTCGACGTGGACGCCGCCATCGCCGCCGGAGACCTGCTCAAGATCCGCGACTGGCTCATCGAGCACGTGTTCTCCATCGCCTCCCTCACCACCCCCGACGAGTGGATCCGCGCCATCACCGGCGAGAGCCTGAACGTGAACTACTACCTGGATTACCTGGAAGACAAGTTCACCCGGCTGTATGAGCTGAAATAAGTCCCGAAACAAAAAGCACGCCCTTTCTTCCTTGGGGAAGAAAGGGCGTGCTTTTTTCGGTCCGGCCGCAGAGCCGCAAAGTCAGTCTCCGTTTTTCAGTTGGATGTAATCCGCCGCCACATAGCCCCACTGTCCCTGAAACGGGATCCGGGCAAAGTCTCCTGCCCAGCCGGCCACGCAAAACACGCTGCCCCGGGGGATCCGGGCCAGGACCTCGGCATCATGCGCCGGGGCCGCGCGAAGAGAGATGTATTCCTCACACAGCGGTTCGAATACGGCCTGCCGATCCAGCGGGAAGCGCAGCTGCTCCAGATCCTCGTAGGGATAGGCGTCCGCGTCCGCAAAATGCCACCACTCCCCGGCATAGGGCACAAAGCCCGCCGCCTGCATCGCCTGCTCCAGGATCTGTGCGTTCCGCGCCGCCGTCTCGGAAACATCCCGGTAGTCCCGGTCCGCCCGCAGGGAGAACTCGTCAAAATCGGAGGGAAGCTCCAGGGGCGATCCGTCCCGGCTCACCACGGTCAGGTCCACCGTGCCGCCGCTGGAATGGGTGGAGTAGCCGAATTCCGGGTTCGCCACAAATCTTGCGTCCGGCATGGCCTCCCAGAGAGAAAACTGCGCCGCGGCGGGCCGGTAGGCGTCCCAGATCTTCATGCTGTAGCCGCTTTCCTCCAAAATGCCCCGGGCTGTCTGCAGTTTTTTGACCGTGCCGTAGCGCAGCCACGCGTCGGAAAAATCATAGATCGCCTGTCCCGTGAAATTGTCATCTGTGGCATATCGCAGCTCCACGAACAGATCGGGGAGATAGTCCGTCACGCAGACGAGCTCGCTGTCCTCCGGCTTGTAGGGTTCGGGCGCGGACAGCTCCGGGGCCGGGTCCGGCGTCGGCTCCGGCGTCTCCTCCGGGAGGATAACCGCCGGGGTCTCTCCGGGCCCTTCCTCCGCCGGAGGGGCCGCCTCGCCGGCCTGCCCGCAGGCCGCCAGCGACAGGGCGGCCAGGCAGGCGATCAGCTTTATCGAAAAACGCTTCATACGCTCGCTCCTTCCGGCAAGAGTATACCACAGAAGCCACCCTGTCTGTCTCTTAATTATTCTTAACCCGGCGGCTTGCCTCTGCAAAGGGCAAGGACGCGGTTTTCCCCGCGTCCTTGCCCTTTGCACTTATATGGAGTTCACAGCTCCGCCATCATCCGCTCCAGCTCCCGGGCGAATTGCCCGATGTGGAGCCCGTCGATGAAGCGGTGGTTCACCTCGACGGAGAGGCCCAGGGTCTTGCGGCCGTTTTCCTCCACGAACTTGCCCCAGGCGATGCGGGGGATGGCGTCGTCCACGTCCAGGTCCCGCTCGTTGGTAAGGGCGGTCACGTCCAGCCAGGGCAGGCAGGAGAAGAAGATCATGTCGATCCCCTCGCCGGCGTAGTCGATGAAATAGTCCTGCCGCTCGCATTTTTCCTTTGCCGCGGCGCAGAACGCCTCAAGCTCGCCCTCGCAGGGCATGGTGACGATCTGAAAGGCCTCGCTGCCCTCTTTCAGGTGGGTGAAGCTGGGGCGGCGGCTCTCCAGGCGCACTACCCGTCCGTCTTTGACCGCGTAGGAGAAGGCGTCCACCCGTGCCAGCGCCCGGGTGCACAGCCAGATCAGGCTGTGGTAAAAGGACAGGCCCCGCTCCCTGGTATAGCGGTACAGCTCCGTCACGTCCAGGCGGAAGGCGACGGAGTAGAAAGGATTGGAGATGCCGGAGAAGAACTCGAAGAGCTCCCGCCGGGGCCAGGAGGCCAGGTCAACGGTCTGCATCCTGCTGCTCCCGGATCTTCCGCTTCCAGCACTGGTGGCACATGGCCACGTAGCTGTCGTTGCCGCCCAGCATGACCTGGTCGCCATGGGTGATGACCCGGCCGGACGCGTCGATGCGGGCGTTGACGGTGGCCTTGCGGCCGCAGGCGCAGACGGTCTTGATCTCCGTGAGGGAGTCCGCCAGCTCCATGAGCCGACGGGCGCCGGGGAAAAAGTGGGTCAAGAAGTCCGTCCGCAGGCCGAAGCACAGCACCGGCAGGTTCTCCTCGTCCACCAGGGCGCGGAGCTGGTCGATCTGCTGGGGGGTAAAGAACTGGGCCTCATCGGCGATGATGACGTCATGCCTGCCCGCCGCCCGGTAGGCCTCGGTCACGTCCTGCTCGGGGGTGATGACCTGGGCCTTGGCCTCCAGGCCGATGCGGCTGCGGATCACGTCCGCCCCGTCCCGGGTGTCGATGCTGGGCTTGATGAGCCAGACGGACATGCCCAGCTCCTCGTAATTGAACTTGGTGATCAGCGCCTGGGCGGACTTGGAGGAGCCCATCGCGCCGTATTTGAAATAAAGCTTGGCCATAATAACGTATTCCTTCCTGTAAAAGCGGGCCGCCGAAGGCGGCCCCTGCGGGAAACGTCTGCGCGTCTCCCGTCTCCTGAAAACGAAAGCCTAAAGACTACTTCGCCAGATGGGCCCGCACCCGCTCGATGACCATTTCCAGGGCCACCTGGTTGTGGCCGCCCTGGGGGATGATCACGTCGGCCCGGCGCTTGGAGGGCTCCACAAACTGCTCGTGCATGGGCTTGACGGTGTTGAGATACTGATCGATGACGCTGTCCAGGCTGCGTCCCCGATCCCGCACGTCCCGCACGATGCGGCGCAGGATGCGCACGTCCGCGTCGGTGTCCACATAGATCTTGATGTCCATCTCCCTGCATAGCTCCAGGCTCTCGTAGATCAGGATGCCCTCCACGATGATGACCCGGGTGGGGCGGATGAGAACGGTCTTGTCCGTCCGGTCGTGGATGGAATAGTCATAGACCGGGCACAGGATGCTCTTGCCCTGCTTGAGCTGGCGGATATGCTCCAGCATCAGGTCCGTGTCGAAGGCGTTGGGGTGGTCGTAGTTCAGCTTGGCCCGCTCCTCATAGGGCATGTCGTGATGGGCCTTGTAGTAGTTGTCGTGGTGGACCACGGACACGTCCTCGCCAAAGGCCTGGATCAGTCTGCGGGTGATGGTGGTTTTGCCGCTGCCGGTGCCGCCGGCGATCCCGATTACCATGATGTCCTGCATAGCTCGTCCTCCGTCGCGTGCTGTTTCGGCGTCGTTCGCCTGTTTCCCGCTTATCATATCATAGTTCGCGCCCTGTTTCAATTTGACTTTTTACTTTTTCTTTTATATACTGAGGGCAAACAGAAAGACCGCAAAAACTACGATTAAGGAGGAATTGATTATGCCGATCCCCACGCCCCATATCAATGCCAAGAAGGAAGACTTCGCCAAGACCGTTCTCATGCCCGGCGACCCCCTGCGGGCCAAGTTCATCGCCGAGACCTTTCTGACCGATCCCGTCCTTGTGAATAACGTCCGCGGCGTCCAGGGCCACACCGGCACCTGGAAGGGCGTGCCCGTGACGGTCATGGCCTCCGGCATGGGCATTCCGTCCATCGGCATCTACAGCTGGGAGCTGTTCAACTTCTACGACGTGGACAACATCATCCGCATCGGCTCCGCCGGGGCCCTGCAGGACGACATCAAGCTCCGGGACATCGTCATCGCCCAGGGCGCCTGCACCAATTCCAGCTACGTCAAGAGCTTCGGCCTGGGCGAGCTTGCCACCTACGCCCCCATCGCGGACTTTACGCTGCTCTCCAAGGCGGTGGAAGCCTCCAGGGAGCACGGCATCCAGGCCCATGTGGGCAACATCCTCTCCTCCGACCCCTTCTATGCCCCCGAGGGCCACAGCAAGAACGACGAGTGGAAGCGCATGGGCGTGCTGGCCGTGGAGATGGAGGCCGCCGGCCTCTACGCCAACGCCGCCTACGCCGGCAAGCGGGCCCTGGCCATCTGCACCATCTCCGACCACATCTACCGGCCCCAGGACAACCTGACCGCCGAAGAGCGCCAGAGCAGCTTTACGCAAATGATGGAGATCGCTCTGGATACGGCAGTGAAGATGGCGGAGCTCTGAGCCTCCCTTCCAAAACCGAAACCCGGCGACGCGGTTTCGGTTTTGAGAGGAAGAAGAATACCATCGGTCGATGCGTCTGAGCCTGCGAGGACGCATGACCTTATGGTGTTCTTCTGACGAGATGGAGATTGCCCTGGATACGGCGGTGAAGATGGCGGAGCTCTGAGCCGCCTGTCCTATAAAAGAGAAGCCCACCGGGCTTCTCTTTTTTGTATACGGCAGGAAAAAAGCGGGGTTTTCCCCCTTGTTCCCTTTTTTCGGAATCAGCGGAAAAAAGTGGATGGCCTGCAAGAAAAGGGCCGTGTCAAATCTGCTTATTTTGTTGAATATTTTCCTTGATTTACCCCATGCGGTCATGCTATAATACCGTGAGGTGCGGCGAAAGCTGTGCCGGATGAATCTGTCCAAAAATTTTTTATGGAGGAAAAAAGATGAAAAAGATTCTTGCGCTGCTTCTGGCTCTGTGCATGATCTTCGCTCTGGCCGCCTGCGGCGAAGCCAAGACCGAAGAGCCCAAGGCCGAGGACACCACCCCCGCCGAAGAGACCACCGAAGAGACCACTCCCGCTGAGGAAGCTGCTCCCGCTGAGGAGACCACCGAGGCTGCCATGAACGTCGCTCTGGTGACCGACGTCGGCAACATCGACGACAAGTCCTTCAACCAGGGCGCCTGGGAAGGCGTTGTTGCTTTCTGCGAGGCCAAGGGCCTGAAGCAGGGTGAAGGCTACGACTACTACCGTCCCTCCGAGGACTCCACCGAGGCCCGTGTTGAGACCATCAACACCGCCATCAAGAACGGTGCCAACGTCGTTGTCTGCCCCGGCTACCTGTTCGAGGATGCCATCTTCACCGTGCAGAACGACAACCCCGACGTGATGTTCCTTCTGCTGGACGGCGAGCCCCACTCCGCTGACTACGCCACCTACGAGACCGCTGCCAACACCCACAACATCCTTTATCAGGAAGAGCAGGCCGGCTTCTTCGCTGGTTACGCTGCTGTGAAGGACGGCTACAAGAACCTGGGCTTCCTGGGCGGCATGGCTGTTCCCGCTGTCGTTCGCTACGGCTACGGCTTCGTGCAGGGCGCCAACGCTGCTGCCGAAGAGATGGGCATTGCTGAGGAAGTTTCCGTGAAGTACTGGTACTGCGGCGGCTTCGCTCCCACCGACGACATCCAGATCAAGATGGCCGGCTGGTTCACCGACGGCACTGAGATCGTCTTCGCCTGCGGCGGCGGCATCTACCTGAGCGCTGTTGCTGCTGCTACCGCTGCTGACGGCAAGGTCATCGGCGTCGACGTCGACCAGAGCGCCGAGTCCGAGTGCATCGTCACCTCCGCCATGAAGGGCCTGAGCAACTCCGTCGTCCTGGCTCTCGAGGATCTGTGGAACAACAACGGCAAGTGGTCCGAGGCTTATGCCGGCCAGACCGCCGTTCTGGGTGTTGCTGACGACTGCGTTGGCCTGCCCACCGCCGAGGGTTCCTGGAGACTGAACACCTTCACCGTTGATGAGTACACCGCTCTGTTCGAGCAGGTCAAGAACGGCGAGATCACCATCTCCAACGACACCACTGTTGAGCCCACCGTCTCGATCGCGGTTGACTACAACGCCTAATCCATACCTGGCAAGTTCACTATGTGCTTGAAGGGCTGGGCCTAAAGCCCAGCCCTTTTTCGAACATTTTATCTTCATTTTATCAGGGGGCGTGGCATGAGCGAATACGTAATTGAGATGTTAAACATCACAAAAGAGTTCCCCGGTATCAAGGCAAACGACAACATCACGCTGCAGCTCAAGCGCGGAGAGGTCCACGCTCTGTTGGGGGAAAACGGAGCCGGTAAATCCACGCTGATGAGCGTTCTGTTCGGCCTGTACCAGGCGGAGCAGGGCACCATCAAAAAAGACGGCCAGGTCGTTCAGATCAACAACCCGAACGACGCCAACGCATTGCACATCGGCATGGTGCACCAGCACTTCAAGCTGGTGGAGATTTTCTCCGTGCTGGACAATATCATCCTCGGCGCAGAGCCGAACAAAATGGGTTTCCTCCAGAAGGCAGAAGCCCGGAAAAAGGTCGTCGCCCTTTCCGAGAAATACGGCCTTCAGGTGGACCCGGACGCAAAAATCGAAGACATTTCCGTTGGTATGCAGCAGAGGGTCGAGATCCTGAAGATGCTGTACCGCGACAACGATATCCTGATCTTCGACGAGCCCACTGCAGTCCTTACCCCTCAGGAGATCGATGAGCTGATGGAGATCATGCGCAACTTCACCAAGGAAGGCAAATCCATCCTGTTTATCACGCATAAGCTCAACGAGATCATGGCCGTGGCAGACCGCTGCACCGTCCTGCGCAAGGGCAAGTGCATCGGCACCGTAGAGATCAAGAACACCACCAAGGAAGAACTCTCCCGCATGATGGTGGGCCGCACCGTACAGCTGGAAGTGGAAAAGGGCGCCCAGAACCTGGGCGACGTGGTGCTGGACGTGAAGGGCGTCACCGTCCCCTCCAAGCTCCACTCCAACAACGCCGTCAAGGACGTGAGCTTCCAGGTCCGCGCCGGCGAGATCGTGTGTCTCGCAGGCATCGAGGGCAATGGCCAGACCCAGTTCGTGTATGCCCTGACGGGTCTTGACAAGATGTCCGCCGGCTCCATCAGCCTCTGCGGCCATGACATCACCAAGGCCAAAATCCGCGATCGCTCCAAACTGGGCATGAGCCACATTCCCGAGGACCGTCATAAACACGGCCTGGTGCTGGACTTCTCCCTGGAGGAGAACCTTGTCCTGCAGCGTTACTGGCAGCCGGAGTTCCAGAAGTCCGGCTTCATCCGCAGCCAGGAGGTCCGCAAATACGCCGAAAAGCTGATTCAGCAGTACGACATCCGCTCCGGCCAGGGGCCCATCACCGCGGCGCGGGCCATGTCCGGCGGCAACCAGCAGAAGGCCATCATCGCCCGCGAGATCGATAAGAATCCCGAGCTGCTGGTGGCGGTGCAGCCCACCCGCGGTCTGGATGTGGGCGCCATCGAGAACGTCCACAAGCAGCTGGTAGCCCAGCGCGACGCCGGCAAGGCGGTACTGCTGGTCTCCCTGGAGCTGGAGGAAGTCATGAGCGTGCCCGATCGCATCCTCGTCATGTATGAGGGCGAGATCGTGGGCGAATTCGATCCCAAGCACGTCACGGTGGAGGAGCTTGGCCTGTATATGGCCGGCGCCAAGAATATGTACCGTGAGGTAGGCGTAGGCACCCAGGTTCCGGAAAAGGAGGGCAATGAAGCATGAAAAAAGGAATCATCAGCGTTCTCGCTTCCGTCATTTCCATCCTCGTCGGCCTGCTGTTCGGCCTGCTGCTTTTGATCCTGGTCAACTCCTCTCAGGCCTTTCCCAAGTTCGGCGAGCTGCTGACGGCGGGCGTTTCCAACCTGCCCAAGCTGGCCAAGGTCCTGTACCAGGCGGCCCCGCTCATTATGACCGGTCTCGCGGTAGCCTTCGCCTTCAAGACGGGCCTGTTCAACATCGGCGCTTCCGGCCAGTACACGGTCGGCGCCTTCTGCGCGCTGCTTTGCGCCATCGTTTTCCAGCTCCCCTGGTGGGTCTGCCTGCTGGCTTCCTTTGTGGCCGGCGCCATCTGGGGCTTCTTCCCCGGCCTGTTCAAGGCTTTATTCAACGTCAACGAGGTCATAACCTCCATCATGTTCAACTGGATCGGCATGATGGCGGTGAACCTCCTGTGCATGAACCTGAAGAACGCCGACGGCAAGCTGGTGATGCTGCCCATCGCCTGGGTCTCCAGCCCCATCAAGGACCGCACGGCCGCCCTCTCCTACGCAAACCCCAACGCCATCATCCCCAAGGCCGGGCTGGACAAGCTCTTTAACTCCAACTACATGAACATCAGCATTTTCATCGCCATCGCCATTGCGATCCTGCTGTGGGTGGTCCTGAACCGCACCACCTTCGGCTATGAGCTGAAGGCCTGCGGCTACAACAAGAACGCCAGCATCTACGCCGGCATCAACGCCAAGCGGAACATCGTGCTGTCCATGATGATCTCCGGCGCCATGGCCGGTCTGGGCGGCGGTCTCTACTACCTGTCCGGCACCGCTGAGTACACCATCCAGAAAGTGCTGCTGCCCATGGGCTTCAACGGCATCTCCGTTGCCCTGCTTGCCACCTCCAACCCCATCGGCTCGATCTTCAGCGCCCTGTTCATTTCCTACATCCAGGTGGGCGGCGAGTCCCTGCAGCCCGTCTACGCCAAGGAAATGATCGACATCATCATCGCGGTCATCATCTACCTGAGCGCGTTCGCGCTGCTGACCAAGACGATCATCTCCAAGTACATCCGCACCGATAAGTCCAACGTGAACGAAGAGAGCAAGGCGGCGCCGGTCCCGGCCGCCGTCACAGGCAACGCGGAGGACGGCGCCGGGCTCCTGCCCGACACGGCAAAAAAAACTACGGAAGAAAGTGAGGGCGTAGAGAAATGATCGTATTGGCAGACGTTATCAGCGCGACCATCGTATTTGCGGTCCCGCTGCTTCTGGTCGCCATGGGCGGCATGTTTTCCGAGCGAAGCGGCATCATCAACATCGCCCTGGAAGGTATCATGATCATCGGCGCCCTGATGGGCTGCCTGATGATGCGCTGGCTGGATGCGGCCGTCGTCGCCGGTCAGCTTGGCGCGCAGCTGGCCATGCTGATCGCCACCCTGTTCGCCGGGGTCTGCGGCATCGTGTTCTCGGTGCTGCTGGCCTTCGCCTCCATCAACCTGAAGGCGGACCAGACCATCGGCGGCACGGCGCTGAACATGCTGGCTCCCGCGCTGGCCATCGTGCTGACCTGGGTCGTCCAGGGCCAGGGCCAGACCACCATCCTGATCCCCACCTGGTCCCGCATCACCCAGGAGACCTTCGGGATCACGGTCGCCAACCCCTTCCTCCAGAACCTGCTGTTTAAGAATTCCTATCTGACCACCTTCATCACCGTCCTGCTCTTCATCGCCGGCGTCATCCTGCTCTACAAGACCAAGTTCGGTCTGCGGCTGATGGCCTGCGGCGAGCATCCTCAGGCCGCGGCCTCCGTGGGCATCAACGTGTTCAAGATGCGCTGGGCGGGCGTGATGATCTCCGGTTTCCTGGGCGGCATCGGCGGTCTGGCCTTCACCCTGGCGGCAGGCTCCGGCTTCCAGTCCTCCGTCGCCGGCTACGGCTTCCTGGCCCTGGCCGTTATGATCTTCGGTAACTGGAAACCCTGGAGCATCCTGGGCGCGTCTCTGTTCTTCGCCCTGTTCAAGGTCATCGGCGCCTACGCTTCCAGCATCCCGTTCATGCCTCAGTTCAAGGGTCTGGAGGGCGTCAGCACTTACCTGTACCCGATGCTCCCCTACATCATCACCATGATCCTGCTGATCCTGACTTCCAAGAAGTCCCGGGCGCCCAAGGCGGAAGGCATCCCCTACGACAAGGGCATGCGGTAAAATCGCAGAACGTACAAGCACAGAAAAAGCACGGGAGAAGTCTCCCGTGCTTTTTGTTCCACGCAACAGAAAAGACCGGCTTGATGCCGGTCTTTTCTTATGTATGCTTTACTTCTTCTTCATCTCTTCGAGGATGGCGGTAAGCAGCTCCTCGGTGGTGGGCTTGGGCTCCTCCGGCTCGGCAGCGGCAGCGGCGGCTTCCTCCTCGGCTTTCTTCTTGGCCTCGGCCAGCTCGCGGGCCTTGTTGAAGGCCTTGATGACGGAGAACAGGACCAGGGCGATCACCAGGAAGTTGATGATGGCGCCCACAAAGGTGCCAAGTCCCAGAACCAGCGCCTCGGTGCCGGCGGCCTCATCCGCCGCGCGCAGGGTGATGTTCAGGGCATCGGTGTTGGGGGTGCCGAAAAGCCAGGCCAGCAGCGGGGTGATGACATTTGCCACCAGAGAGCTGGTGATGGCGCCGAAAGCGCCGCCCACGATCACGCCGACGGCCATGTCCAGAACATTGCCCTTGGTGATGAAGGTTTTGAACTCTTCCAAGAACTTTTTCATGATAGGTCCTCCTTACATTATTTATTGGGAACGAGAAGGGTCTTCCCGCCCATATACGGGGTCAGGACGGCAGGAATGGTCACGCTGCCGTCAGCCTGGAGGTGGTTCTCCAGAAACGCGATCAGCATCCGCGGCGGCGCCACCACGGTGTTGTTCAGGGTGTGGGGCAGATAGGTCCTGCCATCCTCGCCCTTGACGCGGATCTTCAGGCGCCGGGCCTGGGCGTCGCCCAGGTTGGAGCAGGAGCAGACCTCAAAGTACTTCTGCTGCCGGGGAGACCAGGCCTCGATGTCGCAGGACTTCACCTTCAGGTCCGCCAGGTCGCCGGAGCAGCACTCAAGCTGCCGCACGGGGATCTCCAGAGAACGGAACAGCTCCACCGAGTAGCGCCACATCTTTTCGTACCAGGCCATGGAGTCCTCGGGCCTGCAGACCACGATCATCTCCTGCTTTTCAAACTGGTGGATCCGGTAGACGCCCCGTTCCTCGATGCCGTGGGCTCCCTTTTCCTTGCGGAAGCAGGGGGAATAGCTGGTCAGCGTCTGGGGCAGGCTCGCCTCCGGCAGGATCTGGTCGATGAACTTGCCGATCATGGAGTGCTCGCTGGTTCCGATCAGGTACAGATCCTCGCCCTCGATCTTGTACATCATGGCGTCCATGTCCGTCTGGCTCATGACGCCCTCCACCACGTTGCCGTGGATCATAAAGGGCGGGATGCAGTAGATAAAGCCCTTGTCGATCATGAAATCCCGGGCATAGGCCAGCACCGCGGAATGGAGGCGGGCAATATCGCCCATCAGGTAGTAAAAACCGTTGCCGGAGACCCGGCCCGCCGCATCCATGTCCACGCCGTTAAAGCGCTCCATGATCTCCGTGTGGTAGGGGATGGGGAAATCGGGCGTCAGAGGCTCGCCAAAGCGCTGGACCTCCACATTGCAGCTGTCGTCCGGGCCGATGGGCACGGAGGGGTCGATGATGTTGGGGATCTGCAGCAGGATCTCATGGATCCGGGCGGCAAAGACCTCCTCCTGCTTTTCCAGCTCCTCCCGGCGGGCGTCGTTGGCCTTGACCTTGGCCATGTTCTCGTCGATCTGGGCCTGAATGGAAATCTTTTCCAGCTCGTCCGCCTTTTTCAGCTTGCCGAACAGAGGGCCGTTGGCCTTGCTCAGGGCGTTGCGCTGGGCGCGCAGGTCGCTGGCCTCGGTGATGGCCGCGCGATTTTTACCGTCCAGCTCCAGCAGCTCATCCACCAGGGGGAGCTTGGCATCCTGGAACTTTTTCCGGATGTTTTCCCGGACAATTTCGGGATTTTCACGAATAAAACGAATATCCAGCATAGTTTACTCCTCTTCCTTCCGCTTTCCCAATCTGCGGAGCGATTCGATCAGGACCTCCCGGTCCTGGGGGTCGTAATAGTCCAGCTCGATCCTGCCGCCGCGCTTGCCCTCCTGCAGACGGACCTTCCGGCCCAGCAGACGGGACAGCTCCTCCGCGGCCTCGGCGGCGTAATCCACCGCCATGGGATCCTCCGATCTGGCCGGCTTGGGGTCCCTGCTCCATTTGGCGGCGAGCTGCTCGGTGCGGCGCACGGAGAGGGCCTTCTTCAAAACCTCCCTGGCGGCCTCCAGCTGGAGCTGATCGCTGCTCAGGGGCAGCAGTGCGCGGGCATGGCCGGCGGAAAGCTCTTTTTTCTCCACCAGCTCCATGACCTGGGGGGAGAGGCTCAGCAGCCGCAGGGCGTTGGCCACCGCGGGCCGGGAGCGTCCCACGCTCCGGGCGGTCTCCTCCTGGGTCAGTCCGTATTCCTCCATCAGGGTCCGGTAGCCCTTGGCCTCTTCAATGGGGTTCAGATCCTCCCGCTGCAGGTTCTCCACCAGCGCCAGCTCCGCGGTGCGGCGGTCGTCCGCCTCCAGCACCCGGACCGGCACCTCGGTGAGTCCCGCCATGCGGGACGCCCGCCAGCGGCGTTCACCGGCGATGATCTGATAGTAACCGCCCTCCAGCCGACGGGCCACAATGGGCTGGATCAGGCCGTATTGGGCGATGGAATCCGCCAGATCCTGCAGGGCCTGCTCGTCAAAGGTCTTTCTGGGCTGGGCCTCCCGGGGCTCCACCTTGCCGATGGGCAGGGTCAGCAGCTCGCCTTCCGGCTCCTCCTGCAGATCATTTGCGGCAAACAGCGCGTCCAGGCCGATCCCAAGCCCCTTTTTCTCTTTTGCTGCCATGCTTCCTCCTACTTACACCTGGCCGAGAATTCCTCCGCCAGGGCCATGTATGCCTTGCTGCCCTTGTTGGCCTTATCGTACAGCACCCCGGGGATCCCGTGGCTGGGGGCCTCGGAAAGGCGGATGCTGCGGGGGATCACGGTGCTGTAGACCTTGTCCCCCAGGTGCTTGCGCAGCTCGTTGGCTACCTGCGTGGTCAGATTCGCCCTGGCGTCGTACATGGTCAGGACAATGCCCTCCACCTTCAGGCGCTTGTTCATGCGCTTGCTGCACATTTTGATGCTGGTCATCAGGTCGGCAATGCCCTCCAGGGCGTAATATTCGCACTGCATGGGGATCAGCACGCTGTCGGCCGCCACCAGGGCGTCTACCGTCAGCAGCTCCAGGGAGGGCGGGCAGTCGATCAGGATATAATCGTAGTCCGTATACAGCTTCTGCAGAGCGGTTTTCAGCACATATTCCCGGTTCGGCACGCCGATCAGCTCGATCGAAGCCGCCGCCAGCTCTTTTCCCGTGGGGATCACGTCTCCGTAGTTGGTATGTACGATGCAGTCCTCCGGCTCGGCGTGGTTGATAAGCAGGTCATAGGTATTGGGCCGGCTGCTTTTCTTCACGCCCATCCCGGAGCTGCCGTTTCCCTGGGGGTCACAGTCCACCAACAGGACCCGGTAACCCAGGCAGTGCAGCGCGGCGCCGAGGTTCACGCAGGTGGTGGTCTTCCCCACGCCGCCTTTTTGATTTGCGATCGCAACAATTCTGGCCATGACAGTTCTCCTGTTTCTAATGGGGTCATTATAGCAGGATCGGGCCTGTATTTCAATGTTTCACGTGAAACTTTTTGTTAGACCTGGCCGGCGCGCCCATTTGGGGCGCACCGGCCAGATGTTTCACGTGAAACAGTCTCTAGCCCAGGAGCATCTCGATCTCCTCCACCTGCAGACCGTCATGGAGGGCCAGATCGATCCCATAGCCGATGAGCTTGGCACAGCTCCGAACAAGGCTGTCGATGGATCGGGGCGTAACGAACATCCCCTTCAACGCCGGATCCGGAGAAAAAGCTGCGGCGTCCACCACCGTGGGAACGCCAATGGCCAGCACCGGGACGCCGAGCGCCTCCCGGTTCAGTGCTTCCCGGCTGTTGCCCACGCCGGAGCCCGGTGCGATCCCGGTATTGCAGATCTGAATGGAGCGGCAAAGCCGCCCCAGGTCCGCCCCAGCCAGGGCATCGATGGCGATGACCATCTCCGGCTGAAAATCCCGGCACAAAGCCCGGATCTGCTGGGCACTCTCCATGCCGGAGGTCCCCAGGACACCGGGGCGGCACAGCGTTGTGCTGCGGAAAGCGGAAAAATCGGAGGCATTGCTCTGCTTCAGGTGCCGGGTCACCAGCAGATGCCCGGCGGCAAGAGAGCCGATGGCGTCCGGGGTGATGTCGGGATTCCCCAGCGCAGCAAGAAAAACCCGCTGGGGCAGGGGCTCCGGCCCGGCACAGCGGCGGATCAGGACGGCGAGGGTCGCCGCAGCCTCGGAAAAGTGATCCGAGATCCGGGAGGGGAGTTCCAGGGTAATATAACAGCCCACGGGCTTCCCCAACGCCTGCTCCCCCCGGCTGTCCAGGATCTCCACCGTGGTGACGGAAAACCCGGTGATCTGCTCTTCCGTCGCCCGGACACCGGGCAGCTCCGTCACCGAGCTTCCGTCGCACAGACGCCGGTGCAGCTCGCTGGCCATGTCTGTTCTTCCATTAATTACCATTTCTTCTCTCCCTTCCGGTTTTCCCCGTGCAAGAATATCAATATATTGTGGTAAAAAAACGAAAAAAAGATACCGGACAACAAGAGAAAAAAAGTAAAAGATTTTGTGAAAAAATGCTTGCTTTTCCTGATGTTCTCTGCTATAATCACAAAACGCGGGTTATGTATTAACTCAATTTTGTAGGAGGAGGTGGCGATCAAAACATGGCCAACATCAAGTCTTCTGCCAAGAGAGACGAGAAGTCCAAGCAGCTCAGAGCCAAGAACCGCGCGGACAAGACCGAGCTCAAGACCATGATCAAAAAGTTTGACGCAGCCGTTGCTGAAGGCAACCGCGATACAGCCGTCAGTGCCTATAAAGTTGCTGTTAAGACTGTTGACCGCGCAGCCGGTAAGGGCCTGCTGCATAAGAACAATGCAGCGCACAAGAAGTCCGCAATGGCTACGAAGCTCAACGAGATGGAGTGATCCTCCGCCGTGCAGCATAAGGGACGTGAGAAACGCAAGTTTCTGCGTCCCTTTGGCATTTTTACAGCATCCGAAGCTTGACGCGTCATCCGGCAGAGGATATAATCAGAGGACACATCAAAAAAGGGAGGCGGAGCCGTGAAACGCAAGCTCTTGCTGATCGTCAATCCCGCCGCGGGACGCGGCGCCTATAAACAGGGCTTTGCAGACGCCCTCTACACCCTTTCCCAGGGGGGCTGTGACACCACGGTCTATTTCACCGAAGGCCGGGGCGACGCCACGGTCCTGGCCCGGGACCATGCCAAGGACTATGACCTGGCCGCCTGCATCGGCGGCGACGGCACCCTCAGTGAGGTTATGGCGGGCCTGATGCAGCATCAGGATCCTCCTGCGCTTGGCTATATCCCCATGGGCACGGCCAACGACGTGGCCACCACCCTGGGCATCCCCAAAAACAACACCGTTGCCGCCGCCCAGCGCATCCTGGGCGGAACGCCCCGGCCCTTCGACGTGGGCGGCTTTGGGGAAAACGAGTATTTTGCCTATATCGCGGCCTTCGGCGCCTTCACCGAGGTCAGCTACGCCACGCCCCAGAACCAGAAAAAGGTCCTGGGCCACCTGGCTTACGTGCTTCAGGGGGCGATGGCCCTGCCGAAGATCGAAGCCTGCCACACCCGCGTGGAATACGACGACGGCGTCATCGAGGCAGACCTGGTTTACGGCAGCATGTCCAACTCCACCTCCGTAGCCGGCATCGTCAAGCTGCCGGAAGAGATGGTCTCCCTGGGAGACGGCATGTCGGAGCTGGTACTGGTGAAGGATCCCGGCAGCGTGCTGGACCTGGCAGAGCTGGCGGACAGCGTGCTCTCCCGCCGCTTTGACAGCGACAAGCTCCTGATCCTGCACACCAAAAAGGCCCACTTCACCTTTGACACCCCCGTCGCCTGGACCCGGGACGGCGAAGATGGCGGGAGTCATCAGGAGATCACCCTATATAACTACAAGGCTCCCATCCGGTTGATCTTTTGATTGAAAAAGAGCCCTCATGTGGATATAATGGTTGGGTATCTTGATAAAACACGCGAAAAACCAGGAGAGGATGTCTGTTTCATGCTGAAGCATCAGAAAATCGCCGGCATTTTTGCCGAACCCTCCGCCTTTGACGGGCAGGAGTTGACCGTATGCGGTTGGGTCCGCACGGTCCGTGACATGAAAAACTTCGGCTTTATCGAGCTCAACGACGGCAGCTGCTTCAAGTCGCTGCAGGTGGTGTTCGAGCGCGGAAGCCTTGAAAATTATGAGGAGATCGCCCGGCAGAACGTGGGCGCGGCCCTGATCGTCCGGGGTAAGCTGGTCCTGACCCCGGAGGCCAAGCAGCCCTTTGAGCTGAAGGCGGTTGAGATCGCGGTGGAGGGCGTCTCCACGCCGGATTATCCCCTGCAGAAAAAGCGCCACAGCGTGGAATTCCTGCGGACGATCCAGCATCTGCGCCCCCGCACCAATCTCTTCTCCGCCACCTTCCGGGTCCGCAGCGTGGCGGCCCAGGCGGTGCATGAGTTTTTCCAGAGCCGGGGCTTTGTCTACGTGCACACCCCCATCATCACCGGCTCCGACGCCGAGGGCGCGGGCCAGATGTTCCGGGTCACCACCCTGGATCCCAACGATCCGCCCCGCACCGAGGACGGGAAGGTGGACTATTCCAAGGACTTCTTCGGCAAGCCCACCAACCTGACTGTTTCCGGCCAGCTCAACGCGGAGAACTTTGCCATGGCCTTTGGCGACGTGTACACCTTCGGCCCCACCTTCCGGGCGGAGATCTCCTACACCCAGCGCCACGCGGCGGAGTTCTGGATGATCGAGCCGGAGATGGCCTTCGCAGACCTGGCTGACGACATGGATGTGGCCGAGGCGATGGTGAAATTCATCATCAACCGGGTGCTGGAGCGCTGCCCGCAGGAGATGCAGTTTTTCAACAGCTTTGTGGACAAGGGCCTGCTGGACCGGCTGCACAACGTGGTCTCCAACGAGTTTGGCCGTATCAGCTACACCGAGGCGGTGGAGATTCTGGAAAAGAGCGGGAAAAAGTTCGATTATCCCGTCAAATGGGGCATCGACCTGCAGACCGAGCACGAGCGTTATCTGACCGAGGAGGTTTTCCGCAAGCCCATCTTCGTCACCGACTACCCCAGGGACATCAAGGCCTTCTACATGCGCCTCAACGACGACGGCAAGACCGTAGCCGCGGCGGACTGCCTGGTGCCCGGGATCGGCGAGATCATCGGCGGCAGCCAGCGCGAAGAGCGGCTGGATGTGCTCACCGCCCGCATGCAGGAGCTGGGGCTGAAGGAAGAGGACTACTGGTGGTATCTGGACCTGCGCCGCTACGGCAGCTGCCGTCACGCGGGCTTCGGCCTGGGCTTTGAGCGCATGGTCATGTACCTGACGGGCGTAAGCAACATCCGCGACGTGGAGCTGCACCCCCGGACCACCGGCAATGCAGACTTCTGAGGAGCCTCTGATAAAAAAAGCAAAAAAGCTGGGCGCCTTCGGCGCCCTCTTTTTTCGGAGTACCTGCCATGAAAGCCTTTAAAATCACCCTGCTGCTCTTTCTGATCCTGCTGATCCTGGTTTTCGGCGCCTATGTGGTCCTGCGGATGAGTGGGCTGGAGCTGCAGCTTTCCGCGCCTCAGCTGCCGCTGCTGGCGCCGGCGCCGCCTCCGCTGCCCTCGGGGGATACCCTGCCCAAGCTCGCTTTGCAGCCTGCCACGGCAGAGGAAAAGCTCCTGGACCAGGCCTATGCCGCCGTCTGGTCTTATACACCGGACGGGGAGTGTGAGACCGATGGGAAGACCGCTCAGCAGAAGCTGACGCTGACCGTGCTGGATGCGGACCGCTTTGCCGGCTCCGGCCTGCGGGAGGAGCTGATCGGCCGCCTGTCTCAGCGGGTGGAACGGGCCCAGCGCGCTTCCGAGGTCTACGACGCGCAGTTTCAATATCTGCCGGAGCTGGTGCGGGAGGATTATCTGAGCCTGCTGCAGGAGCGAGGGAGCCATGCGGGGGATTTTTGCCAGCAGCAGAGTGTGACCTTGCGCTACGTCTATGAGGACGACGGCTGGGTGCTGCAGAATCCGGAGGTCTTCTATCCCCTCCAGCCCAACGCGGAGTCCCTCTATGCCGCCGCGGCCGGGGATCTTCCCTATCAGCCGCTCCACTATACCATTGAGGAAAACGCCCTCTGCGGGCCGGTCCCCAGGGAGGAGAACTTTATCGTCACCGACGACCCCGCCGTCATCTCCGCGCTTCTGGAGCGCCCGGAGGCCAAGGCGCTGATTGGGGACGAGACTCTGCTCTGGAATCCGGATCTGACGCTGATCCCCGGCAGTCTTCTCCGCTGCTATCTGGACGAGAGCATTCTCTGCATCGTTTGGCAGGAGGAGGAAGCCCGGGCAGTAGGTACCTTCTCGGAGATCTTTATTGCCGACGGCTCCCAGCTTCGTCGGAAAATCTCCAGTGACGAGCCCTTTAGCTATGGGTTTGAACGGACCAGCAGCTTTGCCCGCAATGCCAACGCGGTGCTGGCGGTGGGCGGAGATTTTTACTACCACGGGCGAAATTGCGGCATCTCCGTTTATCAGCGGGAGATCATCCGCTTCCGGCCCGACAACGCCGATACCTGCTTTATCACCGCGGACGGGGACATGCTTTTCCGCTATCTGGGGGACGACACCGACTATGAGGACACCAAGGAGTTTCTCCGGGATAACGACGTTCTCTTTTCTCTGGCCTTCGGCCCGGTGCTGATCGATGACGGCGTGGACGTGACGCCGGAGGACTACCTCTGGGGCGAGGTGAAGGACTACTATGCCCGCAGCTCCCTGGGTCTGCTGGGCCGGCACCACTATCTCACCATGAACATCAACTGCGGCAAGCGCGGCACCGAGTACGATCACCTGCCATCCCTGCGGGACGCGGCGGACGCCATGGTGCGCCGGGGCTGCTGGAAGGCCTATACCCTGGACGGCGGTCAAACCGCTACCACAGCCTTCCACTATGAGCTCATCAACCCCGTGCAGTTCGGCAAGGAAAAGAACATCAGCGATGTGATCTACTTTGCTACGGCGGTGCCGGAGGAATAGAATTCTATTATGTGAAAACGGATTGCCACAGCAGACTGCGGTCCGGTTTGCAATGACAGAACCGGGACATGCTAAGTGAGAAGGACGCTGCAAAAGCAGCGTCCTTCTCATTTTTTCAAATCTTCAATTTTTGGTCTTTGCGCTTACTTTGCCAGCTCCGCCGCGGTGCGGGCGGCCAGGCGGGCGTTATTGAGCACCAGCTGAATATTGCTCTCCAGGCTCTCGCCGCCGGTGAGTTCCACCACCTTGGCCAGCAGGAAGGGCGTGGTCTCCTTGCCGTGGATGCCCTGTTCTTTGGCCTCCGCCAGAGCCTTTTCGATGGCGGCGTCGATGACTTCCTTCTCCATGGCGTACTGCTCGGGGATGGGATTGGTCACCAGCATGCCGCCCTTGTAGCCAAGCCCACGCTGCGCGCGGAAGAAGCCCGCCAGTTCCTCGGGAGAATCCACCCGGTAATCCACGCCGAAGCCGGATCTGCGGGTGTAGAAGGCGGGCAGCTCCTCGGTGCCGTAGCCGATCACGGGCACGCCCTTGGTCTCCAGATACTCCAGCGTCAGCCCCAGGTCCAGAATACTCTTGGCGCCGGCGCAGACCACCATAACGGGCGTCTGGGCCAATTCCTCCAGATCTGCGGAGATGTCCATGGTGACCTCCGCGCCCCGGTGCACGCCGCCGATGCCGCCGGTAGCAAAGATATTGATCCCGGCCATGTGGGCGATGATCATGGTGGTGGCGACGGTGGTGGCGCCGTCCGCCTTCCGGGCCACCAGGGCGGGCAGATCCCGGCGGCTGGCCTTGGCCACGCTGCGGCCGGTCTTGCCCAGATATTCGATCTCTTCCCTGCTGAGACCGGCCTTCAGTCTCCCGCCGATGACGGCGATGGTAGCGGGCACGGCGCCGTTTTCCCGGATGGTCTGCTCCACCAGCAGGGCGGTCTCCACATTTTTGGGATAAGGCATGCCGTGGGAGATGATGGTGCTCTCCAGCGCCACCACAGGCTTTCCCTCATCAAGTGCCTTCTTCACTTCCGGGGATATATCCAAATAAGTGTTCATAACAACCTCCACTGTTTTTATTGAAAATTCATTATATTCACTATAGCGCAAAAGTCAAGGAAAAACAAGCGGAAAGACTCTCCCTCTCCTACATTATATATATTTAGTTCTTGTAAAAAACCGCATCTTTTGGTATAATGGTAGAGTTAGGAATGGTATGTTCAGAAGAGGTGAAATTCATGAGTTCCATTGACGATATCTGGCAGGAAGTATTGAAGATTCTCTCCCGTCAGTTGACGCCCACCGCCATCAATACCTGGTTTTCCGACTGCAAGCCCGTGGACATGGAAGATTGCCGCCTGGTGATCCACACGTCCAACGACTTTAAGCGCAGCATCATCACCGACCGCTTTGGGGATACCATCAAGGCGGCTCTGTCGGATCTGTTCTCCGCGGACTTTGACCTGACGGTCCTGGCCGGAGATGAGATCAACGACTATGTCTCCCCCAGGGATGCCGACAACGACCTGCCGGAGATGGAGGGCTATACCTTTGACCGCTTTATCGTGGGAAAATCCAACGAATTTGCCCACGCGGCGGCGCTGGCCGTGGCGGAGAAGCCGGGAAAGAACTACAACCCTCTCTTTATCTACGGCAATTCCGGCTTGGGAAAGACCCATCTGCTGCTGGCCATCGGCCAGTATATCCATTCCCATACGCCCGGCGCCAAGATCGTCTATGTAAAAGGAGACGAGTTCACCATCCAGATGGTCAAGGCCATCAAGGACGGCTCCGTAGACGATTTTCACACCCGCTACCGGGATGTGGATCTGCTGCTGGTGGATGATATTCAGTTCATTTCCGGCAAGCGCGCCACCCAGGAGGAGTTTTTTCACACCTTCAACAATCTCTATGAGGCCGGCCACCAGATCGTCATCACCTCGGACCGTCCCCCGCTGGAAATGGCCACTTTGGACGATCGTCTGCGCACCCGCTTTGAAGGGGGCCTGATGGCGGATATCCAGCCCCCCGATCTGGAGACCCGCATGGCTATCGCCCGCAACAAGGCGGCCCAATTGGGTTTGATCCTTTCCGACGAAGCGGTGAACTATATCGCCACCGTCATCACCGCCAACGTCCGCCAGCTGGAGGGCGTCATCAAGCGCCTGACCGCCTATAAGGAGCTGCTGGGAGATGAAATCACCATTGAAACCGCCAAGCGCGCCATCGGCGACGTGATCCGGGATGGGGATTATATCCCCACACCGGAGAAGATCATCCGGGAGACCTCCAAATACTATAACATCAAAGAGGATGAGCTGACCGGCCAGAGCCGCTCGAAAAACACCGTCATGGCCCGGCAGGTGTCCATGCACCTGATGCGGACACTGACCAATCTCTCCCTGCAGGCCATCGGCGAGCAGCACGGCGGCCGCAACCACGCCACTGTTCTCTCCTCGATCCGGAAGGTGGAAGAGCTGCTGAAATCCGACCCCAATATGGCCGGAGTGATCCGGGACATCACGTCCAACATCACCACCAATACCTGATTACTCAAAGCTTATCCACAAAAAGCTGTGCAAAGTGGAAAACTCTCTGTGGAGGGGAAAAAGCCGTTTCCGTTTCCTTTGAAAAGCCCTTTCTTTTCCACAAAGGGATAAACAGCCCAAACCCGCGCCGCTTCTGTGTTTTTTCCGCTTTTCCACAATTTTTGACCTATACAACAATTATAAATAAAATATAAAGATACCTGATAGATAGCTCATGAATGTTAGGAGGAAAGAATATGAAATTTTCCTGTGAAAAGAGTCTGCTGCAGGCGGCCTGCACCATTGCCTCCCGCGCGACGGCGTCCAAGAGCCCCATTCCCGCGCTGGAAGGGCTGCTGATCGAAGCCAAGGACGACGTGAAGATCACCGGCTACGACCTGAAAAAAGGGATCTATACCAATTTGCAGGCGGACGTGGTCCAGGCCGGCTCCATCGTGGTCGGCGCCCGTTTCTTCGGCGAGATGATCCGCCGTATGCCCGACGGGATCGTGACCATTGCCGTGGACGATAACAACAGCGTCAAGGTAAAGTGCGGAAAGAGCGAATATAACTTCATGGGCATCAGCGCGGAGGACTATCCGGAAATGCCGATGATGGACGTGCTCAATACCGTATCCCTGCCCCAGAAGATCCTGCGCAGCATGATCAACCAGACCATCTTCGCCGTGGCGGATAACGACGTGCGCCCCATCTACACCGGTACCCTCTTTGAGGTGCAGGATGAGGAGCTGACCCTGGTTTCCGTGGACGGCTACCGCCTGGCCAAGCGCAGCGAGAAGCTGGAGAACGCCCGGATGGAGAATTGCAGCTTCGTGGTCCCCGGCTCCGCCCTTTCGGATATTGAGCGGATCTGCGGCGATACGGACGACGCGGTGCAGATCACCGTGGGCGCCAAGCACATTTCCTTCTTCATCGGGGATACCGTGGTGATCACCCGCCGGCTGGAAGGCGAGTTTCTCAACTATCGCCGCTCCATTCCCGAGATGTTCCGCACCGTTATCCAGGTGGACCGGGCGGAGATCATGTCCGTCATCGACCGTGTGTCCCTCATCATCAGCGAGAAAAACAGCAGCCCCGTGCGCATGTCCTTCGGAGACGGCAGCATCGACTGCTACTGCGTGACTCCCTTCGGCAAGGCGGAGGACGTCTGTACCTCCGAGGGAAACGGCAACGGTCTGGAGATCGGCTTCAACGACCGCTATCTGATGGACGCGCTGAAGGCTTCCGGCGTGGAGGAGCTGTCCTTCTGCCTGAATACTGCCTCCTCTCCCTGCGTGATCCGCGCCGCCGACGGCAGCGACGCCTTCACCTATATGATCCTGCCGGTCCGTCTGCGCGCCGGAGACTGATTTCTTTATACAATAGGATTTGAGAGCGAAAACAATGGAAAAAATAGCTATCAATACCGATTTTATCAAGCTGGACGCACTTTTGAAGTTTGCCGCCCTGACCGGGACCGGCGGCGAGGCCAAGATGGCCATCGCAGACGGCATGGTCAAGGTCAACGGCCAGGTGTGCACCATGCGCGGGAAAAAGATCCGTCCCGGAGATACGGTGGAATTTGACCGCTTTACCCTTCTGGTGGAACAGGCATGAACGTACAGAAGATCGCCCTGAACGGCTTTCGCAATTACGAATGGGAGACCACGGAGTTTTCTCCCGGCACCAACGTGATCTGCGGCCCCAACGCCCAGGGCAAGACCAATCTGTTGGAAGCGGTGTACATGCTCTCCTGCGGCCGCAGCTTTCGCACCCGATTCGATAAGGAGCTGGTGGGCTTCGGCTTCAGCGAGGGGGAGATCCTGGCGGAGGTCTGGAGCCATGAGCGCCAGCAGACGGTGGATCTCCGCTTCCGTGTTGGGCAGCCCAAGCGCATCACGGTAAACGGCGTGAAAAAGACCGCGGGGGAGCTTGCCGCCGTGGTCAACACCGTGCTCTTCTGCCCGGATGATCTGAACCTGATCAAAGAGGGCGCGGCGGTGCGGCGGCGTCTGATGGATAACGCCATCAGCCAGATCCGGCCCCGCTACGCCGAGATTTTGACGGAATTCAACCGTCTCTACGAGCATAAGACCCGGATCCTGAAGGACTGGCGGGAAAAGCCCTCCCTGCTGGAGACCCTGGATGAGTTTTCCGACGGGATGGCCCGGGCCTCGGCCCAGCTGATCCGCTACCGGGCGGCCTACGCGGCCCGGCTGAACCAGACCGCACCCCCCATCCATCGGGAATTCTCCGGCAAGGGGGAGGAGCTGTCCCTCCGGTATCAGACGGTCAGCACCGTGCGGGACCCCTATGCTTCCGCGAAAGAGATCTACTACGACATCTGCGATCATCAGGAGCGGCACCGGCAGGCGGAGCTGGAAAGCGCACAGTGCCTCACCGGCGCCCATAAGGACGACCTGGAGATCGAAATCAACGGCCGCTCCGCCAGGAGCTTTGCCTCCCAGGGGCAGACCAGGACCGCGGCCTTGTCCCTGAAGCTGGCCGAGCGGGAGATCCTGCAGGCGGAGAGCGGAGAAATGCCCATCCTGCTGCTGGACGACGTGCTCTCGGAGCTGGACCAGAAGCGGCAGGAGTTCGTGCTCAACCGCATCGGCGGGGGCCAGACCCTCATCACCTGCTGCGAGGACGCGGAAATCTCCCGGCGCACCGGCGGCAAGGTGCTGTTGGTGGAAAAGGGGAAGATCCGTTGAAATATCTGCATTTGGGAAAAGGGACCCTGGTGCGGGACGATGAGATCCTGGGCATCTTTGACCTGGACATCACCTCCCAATCCCACCTGACCCGAAAGTTTCTCTCCATGGCGGAGAAGGCCGGCCAGGTCGTCAATGCCGCGGAGGACCTGCCCAAGTCCTTTGTGCTGTGCAGGAGGGACGGACAGACCCGGGTCTATCTGAGCCAGATGGCTTCGTCCACCCTGCTGCGCCGGGCGGAGGAGCGCGGACAGCTCAGCGATTCATAAAAAATAAACCGAAAAGGAATTTCGGAGGAACTATGGCAGACATCATTGAAAAAGTAACGCAGGAATATGACGCATCCCAGATCCAGGTGCTGGAGGGACTGGAGGCAGTGCGGAAGCGGCCGGGCATGTACATCGGCTCCACCTCCTCCTCGGGCCTGCACCACCTGGTGTATGAGATCGTGGACAACTCCATCGACGAAGCCCTGGCGGGCTTCTGCACCCATATCGAGGTGACCATTGAAGAGGGCGACGTGATCCGCGTCTCCGACAACGGCCGCGGCATCCCCGTGGACACCCAGGAGCAGACCGGCAAGAGCGCCCTGGAGGTGGTTTTCACCGTTCTGCACGCCGGCGGCAAGTTCGGCGGCGGGGGCTATAAGGTCTCCGGCGGCCTCCACGGCGTGGGCGCCAGCGTGGTCAACGCCCTCTCCGAGTGGCTGGAGGTCCGGGTCCATAAGGACGGCAAGATCCATGAGATGAAATTCAGCCGGGGCGACATCATCCAGCCCATCACCGTGGTGGGCGAGACGGACCGGACCGGCACCGTGGTCCGCTTCAAGCCGGACCCGGAGATGTTCGACGACACGGTCTACGACTATGAGATCCTGCACACCCGCATGCGGGAGCAGGCCTTCCTCAACGGCGGCCTCACCATTACCCTGGAGGATCAGCGGGAGGGCCGGGAACAGAAGGAGACCATGTGCTACGAGGGCGGCATCCGGGAGTTCGTGAGCTACCTCAACAAGCACAAGACCCCCATCCACGAGGAGGTCATCTATCTCTCCGGCCAGAAGGGCGACGCCATCGCCGAGATCGCCCTGCAGTATAACGACGGCTTCAACGAGACCCTGGTATCTTTTGCAAACGATATCCACACCCCCGAGGGCGGCATGCACGAGACGGGCTTCAAGACGGCCCTGACCCGCGTCATCAACGCCTACGGACAGAAAAACAACATCATCAAGGGGGACGACAAGGTCTCCGGCGAGGATGTGCGGGAGGGTATCGCGGCGGTCATCTCCGTCAAGCTCCCCGAGGCCCAGTTCGAGGGTCAGACCAAGCAGAAGCTGGGCAACGCCTATATCCGCACCCTGGTGGACGGCCTGGTGAACGACCAGCTCTCCGTGTATTTCGAGGAGCACCCCCAGGTGGCCAAGGCCATTCTGGAAAAGGCCATGATGGCCAACCGGGCCCGGGAGGCTGCGAGGAAGGCCCGGGAATCCGTCCGGCGCAAGACGGGGCTGGAGAGCGGGCAGATGCCCGACAAGCTCCAGGACTGCAACGAGCGGGACCCCTCCCTGTGCGAGATCTACATCGTGGAGGGCGACTCCGCCGCCGGCTCCGCCATCCAGGGCCGGGACAGCCGCTTCCAGGCGATCCTGGCCATGTGGGGCAAGATGCTGAACGTAGAGAAGGCCCGGGCGGACAAGATCTACGGCAACGACAAGCTCTATCCCCTGATCGTGGCCCTGGGCGCCGGCATCGGGGACGAGTTCAATATGGACAAGCTCCGCTACCACAAGATCATCATCATGGCCGATGCCGATGTGGACGGCAGCCATATCCGCACCCTCCTGCTGACCTTCTTCTTCCGCTACATGCGCCCGCTCATCGAAAACGGTTATGTGTACTCGGCGGTGCCGCCGCTCTACAAGCTCCAGCGGGGAAAGACCCAGCGGGTGGCCTACTCCGACGAGCAGCGGGATCAGATCAGCGCCGAGATGCGGGGCGACAACCCCAACGTGAAGATCGACATCTCCCGCTTCAAGGGCCTGGGCGAGATGGACCCCCACGAGCTGTGGGAGACCACCATGGACCCGGAAAAGCGCTCCTTGCGGCGCATCACCCTCAACGACGCCATCCTGGCCGACCAGGTCTTCACCGTGCTCATGGGCGAAGAGGTGGAGCCCCGGCGGGACTGGATCGAGCAGAACGCCAAATATGTGGTGAATCTGGATATCTGACTGCTTTCAAAGGCCGACTGCCTTTGAAAGCAAAGGAGAATGCAGCCTGCCGCGCGCACTCGCTTGCGGGGGACGCTCGCACACTTGCAGGCTGAGCGGTGTTTTTTCCGAGGTACACGCCCCCGGAAAAAACGGATAGAACTTCTTTCGCTGTTTGCGAACAGCGAAATCAGAGGGGTGATCCCCTCTGAACTCCCCAGCAGGGGGAGCCGATAAGGAAGGAAATTGGAATTATGGCACATAAACGAGACTACAAACCGGAGGATATCGCCTTTCCCGATCAGGTGATCACCGAGTCGGAGCTTGTCAGCGAAATGCAGACCAGCTACATCGACTACGCCATGTCCGTCATCGTGGGCCGGGCCCTGCCCGACGTGCGCGACGGCCTGAAGCCGGTGCATCGGCGCATCCTCTATACCATGTACGAGGGCAACCTGACCAGCGACAAGCCCTTCAAGAAGTCCGCCACCTGCGTGGGCGACGTGCTGGGTCACTACCACCCCCACGGCGACGCCTCCGTGTACGACGCCATGGTGCGTCTGGCCCAGGACTTCTCCATGCGCTACATGCTGGTGGACGGCCACGGCAACTTCGGCTCCGTGGACGGCGACCCCCCGGCCGCCTACCGATACACCGAGGCGCGGCTCTCCAAGATCTCCAACGAGATGCTGCGGGATATCGACAAGGAGACGGTGGACTGGGACCCCAACTTTGACGAGAGCCGGAAGGAGCCGAGAGTGCTCCCCTCCCGCTTCCCGAACCTGCTGGTGAACGGGTCCAGCGGCATCGCCGTGGGCATGGCCACCAACATCCCGCCCCACAATCTCACCGAGGTCATCAACGCCTGCGTCTGCGTGCTGGACAATCCCGAAGCTACCCTCTCCGACCTGATGCAGCACATCACCGGGCCGGACTTCCCCACCCGGGGCATCATCATGGGCCGGGCCGGCATCCGCCAGGCCTATGCCACCGGCCGGGGCAAGGTGGTCGTCCGGGCCCGCACCGAGTTTGAGGAGCACGGCCAGAACCGCACCCGCATCATCGTGACGGAGCTGCCCTATCAGGTCAACAAGCGCCAGCTCATCCGCAACATCGCCGACCAGGTGCGGGAAAAGCGGCTGGAGGGCATCTCCGACCTGCGGGACGAGACGGACCGCAACGGCATGCGCATCGTCATCGAGCTCAAGCGGGACGCCAACCCTCAGGTGGTGCTGAACCGGCTCTTTGCCCAGACTCAGCTCCAGAGCAGCTTTTCCATCAACATGCTGGCCCTGGTGAACAACCAGACCCAGCCCAAGATCCTGTCTCTGCGGCACATCCTGGACGAGTATCTGACCTTCCAGGAGGACGTGATCGTCCGCCGCACCCGCTTTGATCTCCGCAAGGCGGAGGAGCGGGCCCATCTGCTGGAGGGTCTGCTGATCGCCCAGGACAATATCGACGAGGTCATCCGCATCATCCGCAACAGCTATGACAACGCCAAGCAGAACCTGATGGAGCGCTTCTCCCTCTCCGACGTGCAGGCCCAGGCCATCTGCGACATGCGCCTGATCGCCCTGCAGGGGCTGAACCGGGAGAAACTGCAGCAGGAGTACCAGGAGCTGGAGGTCAAGATCGCCTATTACAAGGACCTGCTGGCCGACCCCGAGAAGATCAAGGGCGTTTTGAAGGACGAGCTGATCCAGCTCCGGGACAAGTACGGCGACGGACGCCGCACCGAGATCCAGGACGTGGAGGACGAGATCGACGTGGAGGATCTGATCGAGGAGGAGCAGTGTGTCTTCACCCTCACCCACGGCGGCTACATCAAGCGCCTGCCCGTCAGCGAGTACCGGGCCCAGGGCCGGGGCGGCAAGGGCATCCGCGCCATGGCCACAAAGGAGGAGGACTATGTGGACACCGTGTTCACCGCCTCCACCCACGACAATATCCTGTTCTTTACAAGCAAGGGCCGCGTATTTATTAAGAAGGGCTATCACATCCCCGAGGCCGGACGCAGCGCCCGGGGCAGCAATATCATCAACATCATCCAGATCGAGAGCGGCGAGAAGGTCAGCGCCATGATCCGGGGCCGGGGCCTGGAAGAGGACCAGTACCTGTTCTTCGTCACCCGCAACGGCACCGTCAAGCGCATGAGCCAGGCCGCCCTGCGGAACATCCGCGCCAACGGCATCCGGGCCCTGACCCTGGACGAGGGGGACGAGCTCATCTCCGTGCTGCCCACCATGGGCGACGAGAACATCCTCATCGCCACCCATGACGGCATGGCGGTCTGCTTCGATGAAAACGACGTGCGTCCCATGGGCCGCACCGCCGTGGGCGTGCGGGGCATCCGCCTGCGCGAAGGCGACTATGTGGTGGGTGCCGGCAGCACCTACGGCGGCGAGGCGCTGCTCTCCATCACCGAGAAGGGCTATGGCAAGCGGACCCCGGTGGAGGAATACAGCGTCCACGGCCGGGGCGGCATCGGCCTGCGCAACTACAATGTCACCGACAAGACCGGCCCTGTGGCCGATGTAAAGATGGTCAATCCCGGAGAGGACCTGCTGGTCATCTCCGACGACGGCACCATCATCCGCATGGCGGTGGACAACATCTCCCTGCTGGGCCGCTCTACCCAGGGCGTGCGCGTCATGCGCCTAGCCGAGGGCAGCCGGGTCATCTCCATCGAGAAGACCGAGCGGGAGAGTGAGGAATCTGAAGAGACCGCAGAGACCGAACCCGAGAGCGAGACGGAGCAGAGCGAGCCTTGAACCGGATCCATAATCAAGCTGAGGAGGAGATAGCATGGAAGGCGTAATCGTTTTGGTCATCATTGCATGGCTGATCCCCAAGCTGATCAATGCAGTCAAAAAGGCGGGAAAGAGCGGGAAGCAGGCCCAGTCCGCCTCCCGGCCCGCAGCGGCTCCGCGGCAGACGCCCAGCGTCCAGATGAACCGGCCTGCCCCGGCCATGAAGCGGCAGACGCCCGGCGTCGCCCACTCCGCACACCGGGATTTCTCCGCGCCGGATGCCCCCTGCATCGTCTGCGAGCAGACCGGGGAGGACCATTTCCAGCGGGATAAGGCCCGGCGCCTTGCCCAGTTGGACGACTGGCTCAAGATCGGCCTTATCGACCGGAACGAATACCGGGTGATGCGGGACCGCTACGAGCGGGGGATCTGATCCAAATTCGGAGAACGGAACGATCCCTGCTGGAAGGAGGGGCTGCATGAAGAATAAAATGTTTCCCTTTCCCGTCCTGTTGGGCATCTTCGGAATTATCGCTGAATTTTTAGTGGGGAGCACGCCCGGGCTCCGCAGCGCCCTGTTTGTGACGCTGATGTTTATTGTCTGCTGGTATGCCGCCGGACCGGAAATGAAGCCGCCCGTACATCCCAATTTTGATAACAGGAAGGCAACGGTTTTCGATCCAAAAAGTCCGCAGGAGCACTACGAAGAAGAATTAAACTTTTGGTACTGGAGCAAACGTCTGTACGAGGACAGGGCGTTTCGAAATGGAGCGATCGTGTTTGCCTTGTCGTTTGTTCTGGCAGGCACATTGGCGCTCACCTGTTTTTCTGAACAAGTGCTCCTCTGGCGGGGTATCCTGGTCATGAGTCTCTGTGCGCTGGGGCTGCTGGCCCTCCTGATCGACGTGCTTCTCCGCCGCAAGCGCGGGGAAGAGACCGATCCGACAAAATACCCCGCGCCGGAGGTCAATATGAACTACGACCACGAGGCGGCAGCCGACGTCCGGGTCCGCGCGCTGCAGCAGCGGCTGGAGCGTCTGGAGGAATGGCAGCGCTCCGGCATGATCGACGACAAGGAATACCGGAAGCTGCGAAACCAGTATCTGAGCCGGCGGGACGAAGAGACCTGACCGCCGCGAAAGCCTCCCCTGTGCAAGGGGAGGCGCCCCAGTACGTACACTGGGGCGGAGGGGTTGTCTGCCGTGGAAAGAAAAAAGAACAGCGATCTTGTTCCCATGGCTAGAAAACTGAGAAGGGAAATGACCAAGGAAGAAAGGCACCTTTGGTATGACTTCCTCCGTCAATATCCCATCCGATTTTACCGACAGAAGGTGTTGGGAAAGTACATAGCGGATTTTTATTGCGCCGCCGCCAAGCTGGTTATCGAGCTTGACGGCTCCCGGCGCTTTTTGGAAAAGGACAGAAAAAAGACGCAGAGAGAAGTGCTTTTCTGAACAGATACGATCTGGAAGTGCTTCGGATCCCCAATAACGAGGTAATGAATCATTTTGAAAGCGTCTGCAGCTACATTGACATGATCGTCAAACAACGGCAGAATAACAACCCCTCAGTCAGCCTTAGGGCTGACAGCTCCCCTTGCACAGGGGAGCCAAAAAGGAAGACTGATTGAATGAAAACCGTAGAACTATATCCCGACGGCGAAGCCTGCTTCGCAGGCTCGAGGATTTAAAACCGTCCGGCTCGCCGCTTGCGCGGCAACCGCCGGACATGGAACGCAGGCGCCGCCGGGAGAAGACAGGTGTAAACCACACAGG
This sequence comes from Oscillospiraceae bacterium, assembly GCA_902765595.1. Taxonomy (GTDB): domain Bacteria; phylum Bacillota; class Clostridia; order Oscillospirales; family Oscillospiraceae; genus Limivicinus. The sequence goes on along the minus strand of CACXAQ010000006.1, from coordinate 16,195 downwards.
GAGCAAATACTGCATGACAAAGAAAACCGTAGAACTTTATACCGACGGCGCCTGCAGCGGCAATCCCGGACCCGGGGGTTGGGGGGCCATCCTGCGCTACAACGGCCACGAGCGGGAGCTCTCCGGCGGCGAAGCGCAGACCACCAACAACCGCATGGAGCTCACCGCCGTGATCCAGGGGCTGCTTGCCCTCCGGGAGAGCTGTGTGGTGGAGCTCTATTCCGACTCCAAGTACGTGATCGACGCCCTGGAAAAGGGCTGGGCCTGGGGATGGCGAAAAAAGGGCTGGGTCAAATCCGACAAGAAACCGGCCCTGAACCCGGACCTCTGGACCATGCTGCTGGACCTGTGCTCTCAGCATGAGATGCACTATCACTGGGTTAAGGGCCACGCGGAGAACGAATTCAACAATCGCTGCGACCGACTTGCCGTCGCGGAAAGAGAGCAGTTCGTATGAGACCGATCAACTACAACGACAAGCCTCTGAAGATCTTTATCCGCTACATTGCCGGGCACAAAAAGCTCTTCACCATCGACATGGTCTGCGCCCTGACGGTAGCGGTCATCGACCTGGTGTTTCCCTATGTGTCCCGCATGTCCATGAACCGCCTGCTGCCCCAGAAGCTCTTTAACGCCTTCTTTGTGGTCATGGGCATCATGATCGGGGCCTATCTGCTCAAGTCGGTGCTCTACTATATTATCACCGTGCTGGGGCACAAGATGGGCGTACTCACCGAGGCGGATATGCGCCGGGACCTCTTCACCCACATGCAGGACCTGTCCTGCAGCTTCTTTGACAAGAACCGCACGGGCGTGCTGCTGAGCCGGGTGGTCAGCGACCTCTTCGAGGTGACGGAGCTGGCCCACCACGGGCCGGAGAACATCGTCATCTGCTCGCTCACCATCGTGGGCGCCCTGGTGATCATGTTCGCACTCCGCTGGCAGCTGGCGCTGGTGCTGGCCATCGTGCTGCCGCTGACATTGTGGTTCACCCTGAGCCAGCGCTTCCGCATGAAGCGGGCCAATATCGAAGTCAAGCGCAAGACCGCCGAGATCACCGCCGCCATCGAGAGCAGCATCTCCGGCGTGCGCACCGCCAAGGCCTTTGCCAACGAGGACCGGGAGATCGAAAAATTCGACTCGGCCAATGACGTCTTCAAAGGCGCCAAGGTGGAGTATTACAAGAGCATGGGCCTGTACATGAGCGGGATGGAGTTCACCACCGGCGTCATGCAGGTGCTGGTCATCACCGTGGGCGGCTTTCTCATCATGCGCGGGAAGATGGACTATGTGGACCTGGTCACCTTCACCCTCTACGTCTCCACCTTTGTGACGCCCCTGCGGAAGCTTGTGATGTTTGCCGAGCAGTACATGCAGGGCAGCGCGGGCCTGGCCCGCTTCCTGGAGATCATGCGCACCGAGCCGGAAATCCGGGACGCGCCGGACGCAAAGGAACTGGGCGAGATCCGCGGCCAGATCGACCTGAACGACGTGAGCTTCCACTATGATAACGGCGTGCCGGTGCTGAGCCATATCGACCTGCACATCGAGCCGGGCGAGTGTCTGGCGGTGGTGGGCCCCTCCGGCGGCGGCAAGACCACCATGTGCCAGCTGATCCCCCGCTTTTACGACGTGTGCGGCGGCAGCATCACCGTGGACGGAACCGACATCCGCACCGTCACCCAGCACAGCCTCCGGCGGAACATCGGCATCCTGCAGCAGGACGTGTTCATGTTCGCCGGCACCATCCGGGAGAACATCCGCTACGGCCGGCCCGACGCCACCGACGAGGAGATCGTGGAGGCGGCCAAGCGCGCGGAGATCCACCAGGAGATTCTGGCCATGCCCGACGGCTACGACAGCTACATCGGCGAGCGGGGCGTGATGCTCTCCGGCGGGCAGAAGCAGCGGCTTTCCATCGCCCGGGTCTTTCTGAAAAACCCCAAGGTGCTGATCCTGGACGAGGCCACCTCGGCCCTGGACACGGTCACCGAGCAGCGGATCCAGAAGTCCCTGGACGAGCTGAGCGTGGGCCGAACCACCATCATCATCGCCCACCGGCTCTCCACCGTCAAGCATGCCGACTGTATCGCCGTGGTGGAGGGAGAACATATCATCGAACAGGGCAGCCATCAGGAGCTGATGGCGAAGGACGGCGCCTACGCGGCGCTGTGCAAGGCCCAGAATCTGGAGGGATAGGACCATGCTGCAGATACGAAAAGGCGGCCACCGGGATCTGGAGCGCTTTTACAGCATGTTTGAAGTGGATTTCGACGAGAAGGAGCTGCTGCCCAAGCTCTCCATCCACATGGCCATCACCAAGGGCGATATGGAGCTGCTCATCGTCTATGAAGAGGAGAGCAAGCTGGAGCTGGGCTATGCCCTGTGCTTCTGCCGGGGGGTCTACGGCTATGTGCTGCTCAAGTATTTCGGCATCCTGCCCTGGTACCGGGGCAAGGGCGTGGGTGTGCAGGCCATGCGCCTCATCAACAAGTACTACGCCCAGCGGCAGGGCATCCTGGCGGAGCTGACGGTCTTCGACCCGGACGATCAGGACACCCTGCGCAAGCTCCGGAAGTTCTTCTCCCGCTTCGGCTATGAGGAGGTCCCCAGCGACTACCGCCTGGGCGGCGCGGAGGTCACCCTGATGGCCAAGCCCATCCAAGGCACGGCGGAGATCGCGCCGGTGGCCCACCGGATGATCCGGGACTTCTACTCCCGGGTCCTGGGCCCCGTCAGGCTGGACAGGATGGTGGACATCCGCCGCCATGAATGAGGGCTTTGCCGTCCTCTTTGATATGGACGGCGTGATCTTTGATTCCGAGCGGGCGGTGCTGGCCGTCTGGCAGGAGCTGGCGGCGGAGCTGGGGCTGAGGGAGATCGAGGCGGTTTTTCGCCGCTGCATCGGCACCAACAAGGACCGGACCCGGGGTATCTTTCTCCAGGCCTATCCCGAACAGGACTTCAGCGCCTTTGACCGGCTCTGCCGGGCGCGCTTCCAGGCCCGCTACGGCGGCGGCCGCCTGCCGGTGAAGCCCGGCGCGCGGGAGACCCTGGCGTCTTTCAAGGCCCGGGGCGTCCCCCTGGCCCTGGCTTCCTCCACCGACAGCAGCGTTGTCCGGCAGGAGCTGGACGAGGCGGGGCTGCTGGAATATTTTGACGCGGTGGTGGGCGGCGACCAGGTGAAGCGCTCCAAGCCCGATCCGGAGATCTTTCTCACCGCGGCATCGCTGCTGAAAACGGAGCCGGCGCGCTGCTTTGTGATCGAGGACAGCTTCAACGGCGTCCGGGCCGCAGCCGCGGCGGGGATGCGCCCCGTCATGGTGCCGGATCTGCTTCCCCCGGACGGGGAGATGGAGCGGCTGGCCGAGGCGATCCTCCCGGACCTTGCCGCCGCAAAGCGGTATATTATAAATGTGTTCTAAAATCCCAACGAGATCGTTGGGATTTTTTGAAACGCTTTTTCCGTTTTTTGCGACTTTGGGGGTGTAAGGAGGTCGAGAACGTGAAAGACCAAGACATCGTCAATCTGTACTGGCAGCGGTCAGAGGAGGCTATCCCGGAGACCCAGCGGGTCTACGGACCCTACTGTCACACCGTGGCCTACAACCTGCTGCGCAGCGCGGAGGATGCAGAGGAGAGCGTCAACGACACCTGGCTTGCCGCCTGGAACGCTATACCGCCCGCCCGACCCAACAGCCTCAAAGCCTTTCTGGGCAAGCTCACCCGGAACATCGCCGTGACCCGGCTGTGCAGGCGGAGCAGTCTCAAGCGGGGTGGCGGGATGATGGCCCTGGCGCTGGAGGAACTCTCTGAATGCCTGCCCGGGAGCTTCGATCTGGAGCGGACCGTGGAGGCCCGGGAGCTTTGCCGCTGCATTGACCGCTTTCTGGAGAGCCTTCCGGAGCGGGAGCGGGTGATCTTCACCGGGCGCTACTTCTACGTGCTCAGTGTGGAGGAGATCGCGGAGCGGCTGCGCATGAAGCCCGCTGCGGTAAAAACGGCGCTCTACCGGGCTCGGAAACGTCTGCTGAAGGAATTGGAAAAGGAGGGAGAACTGGATGAACGGCAGCCTGTATCTGTTTGATAACCTGGGCCGGATACCGGACCGATACGTCCTGGAGGCGGATGCCGCCCTTGGCCTGAGCGGGCGGAAAAAACGCCGCGCCGGGAAAAAGCTCTGGCGCACGGTGCTGATCGCGGCGGTGATCGCGGCGCTCATGGGCGTTACAGCCTATGCCATGGGCCTGCTGGGGCTAAGGGAGCGCATCTTCCCCGTGGAGGGGACGGAAAAGGTCGTTGTGGTGCCCAACGGCCTCAAGGGAACCAAAACCTATGAGGGCACCGGCGAATGGTGGATTTGGCAGGACGAGCATCGAAACGACCCGGGGGACTATAGTCTCTCTTTCCTGCAGGGGAACGACCAAAAGCGCAAGACCTGCCAGCTGTATTGGGCCTTGACGCCGGAAGCGGCGGACAAGCTCTATGAAATCGCGGAGACCTACGACCTGGAACTCTATTCCGAGAGCGTGACCGCAGACAGCATGGAGCGCCTGACGGCTCTCACAGGCATCCAGCCCTTCCTGACAGAAGGGAAAGTTGCGTTCACCGGCGGCTACGTGTTCGCTGACGGCTCCTTTAAGGCAGAGGGATTTCTGAATATGAACCAATTATCCCTCGACTATGTGCTGAGCCGGTTTTCCACCGGAGCGCTGTATCCCTACGGCGGCGTCACCCGACTGCAGGACTATAGCGAGCGGGCTTACGAGACCGCCATGGGACAGACGGTCAACATTGTGAGCTTTCCCAATCGGATGGAGCTCTGGTATCTCTCCGCCGACGGGGAGACCTTCGTAGCGCTGCAGCTTAGAAATTTGCCGGGCCAGGCAAGCCTGGAGCGAGCAGGGCTCAAGGATCGGGACGCCCTGGTGGAATTTGCAGCGGACCGGATCGACTTCGCCGCCCTCTGTGAAAAGAATGATGCCGTGGAGCAGATCGTCAGCACGCCTCGTGGCGCGGAGGATAACCGGGAAGCAGCCCAGCGACTGGAGGACTTCTACAACAGCCCGATGTTCAGCGCTGCCCGGGAATTTCAGAAGTTCTTTACCGCCACCTTCTACGGGTCAAGCTATACCGGCGTCTACGGCCAGGAGAGCTACGAGGATATCGACGCGGAGCTTGCACGCCTGGCAGAGCAGTACGGATTGCGCTATGCCACATCCAAGACCACACAGGACGAACACACGGTCTACGACAACGGCGCGGAGGTCTGGGACAGAGAGCCGGAGAGCAAGATCCTCAAGACCTATTGCATCCCCAAGGACGCGCTCTATACCGGCATGATCCACTACGTGGCCCCCAGTGAGTATCAGCGGATCTGGATTTACCAGACCGAGGAGGGCCAGCAGATCGTCTGCTTTACCGACGGGCCGGAGAAGATCAGCGGCGTGTATCTGTTTTACGAGACGGAGAAGAGCTACGTGCTGGTGAGCCTCGGCTGGAACGACGTCGCCGTGATCGAGGAGACCGCCGAGCGCATCGACTGGACGCGCTTTTCTTGACAGGAGGGACGAGCGATGAAACGAACGATAACGATACTGCTTCTGCTGACCATGGCGCTGACGCTCCTGACCGGCTGCGGACAGGCGCCGGAGCGGGCGGAGAGACCTGTACAAGCTGCCGCCCCGGCGAGTATTCAGCCTGATGCGCCGGAAACCACACAAACAGCGGCTCATGACTGGGCCGAGCCCAACGCCGTAGACGACAGCTTTCGCTTCCAATTTGAATGGCGGGTCAGCTGCGACTGCGACGGAGGCTACGAACATTTTATCCGCGAGGAACTGCCGGCCTATGTGAACCGCTGGGTGGACGGCGGCGAGATCCTGGACTCCGAGTTCATGGGGATCGACTGCGTGACCTTTGGCTGGGTTTGTTTCAGCGGCACACCGAAACAGGAGCTTGGATGGAAAACAACGGAGTTTGAAGGGAAGCCCTGCTTCTGCCGCGGCTTCTTCCTCCGCTGTGACGAGAACGACGGCAAGGGGCAGTATACAGTGAGCAAGACCATTGCCATGGAGCCGATCAAACGACTGAAAGGGATGGAGTTCGTGGAGGAGACAGGCGAGCTGCTCATCCTGCCCAAACAGCTCCCAGAGCTCTCCAGCGTGGAACTCTACGTCCCCCAGCTTGGCCAGAGCTTTGTCCTCACGGACCCCGATTCCCTGCGGGGGCTGGAAAAGGTGCTCAGCAAGCCGGAATTTGAGAACCTGCTTGTGCAGGAGCAGCCTGCGATGGATTGGATACAGAAGCAGGACGGCTTCCTTCCGCTGTATCTCCACTACGCCGACGGGAGCAGCTCCCTGGCCTTTGCCCCAGGAGACGGATCCGACTGCTGCAACGTCTGGGACAGCGATTTCAGTGTATTTGGCCCGGTGAGCCTCTTTGAGCGTTTCGGCGTGCCGCTGCCGTCCCCGGGCTATACCCACAACGAGGATGGCACCACTACCATCGAAGAGGTAGTGGAGGGAACTGGCGGCACCCTCCAACTCAAGAATCGTCACCGGTTTGTATACGTCTTTGACGCCGAGGCACATCTGATCCGTTACGATCACGATTTTCATCGAGAGGACAACGATTTCGACGAGAGCGAGACCAGAACCTACTACTACCGCCCGGATGGGAAGCCGGACTATATTGAGATTCACGGAGAAAGCGCCCGGAACGGCGGCTTTGACAAACGCGAAACCTATACCTATAATGAGCAAGCACTACTCATTCGCTATTCCTCCAACGACTTGAACGATGAGACCCGGGGCATGTATTACGATTATCACTACGACGAACAGAACCGTCTGACTGCCATTATTTATCACTATCGTGACGGGCGGGAAGGTTTGCCCAGCGGAAACAGCTACTTCTGGTACGACGAGCAGGGCCTGCGCCATAGCTACGGCGTGGATCAGAACGGCAACCTCGTCGGCGGCCCGAAGGAGGACGCGGAGGATCATCCCGTGCGGCGCTGAGAAACAGAATCACAATCGATCCAGGGGCGGCGAGCAGCCGCCCCTGCTGCTTTTCGCCCGAACTCCGACCCTTGAGGAAATAATCCCTCCCCTCAGGGGGAAGGCGCGGGCGCTTTTTGCGCAGTCCGGGCCGCAGATTCCCGTTGCTTCCGCGCCGCATTTCTGCTATAATACCGCCGTTATGGAACTGCTCATCAAGCAAATCTTTGCAAACAAGGAAGCCGCCGCCCTCCCCTCCCTGTTGGAGAGCGGAGGGCTTCCTGCGCTCGTTTCCGGCCTTTCGGCGGTGCACCGGGCCAATTTGGCCGCGGCGCTGCGCCTGGAAACCGGGCTTCCCCTGGTGGTCCTCTGCCCGGACGACACCGCGGCAGAAAACATGGCAAACGACCTGCGGGCCATGCTGGGCGCCGAGGTCGCCACCCTGGGGATGCGGGACTTCACCTTTTACCCGGCGGAGGCCGCCTCCCGCCAGGCGGAGCAAAAGCGTATCGCCGCGCTCTACGCCCTGCAGACGGGGAGCACCCCGGTACTCACCGCCTCCGTCTCGGGCCTTATGCAGCGGACCCTCCCGCCGGAGACCCTGGAAAAGGCCGCCTTCGCCCTGGAAGACGGGGGCAGCTACGCCATCGAGGACGTGGAGGACGCGCTGCTCCGCTGCGGCTACAGCCGGGCCGAGCAGGTGGAGGGCCCGGGCCAGTTCGCCCGCCGGGGCGGCATCCTGGACTTTTTCTCCCCCGCGGACGCGGAGCCGGTGCGCATCGAGTTCTGGGGGGATGAGATCGACTCCATGGGCCACTTTGACGTGGCCTCCCAGCGCCGCAGCGAGCCCATCCGCCGCTGCGTGATCCTGCCCGCCGCCGAGACCCTGCCGGGGCTCACCGTCGGGGGCGTGGAGGCACTGGCAGGGGAGATCGAGCGCTATGCGGAGCGTTTTGCCCGCAAGCGCAGCAGTGAGAACGCCGCCACCCTGGCGGCCACCCTGCGGGCCGACGCGGAACGGCTGCGGGGCGGGGTGGTCCTCTCCGACGCGGACCGCTACCTCCCCCTGGTCTACCCCGAGGCCAGCGGCATGGATTATCTCCCGGCGGAGGCCCTTCTGGTTATGGACCAGCCCGCCCGCTGCGCCGAGCGTGCCCGGGACTACCAGAAGCAGCTGCAGGAGGACCTGCGGGAGCTGCAGAAGCGGGGCCAGGTGGCCCTTGGCGCCGAGGCCTTTGCCCTCGGCTGGGACGCGCTGGTGAGGCGCCTGCAGGACTATCCCCTGTACATGACCGACGCCTTTACCGTAGGCCGTACCCCCCTGCCGCCCAAGACCCTCACCAGCATCCCGGCCAAGCAGCTGCCCACCTATGCCGGCAGCGCCCAGGCCGCGGCCGATGACGTAAAGGCCTACCGGAAGCAGGACTACCGGGTGGTGGTCCTGGCCGGGGACGAGCGCCGGGCCAAAGTGCTGCAGGAATTTTTCAAGGATCACGACATCCCCGCGCTTATCGACCCGGAGCTGAAGCAGCTTCCCCGGAACGGGGAGTGCCGCATCGGCATCGGCGCCCTCTCCGCGGGGCTGGAATACCCCAATATCAAGCTGGCGGTCCTGACCGACGCCCAGCTCCTCCGCAGCCGGAACAAAAAGCAGGCAGCCAAAAAGAAGCTGCCCTCCACCCGCCAGCGGATCGAGAGCTATGCGGATCTCTCCGTGGGCGACTTCGTGGTGCATGAAAACCACGGCATCGGCCGCTTTGCCGGCATCGTCAAGATGCAGGTGGACGGCTTTGAAAAGGACTATGTGAAGATCGCCTACGCCGGCACCGACTGTCTCTACGTCCCGGCCACCCAGCTGGACCTGGTGACCAAGTACACCGGCGGCGGCGAGGAGAAGCCCGTGCGGCTCTCCAAAATGGGCGGGGCCGAGTGGGCCAAGACCCGCTCCCGGGCCAAGAGCGCGGCCAAGGACATGGCCAAAAAGCTCATCGCCCTCTACGCCGAGCGGCAGCGGCTCCCGGGCTATGCCTTTTCGCCGGACAGCGAGTGGCAGACGGAGTTTGAGGAAAACTTCGGCTACACGGAGACGGACGATCAGCTCCGCTGCACGGCGGAGATCAAGGCGGACATGGAGTCCTCCGTACCCATGGACCGGCTGCTCTGCGGCGATGTGGGCTTCGGCAAGACGGAGGTGGCCCTGCGGGCGGTGATGAAGTGCGTGCTGGACGGCAAGCAGGCCGCCATCCTGGTGCCCACCACGGTGCTGGCCCAGCAGCATTATCAGACGGCGCTGCAGCGATTCTTCGGCTTCCCGGTGAACATCGCGGTGCTCAGCCGCTTCAAGACCGGCGGCCAGTCCGCCAAGGTCCTGCAGGATCTGGCCTCCGGCCGCTGCGACCTGGTCATCGGTACCCACAGGCTCCTGTCCAAGGACGTGAAGTTCAAGGACCTGGGGCTGCTGGTGGTGGACGAGGAGCAGCGCTTCGGCGTGACCCACAAGGAGCACATCAAGGAGCTCTCCCGGGGTGTGGACGTGCTGACCCTCTCGGCCACCCCCATCCCCCGGACGCTGAACATGGCCATGTCCGGCATCCGGGACATGTCCACCATCGAGGAGCCGCCGGAGGATCGGCTGCCGGTGCAGACCTTCGTGATGGAGCACGACTGGAACGTGCTGGCCGACGCCATCCGCCGGGAGCTGCAGCGGGGCGGGCAGGTCTATTACCTGCACAACCGCATCGAGGACATCGACCGCACCGCCGTCCGGCTGCGCCAGCTCCTGGAAGAGGACGTGACCGTGGCGGTTGCCCACGGGCAGATGGACAAAACCATGCTGGCAAACGTGATGGAGAGCGTGGCCAGCGGCCAGGTCCAGGTGCTGGTCTGCACCACCATCATCGAGACCGGCATCGACATCCCCAACGTCAACACCCTCATCATCGAGGACGCGGATAAGCTGGGCCTGGCCCAGCTCCACCAGATCCGGGGCCGGGTGGGCCGCTCCACCCGCAGGGCCAGCGCCTATCTGACCTTCCGGCGGGACAAGGTCCTCACCGAGATCGCGGAAAAGCGCCTCTCCGCCATCCGGGATTTTGCCGCCTTCGGCTCCGGCTTCAAGATCGCCATGCGCGACCTGGAGATCCGGGGCGCGGGCAATCTCCTGGGGGCCGAGCAGTCGGGCCACATGATCGACGTGGGCTACGATATGTACATGAAGCTGCTGAGCGAGGCCGTGCTGGAGGCCCGAGGCATCGAGGTGCCCAAGCGGGCCGAGTGCTCGGCGGACCTGGCGGTGGCCGCCAACATCCCCGAGCGCTACGTTCCCTCCTCGGAGCAGCGCATGGACCTGTACCGGCGCATCGCCGCCATCCGCAGCGAGGAGGAGGCCGACGACCTGACCGACGAGCTGATCGACCGCTTCGGCGATCCGCCGCCGGGGGTCAACGCCCTGATCCATGTGGCGCTGCTGCGGGGCGAGGCGGGCAAGGCTGGCATCACGGACATCGCCCAGAAGCAGGGCTGTCTGCGCTTTACGGTAAAGGATTTCGACATGGAGAAGGTCTCCGCCCTCTACGCCCGCCCCGAATACAAGGGCCGGCTCCGGGTGGAGGCGGGCTCCAAGCCCTGCCTGAGCCTGAAGATCAAGGCCAAGGGCCGGGTCATCGAAGAGGCACGGCGGTTCGCGGCCGACTGGGCGGGCGGCGCCGAAAATTCATAAATTGTCCCTTGTGATCGGCGCCTGCCGGTGCTATAGTGTTTTCACAATGCGAAAATCATTCTGATGCAGAAGAATCCACGAGAAAGAAGGAAACAGCTATGAAAAAATTGATCATCCTGCTGGCCATCCTGTGCCTGGCAGGCGTGACAGTGGTGGCCTGCACCGTCGGCAAGGCCCCGGCGGCGCCTGCTGCCGAGGTCGAGACTCCGGCGGATGCGGCGGAGCCCGTTGAGGACGCGGCGGAGACCGCGGACACGGAGCCTGTCGAGGACGCGGCGCCCACGGGCGCGGAAGAGACCCAGTCCCTGGATCTGGAGGCGCTCTACGCCCTGCACGATCCGGACGAGATCGTCATGACCATCGACGGGGAGGAGATCCCCTGGCGGGATTATTTCTATTTCTATCAGAGCCATGTGGCCCAGCTGGAGCAGCAGTTCCAGATGTACCAGGCCTATGGCTATGCCCTTGGCTGGAACAGCCCCGCCGACGAGGAAGGCCACACCTATGCCGAGCTGGTGGGCACTGAGGTCGAGAATACCATGCGCCAGATCCTGGGGGTTGAGGCCCTGGCCAAGGATTTGAACGTCCAGCTCACCGAGGAAGAGCAGGCCGAGATGCAGCAGAATCACCGGGACCTGATCACCGCCCGCTTTGGCGAGGAGGGGACCGAGGAGCAGCTCTACGAGTTCCTGGACAGCCTCCATGTGTCGCCGGAGCTCTACTGGCGCATCAACAGCTACTCGTACCTCCTGGACGCCTGCATGCGGGAAGTGTGCGGCAAGGACGGGGAGTTGCTGGATGAGCAGGAAGTGCTGGACTGGATGGAAAAGAACGGCATTCTCTCCGCCAATCACATCCTGATCTCCACCACCGACCTGGACGAGAGCGCCAAGGCGGAGAAGAGCGCCCTGGCCCGGCAGATCGCGGAAGAGCTGCAGGCCATCGAGGACGTGGAGGAGCGGATCGCCCGCTTCCTGGAGCTGCAGGAGCAGTATAACGAGGACCCCGGTACGGTGGAAAAGGGCTATGTGTTCGGCCCCGGCGTGATGGTCCAGGAATTCTATGACGGCACCCAGGCCCTGGAGGAGAACCAGGTCTCCGATCCGGTGGAGTCCCAGTTCGGGTATCACATCATCCTGCGCCGCCCCCTGCACGCGGAGGATGAGATCTTTACCGGCGGCTACAGCAATTCCACCGCCCGCGTCATGGCGGCCAGCGAGCGCTTCAGCGCCCTGATGGACGGGAAGATCGAGAGTCAGCAGGTGGTCTACGCCGAGGGCTTTACCGCCCCGGACCTGGCTGCCTATCTGCCATCCGACACTTCGGAAAAGTAAACACAAGTTCATCCTGTGAATAGCAAAAAAGCTGTGATTGTTGCAATCACAGCTTTTTTTGCAGCCTGCCGATGAGCCAGATCGCCGGGATCAGGGCTGCCGCGAACAGGTTCAGCAAGGGGATGATCGCGCGGGACCAGAGCTGCAGGGAGGCCGGATCCGGCCCCAGCAGCAGGCCGAGACAGATGACGATCGCCCCGCAGAGTCCGATGAGCCAGCGACCGCCGGAGAGCTCCAGCCGCCGCTCCCCGGGTTTGGGGGGCAGCCCCACGGCCTGGCGCAGGCAGCGCTGGGCCCCGTGGAGCACCAATCCCGTCAGCAGATAGTCCGGCACGATCCAGAGGCCCACCACCAGCGCCTCCATCCGCTCCAGACTGCGGAAAAACACCAGATTCCGCACCAGGGCGAAGAAGGGCGCCGAAAGCCTTGCGCTGAGGGCCGCGCCGAAGCGACCCTGCACCGCCGCGCCCACCGCCGTGAGGAGCAGCGCCATCTCCCCGATCCACAGCGCTGTCCGGCCAAAGAGCCCGGGCGCTTCCTCCCCGCCGGGGCGGAAAAAGCAGAAGGCCGCCAGGCCGAAGGTCAGGAGGTCCAGTGCGGGAAAGGCGCCCCGGAGCAGGGCGCCCGCGTCGGACATCGTCAGGGGCAGCAGCTCCGTCTTGTCCAGACTGCCCAGGGCGGCCAGCAGGATCAGCAGCAGCACGCCCAGCAGCACCGGTACCGCCATCCGGGCCGCCCGCAGCAGGCTTTGCAGCGGCCCCAGGGCCGCGAGCAGACCCAGCAGGCCCATGCTGACCACGAAAAAGGGGGCCGTCGCCCGGGGATAGACCGTCACCAGAAAGCGTTCGGCCCCGGAGCGCAGCACGAAGCCCCCGTAAAGCAGCAGCCAGGCGGAAAGACCCAGCAGTATCAGCCTGCCCAGGGGCTTTCCCAGCGCCCGCAGGCACAGCTCCGGCAAAGCCTCGCCGGGGAGCATATCGCGCCGGACCCGGCCCAGCAGCCAGCCGTAGGCAAGCAGCAGCGGCAGCGCTGCCAGCGGGCCTGCCCAGGCCGCCCGCCCGGCAAGGGGCGCGGCGGAGCCGGGGATCAGCCGAAGGATGGGGGACAGCAGCGCTGCGGTACACAGGCTGCGCAGCTGCCGCTGGGGGAAGGAATCGCTGTGATTCATCATCTCGCCTCGCTCAGGTAATATCGTGGCTGTGGCTGATCTCGCCCCGGACGGAGACGCTCAGACTCAGCGCGGGCAGCAGGGGGCCAAGCTCCTGATCCAGCCCGCGGCAGCGCTTGGGCGCCTGCTGCTCCAGCTGCCGGCCCAGCCCCAGAAAATCCGCCTCCAGCCGCCGGGACAGCCGCAGCACGTTCCCCAGCCGCCGGGAGATCTCCGTCTCCATCCGGGCGTTCAGATCTCCCAGGACCTGCTCATCCGCCACCTGTTCAAAGCCGTCGATCTCCAGCACCACCGCCCGGACCTCCACGGCTGCGTCCAGCCCGGACAGGGCCCCGTCCTCACCCCAGACCGGCCGCAGCCGGGCGCTGCCCTCCTGCAGCTCCAGGGTCACGGCCCGGCCCTCATCGTCGTAGACCACCAGGGGATAGGGGCTGAGGGCGCCGGTCAACAGCTGGACGGCCAACGCGTCCTCCGGGGAGATCGTGGCCGTCAGTTTCCCGTCGACCAGCACCCCAAAGCCTTCCGGGACTACGGTTCTGGCCCCTTCCGGGTCCTCCTCCGCCGCGTCCTGTACGCGCAGGGTCCGTACCAGGCTGCTTCCCTGCCGTTCCAGGTCCCGCAGGACCGTGCCCGCGGTGGAAAGACGGGAATCCTTGTCCCGGTCCTCCTCCATGGCGGTCAGGGCGTCGGCAATGTTCTTTTCTCCGGCGCCGGTGGTGCGCATCGTGTCCTCCGCGCTTGTATCCAGCACCAGGTACATGGGCATATCCAGCCTCAGGTCGGAGGAGCGGCACACAAAGGCCAGGAAGCCGTCCAGTCCCTGCCGGGCGGCCTCCTCGCCGATGAGAATATGCTGCAGATGCCCGCAGAAGAGCAGCTCCTCCAGAGAGCGGCTGCGCAGCCGGTCCATGGCGTCGGAGCACGAGGCGCCCGCCGCGCTGTAGCACAGGGCCTTCCCCTCTCCCACGCCGGAGGAGCTTGCCAGGCTCAGCACCACGCCCCCGGGGGCCGGGTCCAGGCCCAGGGTCTCCATCACCTGCAGCTGCTCCACCTCCCGCCGCTGGGCGTAGAGGGCGCCGCAGCCGATCAGCAGCGGCGCCAGCAGCAGCAAAAACAGAAACAGCAGGGTCTTTTTCATTTCTGCCTCCTTCGATCCAGGGGCCGCAGCAGCGGGTCCCGCCATTTGTCCCAAAAGCGGGGCAGCCGCAGCAGCAGCCGCGCCGCGCCGCCGGGCCGCCCGGAGGACAACGGCGCGGTGTAATCCACGCCGAAGCTGTCCAGATCCGCCAGGTGCAGCAGCAGCAGACAGCTCACCAGCCCCACGCCGTAGAGCCCCGCAAACGCCGCACCCAAAAACAGCGCCAGCCGGCTCAGCCGCACGGCGAAGCCCAGATCCTGGCTGGGCAGCGTATAGCAGGCGATGCCGGACGCCGCCACCACAATGATGGCGATGGGCGAGACCACCTTGGCTTCCACCGCCGCCTGGCCCACGATCAGCGCGCCGATGATGGACACGGTATCGCCGATGGGGTTCGGCATCCGGAGGCCCGCCTCCTGCAGCAGACTGAAGGCCGCCAGCATCCCCAGCACCTCCAGCGCCGAGGAAAAGGGCACGTCCTGCTCCGCCTCGATGATGGACAGCAGCAGCCGCGTGGGGATCATCTCCTGGTGGTACATGGCCACCGCCGTATAGAGCGCCGGGAGATAGGCCCCCACCAGCAGCGCCAGCCACCGCAGGGCGCTCAGGGCGCTGGCAACCAGAAAATGCATGCTGCTGTCGCCGGTGACCTTCATGAACTCCGCCAGTGTGCAGGGCAGCACCAGACCCACCGGAAGCCCGTCGATCAGCAGCCCCACCCGGCCGTCCGCCAGATGCATGGCGAAGCGGTCCGGCCGCTCGGTGTGCAGCAGCTGGGGGAAGGGGGACAGAGGCGCGTCCGCCAGGGCCTCCTCCAGGGGCCCTACGGCCAGCAGCGCGTCCAGATCCATGGCGTCCAGCCGCCGCGCCGTCTCCCGGACCAGATCCGGGGACGCGATGCCTTCCATATAAAGCAGCGCCACGGTGGTGCGGCTGCGCCGGCCCACGGTGCTCTCCGCCAGCTTCAGCTCCGGCGTTGCAAGCCGCTGGCGCACCAGGGCGGTGTTCACCCGCAGGGTCTCCGTAAAGGAATCCTTGCCGCCCTTCAGGGACTTTTCCAGGGTGGGCTCCGCCACACTCCGCCGCTGCTCGCTGCGGATCTCGAAGCTCAGCGCGATACCCTGACCCTCAAACAGGATCACACAGCAGCCCCGGCAGAGGTCCTCCGCCGCGTCCTTCAGCGTCTCCCGGCGAGTCACGCCGCAGCGATAGACCATCCCGGCCTCGATCCGGCGCAGGGCTTCCCCCTCGTCGGCGACCTTCGCCGCCCGCAGCAGCTCCGTCAGCGGCCGCAGGATCTCCAGGCTCACAGCGCTGCCGGAAACGGTGCCGTCCAGCCAGCACACCGGCAGCTCCAAAGCATCGTTGAGACCGAAGGCGGCCCGCCGCAGCGTAAAATCTCCGCAGCCGGAGAAGGCGTCCTCCAGGGCCTGGAGCGCGATTTGTTTTTCACCCATTTTATCCATAACTTGTAGTCTTTCCCACAAACACAAACTATATGTAGTAGGTAGAAAATTCCTGCAAAAAAAGCAAAAAAGTTGTTGACAAAGGGCGAAAAGGGTGCTATATTAGCCAAGCGCCTGTGAGGGCGGCCTGCAAACGCCAAAAAGAAAAATAAAAAAAGTTTGAAAAAACGAAAAATTTTTCTTGACAACGGTTCCGGCCTGTGCTATTATAATCGGGCTGACGCCGAGAGGGCGGGCAGCGAGTGTACCTTGAAAATTGAACAATGTGAAGAAAAGCTTATGCTAAATAAGCACCAGAGAAGGGTTCTTTAAAACGACGAAAAGTCGTTAAAAATTCTTTTGAGAGCTAAGAAAGCTTCAATAAGATTTT
>CACXAQ010000005.1 GCA_902765595.1 Oscillospiraceae bacterium | reverse complement strand
ATAACCGCCCGACCTATCCGACACAATGGCCAAGTGTCGGATAGGAACGGCAAAATTTTTTGCACTTCTATTGCTTCTTTATCACACATAAGCAAAAAGCCAGGGTGTCAAGCAGCTCGTCGCGGGCGGCGGTGTGGCGCTGATCGGCGTGACCCTGATCCCCCTGCTGTCCGGTCTGCTGGGCTGAGCCCTATCAAAATCTCAGAGGCGGCTCCCGTTTCACGGCGGGAGCCGCCTCTAAGGAGGTGATCTCCCGTGATAATCGACACGATCCAGGAATGGTTCAAAGAGGTGCTGATCGACGGCATCATCTCAAACCTTTCCGGGACCTTTGATACCGTGAATACGAAGGTGGCCGAGATCGCAGGCGAGGTCGGCATGACGCCCTCCGGCTGGAACGGTGGTATCTTCAACATGATCCGCAGCCTGTCCGAAATGGTCATTGTCCCCATTGCAGGCATTATCCTCACCTTCGTCATGTGCTATGAGCTGATCCAGTTGATCATCGAGAAAAATAATCTCCATGATTTTGACACCTGGCTTTTCTGGAAGTGGATATTCAAGACCTTCTGCGCGGTGCTGATCGTCACGAACACCTGGAATATCGTCATGGCGGTGTTCGACGTGGCACAGAGCGTGGTCGATCAGAGCGCAGGCGTCATCATCTCCGATGCTGGGATCGACATTTCCGGCGTCGTGGGTGATCTGGAAACAACGCTGGCGGACTGGAGCATCGGTTCTTTGCTGGGCCTGTGGTTTCAGAGCGTCTTTGTGGGCCTCTGTTCGCATATCCTCACCATTGCCATTTTCCTTGTGATCTACGGAAGAATGATCGAGGTGTATTTGACCGTATCCGTGGGGCCAATCCCGTTTGCCACGATGGTCAACCGGGAATGGGGTCATACGGGGCAGAACTACTTGAAGTCCCTGCTGGCGCTGGGCTTTCAGGCATTTCTTATTATGGTCTGCGTCGGCATCTATGCGGTGCTGGTACAGAATATCGCCGTGGGGGATGATATTACCGTGGCGATCTGGGAGTGCATGGGCTACACGGTGCTGCTGTGCTACACGCTGTTCAAAACCGGCAGCCTTGCAAAAAGCCTGTTTGGAGCGCATTAAAGGAGGTATCAATTTTGGCATACGTAACGGTCCCGAAGGACCTGACAAAAATCAAAAGCAAGATGCTGTTCGGCCTGACGAAGCGGCAGCTTGTGTGTTTCGGATCGGCGGCGCTTGTGGGAGTGCCGCTTTTCTTTTTGAGCAAGGGCAGCATGGGTACGACCTCGGCGGCGCTGTGCATGATCCTTGTCATGCTCCCGTTCTTCCTGTTTGCCCTCTATGAAAAAAACGGACAAACGCTGGAAGTGATCCTGGGGCACCTGATCCAATGCAAGTTCATCCGTCCGAAGCGGCGCATCTATCAGACCAACAACGCCTATTCCGCCCTGGTGCGGCAGGCAAAACTGGAAAAGGAGGTACAGGCGATTGCTGAAAAAAGCGGAAAAACCGGAAAACGTGCAGCCCGCCGCAAAGCGTAAGCTCACGCGGGCGGAGCGAAAACAAATTGAAGCCATCATCCGGCAGGCGAAGGGCGACGGCAAGCCCCATACCGTGCAGGACAGCATCCCGTTTCGGAACCTGTACCCGGACGGCCTGTGCAGGCTGGACGACCGGCTTTTCTCCAAGACCATAGCCTATGAGGACGTCAACTACCGTCTGGCAGGGCCGGACGACCAGCGGGATATCTTTGAACGCCTCTGCGATTTCTATAACGGCTATGATCCCTCCATCGGCGTGCAAATGACCCTGAGCAGCCGCCATGAGGACAAGAACGGAAACATGTTCGGCATGGATGCCCAGGGCGACGCGCTGGATGATATGCGCGTGGAGGCGTCCGGCATCCTGCAAATGCAGTATGAGCGCGGCAACAATGGCTTCGTGAAAAGCAAGTATGTCACGCTGACCATCGAGGCGGAAAATCTTCCGGCGGCGCGGGCAAGGTTTTCCCGGATCGAGGCAGACACCCTGAACCGCTTCAAGGTCATGGGTGCAGGCGCAAGGGTGCTGGACGGCAAGGAGCGGCTGGCGCTGCTGCATGGCCTTCTCCATCCGGAGGGCGGACAGTTTGCCTTTGAATGGGACTGGCTCTCGGCAAGCGGCCTGTCCGTCAAGGACTTCATCTCACCGTCCTCCTTCGAGTTTGGCGAGACGCGGCGTTTCCGCATAGGTGAAATGTACGGTGCGGTGTCCTTCTTGCAGATATTAGCCCCGGAGATTCAAGACCGTATCCTCACGGATTTCATGGATGTGGAGGGAAACCTTCTCGTCACCATGCACATCCGCGGCATCAACCAGAACGAGGCGATCAAGATGGTCAAGCGCAAGATCACCGATCTGGACGCCATGAAGATTCAAGAGCAGAAGAAGGCTGCCCGCAGCGGCTACGATCTGGATATTCTCCCGTCCGACCTCTCCACCTACGGCGGTGCGGCAAAAAACCTTTTGCAGGATTTGCAGAGCCGCAACGAGAGAATGTTCAATATGACCTTCCTCATGCTGCATCTGGCGCCCACGAAGCAAAAGCTGGAGATCGCCGTTTCGCAGTCGGCCAGCGTCGCCCAGACCCATAACTGTATCCTAACCCGGCTGGACTTCCAGCAGGAGGACGGGCTTATGTCCTCGCTGCCGCTGGGCCTCAACCGTATCAAGATCGAACGGAGCCTCACCACATCGGCGCTGGCGGTATTTATCCCCTTCGTCACCCAGGAGCTTTTCATGGGCGGGGGCGCCATGTATTACGGCCTCAACGCTCTCTCCAACAACATGATCCTGCTGGACCGCAAGCAGTCCCGTTGTCCCAACGGCCTTGTATTCGGCACGCCGGGCAGCGGCAAATCCATGAGCTGCAAGCGGGAGATCACCTATGTGATGCTGACCACAAAAGATAATGTCATCATCTGTGACCCGGAGGATGAATATTCCCCGCTGGTGAACCGGCTGGGCGGTCAGGTGATCCGTCTCTCGCCCAACAGCCGCGACTATGTGAATCCGCTGGATATCAACCTCAATTACAGCGAGGAAGAAAACCCGCTGGCACTGAAAAGTGATTTCGTGCTGTCCTTCTGTGAGCTTATCATGGGCAGCAAGACAGGGCTGGAGGCTATCGAGAAAACCGTCATTGACCGTGCCGTGCAGATGATCTATCAGCCGTACTTCGCAGACCCGCGGCCGGAGAATATGCCTGTGCTGGGTGATCTGCTGGACGCGCTCATGGCGCAGGGCATCCCGGAGGCAGAGCGTGTGGCGCAAGCACTTGACCTGTATGTAAACGGCTCTCTCAACTTCTTCAACCACCGCACCACCGTGGATATCCGAAACCGCCTTGTCTGCTTCGATATCAAGGGCCTCGGCAAGAATCTGAAAAAGCCGGGGATGCTCATTGTCCAAGATGCGGTGTGGAACACCGTCACGGTGAACCGCTCCATTGGACGGGCCACCTGGTATTTCGTGGACGAATTTCATCTGCTCTTGAAGGAGGAACAGACGGCAGCATACAGCGCTGAGGTCTGGAAGCGTTTCAGAAAGTGGGGCGGCGTCCCGACTGGGGCGACACAGAACCCGAAGGACCTGCTTTCCTCGCCGGAGATCGAAAACATTCTGGAAAACAGCGATTTCATCTACCTGCTGAACCTCTCCGCAGGCGACCGCAAGCTGATGACGGAGCGGCTGAACATCTCCACCGAGCAGCTTGCCTATGTGACCAACGCGGACCCCGGCAGCGGCCTTCTGTTCTTCCAGAACGTGATCCTGCCCTTCCGGGACGAGTTCCCGAAGGATACGGAGCTGTATAAGCTGCTTACGACCAAGCCCAGCGAGGTCACCCACGATGGGGAAAGCGGATAAGGAAAGGATGGGACAAGATATGAAATATGTGATCGACAGCGAAACCTATGAAAAGCATATCCGTGACGAGGTACATCTTTACGGCCTGCTGCATCAGCTCGCGTTTCTCGCCGGAAAGGTGAAGGACGCGGAGGACATGGCGAATCTGGTCGAGACGGCAAAACATTATGGCGAGATCGCGGAGGAAAAGTTTGACGACTGGCTCATTCCCGGCCGTTATCTGGTGTTTGGCGACCGGGCCGATCTCTCCGAGTTGAAAGCGGCAGAGCTCACGCCGCTGACCGCCGTGCTGAAAGAGCATGACGCAAAAATCAGGGAAAAGCAGCATGCCGCAGCCAGCAATGATCCCGCCTACATCATTTCCGGCAGCGCCTTCCGTATGCTGGTGGGCGATCTCTTTGACCTGCTGGCGCAGTATGGCTTCCTCCACAATCGCGTTCTGGATGTAAAAACGGAGCGGCAGCTTGCGCGGCTGCAAAAGAATCTCTCCGGCGAGAATCCGAGCATCCGAAGAATGTACCGCAGGTGGGGCTTTGCGGAGGATCAGGTCGTCACCTGCTATGGCATTCTGGAGGCAACGCTGCGGCGCGCGCATCTGACGCCCTATGACCCAGAGGAAGCGGCGGAGGACGGCATCGGCTGCGCCCACTGCGAAGATCATTCCTGCGAGGACGACTATGACTGAGCTGACCCATGTAGATTTTGCATCACAGCCTGGTCGGGGCAATGGTAGAAGCATAGTTGTCTGGTAGGTAGTTTCATTCCTAGCTATGTTTTCTGTGCAAAAAATGATATACTCTTTTGAGGAGGTGGTCAAATGGCAACTAAAAATCAGCATTATGTTCCCCGCGTATATATTAAATCGTGGGAAACTACGGTATATTCCAAAAAAGAGCCGCAGAAAGCATTTACGGGAGTATATTATTACGATAAAGCAGACCTGTCTCTCGGTGATGGTCGTAATAAGGAAAGCATACTATCTTCAAATCACACCTATACTGTTGATTTCCGTTATGATTTCATTCTTCAAAGTTGTCGTGAAATACGAATTGAGTTTGCTGAGAAAATAAAAACTATTTTGTCGCAACGAAGGGCGAAAGCATACTATAAAGGCAATTTGCTCACAAACCGAAATGCTATTTTTAGATATTTGCCGTACTTAGAAAGCTGGGACTTTTATCATCTGGATGGTACGACTGCATCCAAAAAGAGCATTATCAATGAGATTAGGGGGATCCGAAGCTATTGCCTTGAAGATAGATTTAGTTCGTATGTTGAAGCACAGTGGGGCGATATCCTTAAACGGTTTTTGTCATCATTTCCTGATGTTGACGGCACTGGGCAAATTGAATTGCATCTGCAAAAGACACAAACCATTGTAGATATGCTAAATATGTTAGCGCTGATGATGTGCAGGAATCCATCATTTGATTTGTTGGGAATTTTTTCTTGGTTAAAGGATGATATTTTAGCACCAGCCTTTTCCTCATGTGGTGATGCTACTATGGCGGATATTTTTATGCGTGGTTGTTGGCTAACCGAGATTTACCGAGGGCTATATAGCGAAAACGGGTTTGTGGACACATTCTTAAGCACAGCCCTGTCCAACCTTGGCATAGTAGTGTATAGAGTTGCGAACAAAAACGAAGGAACATTTATTACATCAGACAACCCTGTTGTGTATCACAAATTGCTGGTAGAGGCAACCAACCATAATGGCATTTACTTTCCGTTAACACCAAGGTATTTGATTTTTTTAGGAAAAAGGTCAAACGCTGGCATCGATGATGTACTATTCCGAACAGTTCACAATAGAGACTTACGCAATATAAATCGCATACTATTAAATGGGGCAGAGTCTGGAATCGTTTCTCAGGAGCGAAGACTTGGATATATCTTGTAAATAGCATAGAAAAACCTCGCTTCAACCGAAGCGAGGTTTTTCTATGCCCAAAATTAGGAGGTGAACGCAAAATAGCAAACCAACTGACCCATGTGAGCCTGTTTTCCGGCATCGGCGGGCTGGACCTGGCGGCGGAGGCTGCAGGCTTTGAAACGGTCTGTCAATGCGAGTGGGCGGACTACCCCTATTCCGTTCTGGAAAAGCACTGGCCGAAGGTGCCGAGATTCCGGGATATCACGACTTTTACGAAGGAGGCGTTTTTTGAAAAAACAGGACTTGAAACCGTTACCGTCCTCTCTGGCGGCTTTCCCTGCCAGCCCTTCTCTACCGCAGGGCAGCGAAGGGGCTTTGCGGATGAACGCTACCTGTGGCCGGAAATGTGCCGCGTTATTACCGAACTGCGGCCCCGTTGGGTGCTTGGGGAAAATGTTGCTGGCTTCATCAATATGGGGCTCGACAAAACGATCTTTGACCTGGCAAAAGCGGGGTACGCTGTTCTCCCATTCGTATTTCCGGCTTGCGGCGTCGGCGCATGGCATGAGCGCCAGCGAACTTTTATCGTCGCGGCTGATGTTTCCCACGCCCCTTGCCTCCGACAAGAACACCTGCAGGGACGCGGCCAACCTGGATGTGTACCTCTCCGGCAACGGAATATTCCGCAAGGTAAACAAGAGCGGCGCAATCTGGAGCTTGAGCCTGTCGGCAGCGGTGTTCTATCTGACCCCGGCAGCGTCGGAGGGCTACCGCTCTACGCTGAAACCGGCGGCGTTTCGGAACAGCGCCCCGTCTGCCAACCTGTCGGCGCAGGTGATCCGGAAGGAGCGGCCAGTATCCGAGACGGCGGCGCTGAATCCGGACTGGGTGGAATGGCTCATGGGCTTCCCCCGGAAATGGACGGACGTATCCTCTGGGCCACCGAGCCGGAAGGAGTCCCCCGTATCACCGAAAACACCGCAGACCGCGCCCTCCGGCTGAAAACCCTGGGCAACGCGGTCTGCCCACCCCAGGCATATCCCATTTTCAAATATATCTCCATGATCGAGACGGGCAAGTGCGTGAGCATTTGCCCCTACGGAAAGGCAGGCGGTGAAGCATGAAGGAATGGAAAGCCGCTGAAAAGGAAACGCGGAAGATGACCCGCGACGGAGCCATCTCTGTCAACATGGTCACGGGCGAGGCAAGCCGGGTATCCGACCGTGCGCCGGAGCAGGACTATTCTCCCTCCGGCGATTCCGCGGCGTTTGTTCACAGCGCGGCGGAACGGCTGGATGACCGGCGTATCCATAAAAGCGAAAAGAAAAAGCGTCGGAAACGGCGCAGGTTCTACCGGGAGGGTGTAGCGGCAAACGACCGTCCATCCTCCCGTTTGCAGTTCTCAAGCGAGGAACGCGCCGCGCCGGAGCTGCAAAAGGTGATCCGCAAATCCGACAAGGCGGCGGATAAGCTGGACGCGGCACGGGCCGCTGTTCCCGAAAAGCAGCCCTCTTTCCATCAGCCGGTGAATCCGCTGGCGCGGCCGTTACAGGAGATCGGCCACGCCGCCCATGCAAAGGTGCATGAGGTAGAACAGGAAAATGTCGGTGTGGAGGCGGGACATTTGGCAGAGCGCGGCATGGAAAAGGCTGTCCGCTACGGAAACCGCAAGCTCCACAACTGGCAGGCGGACCGCAAGCTGAAACCCTGGCGGGAGGTATCCCACGCGGAGCAGGCGGCGGTTCAGGCCAACGCGGAGGCGCTGTACCAAAAGGCTTTGCGGGAGAATCCGCAGCTTGCAGCCAGCAATCCCATCTCCCGGATGTGGCAGAAAAAGAAGCTGCAAAAGCAGTATGCCGCAGCATACCGGGCGGCGCATCGTGCCGGGGACGCGGCGGCAGCGGCGCAGGCAGCATCGAAGGGTGCAACGAAAAGCGCGGATGCGGCGAAGAAGGCCGGAGAGTTTGTTTCCAAACACAAAAGAGCATTTCTGCTTGTGGGCGGGATCGGCCTGCTGCTAGTCATGCTGCTGGGACTGCTGCAATCCTGTTCCTCCATCTTCGGCGGAGGCGTGTCCAACATTGTCGCGTCCTCCTATCTCTCTGAGGATTCTGACCTGCTGGCGGCAGAGGCCGCCTACTGTGCGATGGAGGATGAATTGCGGGAGTATCTGGACGCCTACGAGCAGACCCACGATTATGACGAGTACCATTTCGATCTGGACGAGATCAAGCACGATCCCTATGTGCTGCTGTCCATTCTGTCGGCGCTCCATGAGGGTCAGTTCACCATTGACCAGGTACAGGACGATCTTCAAATGCTGTTCGACAAGCAATATATCCTTACCGAGACGGTCACCACGGAAACCCGCTATCGCACGGAGACCAGAACGGACAGTGAGGGCAATGAGTATGAGGTAGAAGTCCCATACACATGGTATATCTGCACCGTGGAGCTTGAAAACTTCGATCTGAGCCATGTTCCCGTTTACATCATGGATACCGAAACGCTCTCCATGTACGCCGTGTATATGTCCACGCTGGGGAACCGCTCCGATCTGTTCCCGTCATCCGGGTATGTGGACAAGTACATCACGAACCCGCCAGAGGACTATGAAATCCCTGCGGAATACCTGTCTGATGAACGCTTTGCGGCGCTTATTACGGAGGCGGAAAAATACTTGGGATATCCCTACGTCTGGGGCGGCAGCAGTCCGTCCACCTCCTTTGATTGCAGCGGCTTTGTCAGCTATGTTCTGACCAACAGCGGCCTTTGCAATACCGGGCGGCTGGGTGCGCAGGGGCTCTACAACATTTCCACGCGGGTATCCGATCCGCAGCCGGGCGACCTGGTGTTTTTCGTTGGGACCTATGATACCGCGGGCATCTCCCACGTCGGCTTTTATGTGGGACTGGATGAAGCGGGCAACCCCATGTTTCTGCATTGCGGCGACCCGATCCAGTACGCAAGGCTCAATACGAGCTACTGGAAGCAGCACTTTTACGCCTACGGCAGACCGCCGTACAACTAACAAATGATATGGAGGTAAATTGATCTATGGCAACTACTGAGAAGATCCGTCGTGACATTGAGAAGGTCCGGGAGAAAATCACGGAGCAGCAGAAGCGCCTTCGTGCGCTGGAGGCACAGCTTGCGGAGGAAGAAAATCTGGAAATTGTCCGCATGGTGAAGGCTGTCCACATGGACAACAAGGAGCTGACCGCCTTCCTGCGTGCCTACGCCAGCGGCATGATCTCCCTGCCGGAAGGAATGATGGAAAAGGAGGCCGCCGCTGATCCCGACATGATGGAGGGCGCTGATGATGAAGAATAAGCACATGATCCGCACGTTTGCGGTGCTGTTGGCCGTTATGCTCTGCATGACGGCCTTTTCTACGGTCGCTTTTGCAAGCAGCGAGGATGCAGCCCCTACCTCCGAAGCACAGACGGAACCAACTGACAGCGCGGATATTACCGGGGACGATGTCTCCGAACTGCTTTCCGCGCTGTTTGGCTCTATGCTGGGCGGCGCGGAGAAATCCGGCAAGACCGGCACCGTCACCACGAATGGAGGCAAGCTGAATGTCCGCACGGGAGCCGGGCTGGATAACTACGCTTTCACGCAGCTTCCGAACGGAACAGTGGTAGAGGTCATCGGAACAGACGGCGACTGGTATATGGTTCGGCTGCCTGAAAAAATCGGCTACGTCTATTCCGGCTATATGACGCTCAGCGATATAGGCGGCGAAAATGACAGTAATTTTTCCTTCTCTATTGATTCCGATAAATTGAGCGAGCTGTTTGAGCAGCTTATGGGCGGCAGCGGAGGCACCGCTCTGACGCCGGACGGGAATCTGTCGCTGATCGACGATATCGGCAGCAGCACCCGGAGCGGCAAGCAGTTTATCACGGTGGAAACGAAGAACGGCAATGTGTTCTATCTCATTATTGACCGTGACGACGGGGGCGAGGAAACCGTGCATTTTCTGAACCAGGTGGATGAAGCTGACCTTTTGACACTCATGGGCGACGATGCGCCCGCAACGGAAACGCCCGCCGTCTGCAACTGCAAGGAAAAGTGCGTGGCTGGTGCAGTGAACACAAATTGCCCTGTCTGCAAAAACAATCTCTCTGAGTGCATCGGCAAGGAGGCCGCGGCAGAGCCGGAGCCTGAACCGGAGCAGCTGGAGAAAAAGAGCAGCGGCGGTCTGCTGGTCGTTGTCCTGCTGCTGGTGCTGGCAGGCGGCGGAGCCTTTGCCTATGTGAAGTTCATCAAGCCGAAGCAGGGTGTAAAGGTCAGCGCCGATCCCGACGATTACGATTTTGAGGATGAAGAATATCTGACCGAAGATGTGGCTGACTTTGAGGCAGAAGTAAAATGATTGGATAAAAGATATACGACAAAAAGCAACCTGTCGTTCAAGAAGTGTACGGCAGGTTGCTCGGTTCATTTGTTGTCGAGATATCTTGCGTAAAAATGTGGCATAGAGGCGATGTCTATAGAATATTCAACAGCCATCAAAGTTTGCTTTGCTTTAGAAGCAGTCTTGGAGACACAATCTATCAACATCTTTTCGCTGGGGCTTAATTCATCATCCATACCTTTTTGCCAATTCAATTTGTCTACACGAGCAATTTCCTTCGCAATATGTATTGGGCAACGAATAGTGTTCGCTACTTGACGAGCAAGTTCAGTTTTCCATTCCGGGCAAACTTTTAAGGCCGTATTAACATCAGTCTGCTTTTCAAATTCAATTTTGCACTGCTCAATTTTGGGAAAATCATGCGTGGTAATCTCAGAAAAAAATTCAGCAGGAATACAAAGTGTTTGTGAAAAGTTCTTTAGTCGTTTCGCAGGCGTCCCTACACTTCGAGCACGGTACATTACTCCAAAAGAGACATTTAGTATTACAGCCAAATCCACGAGGCTTAATCCATATATTCTTTTAATCGCATCAAAAATGTTAACCTTAATAGCTTTTCCAGCACTATCAGCGTCAAGTAACTCTACAAATGTAGGATAGTCGATTCTGTGGTCCTGATACTGTTCTCTAATATACCAAGGAGCGCAAGTGGTTATCTCTGTGAAGTAGTTCAAATTAGCGCCCCAATCATCGCAAGAGAGGGAATCGTCTGTTATTGTATCGCCGTACTTATAAGTGTTGCCGTGACCTGCACATATTCCGGAGAAATTAAACTCACACGTTTTACATTGTTTAAGAAATTGCATATAACCCCCACCTTTCGTTTGATTTAATATTATTATAACACAAAATGCCGAATGCGGCAACTAAAAGGAAAGTGACATATGAAACTGATTATCGCAGAAAAACCGAGCGTGGCAAAATCCATCGCGTCGGCCCTGGGTGCTTCATCCAGGGCCGATGGCTTTTATGAGGGCAGCGGCCTGATCGTGTCCTGGTGCGTGGGGCACCTGGTATCCCCGCTGGACGCGGGCGGCTATGACGAACGCTTCAAAAAATGGCGCTATGAGGAACTACCCATCCTGCCGGAGCCCTTCCGCTACGCCCCCATCCCCGGCAAGGAGGCGGCTTTGGACAATGTGAAGCGCCTCATGGCGCGGGAGGACGTAACGGAGATCGTCAACGCCTGCGACGCCGGGCGTGAAGGTGAACTGATCTTCCGTCTGGTGTATGAAATGACCGGATGCCGCAAGCCGGTCCTCCGTCTCTGGATTTCCTCGATGGAGGACAGCGCTATCCGGGAGGGTTTTTCTGATCTGCGCCCCGGCACCGATTATGAAGCCCTGTATCAATCTGCCCTCTGCCGCCAGAAAGCGGATTGGCTGGTGGGGATCAACGCCACTCGTCTTTTCTCCGTTCTCTATCACCGCACCTTGAATGTGGGCCGTGTTCAGACACCCACACTGGCAATGCTGGCGGAGCGTGACGCGAAGATCACGCTGTTTCACAAGGAAAAATATCATTTGCTGCGCTTGGTGCTGGACGGAGCCGAAGCGGTGTCGGAGAAATTCACCGATCCGGCGGAGGCGGAACAGGCAGCGGCGGCGTGCAAGGGTGCGGTCGCCACCTGTACTTCCGTCACAAAGGAGCAGAAGAAGGAACAGCCTCCGAAGCTCTATGATCTCACCACCTTGCAGCGGGAGGCAAACCGCCTGTTCGGATACACAGCGAAGCAGACCCTTGACTACGCCCAGAGCCTCTATGAAAAGAAGCTGCTGACCTATCCCCGCACGGACAGCCGATATCTGACTTCCGACATGGCAGAAACGGTCTCCTGTGTGATCCATCTGGCAGCAAAGCTGCCGCCTTTTGATGGCTGCGGCAACTTCTTCCCGCTGGTGGAGGCCATGATCTCCGAAAAGGATGTATCCGATCACCACGCCATTATCCCCACGATGGAGATTGAAAAAGTGGATATCAAAGCTCTGCCCCTGGGCGAGCGCAGTTTGTTCCTGCTGGTCTGCTGCAATCTGCTGTGTGCGTCGGCGGAGCCGTATGTGTATGAGGCGGTCACGGCCACCTTTGACTGCTGCGGCCATTCCTTTACCGCAAAGGGCAAGCGAAACCTCTCCGAAGGCTGGCGGGAGATCGACCGCATTTTCCGCGCTTTCCTGAAGGAAAAATCTGCGGACGGAGACGGCGGCACGCTCCCGGGCTTCACCGAAGGGCAGACTTTTGACGGCGCAGAGGTTGCTGTCACCGAGCATTTCACCCAGCCGCCGAAGCCCTACACAGAAGATACCCTCCTGTCCGCTATGGAGAACGCAGGCAAGGATGATATTCCCGATGAGGCGGAGCGGAAAGGGCTTGGCACGCCTGCGACTAGGGCGGCTATCATCGAAAAGCTGGTAGCAGCCGGATTTGTGGAGCGCAAGGGCAAGAGCCTGATCCCCACAAAAGCCGGTATCAACCTTGTCACAGTCCTGCCGGAGCCGCTGACCTCTCCCATGCTGACGGCGGAATGGGAACAAAAATTGACGGAAATCGCAAAGGGCGGCGCTGACCCGGATACCTTCATGGATGGTATCCGCACGATGGTTCAAGAGATCGTGTCCACCTATTCCTGCATTTCCGAGGATGGCAAAAAGCTGTTTGCCCCGGAGAAGGAAGTGATCGGTACCTGCCCTCGCTGCGGCCAGCCGGTTTATGAGGGCAAGAAGAACTTTGCGTGTTCGGATCGGTCCTGTGGTTTTGTCCTCTGGAAGAATGACCACTTCTGGACGAGACGCAAGAAGGAACTGACAAAGAAGATGGCAACGGACCTTCTGAAAAAGGGCCGTACCAAAAGAAAATGTGCCCTTCATCATGTCCCGTGAGCATTCCGTGTCCAACACGAAATACATCTGATACTGTACTTGATTTGAAAATATCAGTAACCGTCTTACTCACCCAATACGCCACCGGGGAGCCGGGGATTTTGGAGAAGTTGTCCTGTTTTGCTGTATGTCGGCTTTCGCCCGCAAGGAACATGTCTTCTTTTCCCTGCTGAGTGGTCGGCTCTATAAGACGGCAATAAGTTCCTGCATAATCTTTTGAACGGCTCCGACGTAGAACAAAGCTGGTGGTCTGTACTACCTCGCCGCCGATCTCCTCAAAGGCTCTTGCACCGAGGTGCGCCATGTTGACGGTATCCACAACTTGCAGTTTTGCCCGCAGCTTTTCAAAACTGGAGAGGAACATCCAGGCGTGCTGTGTGATCATGGCCTGATAGCCATTCTGCTTGGCCATCTGTCCGCAGCGCTCGATGAAGACCGCAAACAGATCGCTCTTGCTGTCGGGGTAGTTCTTTTTCACATAGTCACTGAGCTTTGCGCTCATGCCGCTGCTGCCCATATACGGCGGGTTCGTCACTACCACGTCGTACTGCTGGGACAGAGCCTCGGCGGTGCGGACGAGAGGCAGCAGGGCGAGGGCATCCTCCCGCTGCATGGAGATCTCGTCATAGACCTCGCCAAAGCGGGCATAGAGGGCGTCCCAGTCCTGCCTGGTGCAAGTCAGGATGGAGCCGTATTCCTTGGCGTCGCGCAGCTCGCCCAGGATGGTCTCCATGGCAAGGCGCAGCCCGGCGTCTCCCTTGCAGAAGTAGTCCACGGCTTCCCGGTCGGCGTTGTTGCTCTCCGCAATGGCAATCACGTGGGGCTGCAGGCCCCGGCTGAAGAAGCGCCGGTCGTACTGCCGGGCCTTCATCATGACGGAGAAATAGCTGAGCTGGGCCGCCCGCTCATCGATGTCCAGGCCCCAGAGGTTATGCTTCACGATGGAGGACGCCGCCTCCCGGGCGGTATAGCCGTAGTCCTCATAGATCTGCACCAGCACGTCGAAGAGATAGACCAGGATGTGCCCGCTGCCGCAGCAGGGGTCGATGACCCGCAGCTGCTCCGGCGTCATGGCGGCGTAGCCCTTCCGAATCTCCGCAAGCTGGGCCTCCACCTCCGGCTCCTGCTCCGCCTCCTCCAGATAGTAGTTCCACCGGCCCTCTTCCACGCGGACGGAGCCGTCCTCCTTATGCTCGGGCAGGAACTTCTCCTTGGCGGCGGGATGTCCCTCTACCCACAGACGGCCCAGGGAATTTTCCACCATATAGCGCACGATCCAGTCCGGCGTGAAAAGCTGGGTGGCGGCGGGGATCTTCTCCTTCGTAATCTTGATGTTCTTCTTCAGATCCGCGAAGACCTGGTCCTTCGGCTCGGTGTTGTAGTACTGATAGAGCCACCCGATGATCTGCACCTGGTCCGTCCAGTCCTCCTCCGGGATGGTGGTGACCATCTGCTCGATCACGCTGCCCGCGCGCAGGAGGTTATCCGGAAACAGCAGCTCGGTATAGTCCTCGATCCGCTGGAACATGCCGGGCAGGATCTCCGAGAGGGCGTTGCACTGGACGATGATGAGATACTTGAAGAGCGCATCGTCGTCATTGGCGGTCTTGAGGGCATAGACCTTGCCCTTGTCCAGGCCATCCAGCTCCAGGTCGATGGCCTCGGAGAGGATCTGGGGCCGGAAGGCGCCCTCGTCATCGGTGAAGACGCGCACATGGGAGGGGAGGTACTGGTTGACCTCCATGAAGCGCAGGGCGATGAAGCGGTTGAACCAGGTATAGGCGATCTCCTCCATCACCAGCTTGAAGTCCTTGGCCTTGATCCGGGCGATCAGCGCCTGCCGCTGCCGCTTCTCAGAAGAAGACAGCACCCGGCCTCGGACGCTGTCGGCAGAGGCGTCCGTAATCTTCTCCTCCGTGATCTCATATAGTGCTGCCCGCTGGGTCACCCGGGAGATCAGCTCCCGCCGCGCCCACACGGCATATTTCTTGATGGCGTTTTTATCCATGTGCGTCTCCTCATCGACTATCTGAATAAATCGGCAAACGCCCCGAAGAAGGTTTCCCAGAACGAATACGGTTCTCTTGCTCTTTTGTACAGCTTTTTCTCCAAAACTGCTATCTCTTTGAGAAGCTGATTCTTTCCTTTGTTGAACTGGTTATATCCTTCTATTTTTTTGCTAAACTCACTTATAAGAGTCCCAATAAACTCGTCAACAGGAACAGCTAAACTGTCCGGGAATAACTGAAATGAATAAGCTGGAGGATTCCCTCTGGAACTGAATGATAGGGAACACCCTTTTCGTTCGTCCCATTTTTTTAGTAGTTTTTTCAGATTGTCTTCGTCATAAAAAGATTTGTAGGACAGCATTTGAAAGCTCTGACAACCTGTGGGATTTTTGGTTTTGAGGTGATTCAAAGGTTCTATGTTCCCATAATATGACCTCTCGATTTCATAGCCACCTTTAAATAGCTGCGTATTATCCACCAGTACCTGGTGGATGGCTGGGATCCATTTATCGGAGCCCAATTCCATAGCTCTCACTTCAAGGTCTTTTGCTTTCAGTTCCTCAAAAGCGCGGCGGAAATCCTCCGTCTTCCCCATCTGGTCGATATACTGCTCCAACATGGCGACCTTCAGGTTTTCTCCGAAAAAGCCCAGATGATTGTAGAACATCTTGGCGAACACCCGGAGGACGGCCGTCTTGTCCTTGTTCATGGAGCCTTCGATGTCGATGTTGAAGAGGATCGTCTTCGTCTTGCCGCGGGTGGCCCGGTCGATCAGCATGAAGGTCGCCGGATCATCCGCGAACTTCTTGCGAAACAGCTCCACGGTGGTGTCACTGCCGACGGGCTTGTTCTCCAGGATGTACGAGAGCATCTTGAGGAAGTGAGATTTACCGCTTCCAAAGAAGCCGGAGATCCAGACGCCAATATCGTCCGTGGGCCGGTCAAAGGAATCGCCATAGGCGTTGAAGAAGCTCATAAAGTGCTTTTTCAGCTCCGTGGTGATGACGTACTCCCGGACTTCCTGCTCGATGATCTCAGTCGTGTCCTGGTCGACCTTGATCACGCCATTGATCTGTCTGTTGATGTTCTCCTCGAACATGTTGCGAATCATCATGGCTGCGTCCTCCTCATTCGGCAATGATCGAAAATGCTCTGTAATAGTCGTTTGGTTCCAGCCGGTCAAACAATCTCAGATAGTGACCGTCGAAGCTTCCCGGATACATGACCAGGATCGGGATATCGGAAAAGTACGGCTGCAGCGCCTCCAGCAGGGTGTGTACCCGCATGAACGGAAACGCATTCCCGACCCCTGTGAGCATCAGCACGTCGCCGCGCCGATGGGGCTCATACTGGATCTTGGAAACAAACTCTTGTACCCCGATCGCAGAATGGAGTTGCTCCAGCAGGAAGATCCCGCCTTCTGCTTCCTCCATTTCGGGGATCGCTTCGGTGATCCCCAGATCCTCGCAAAGAGAGAGGAAGGTCTGATACAGGTCGCACTCCATCAGCCTGCAGTTCAGCGTCGGGTCCACCCGGAGCTGCTGGATGAAATGGGCAACGGTCTGCTCTTCCTCTGCTGCATAACAGAAGATGCGGATGTTCTCCTCTTTGCTGAGACCTTTTCCCTCTAGAAACCCATCTGTCTGGATCTCCTCTTTCAGGAGGTCCAGTCTTTCTTTCAATGTTTTCATATCTACAGTCCTCTCAAGATAGGCAGTTGAAGGCCGGCAGAGCGATCTCCAGCCCAGCGGCGCGGATCGCGTTCTCCAGGATCGGTTCGATCAACACGGGATTCAGATGGTCGGCCTTCAGATCATCCAGATACTCGGTCTCGACCAGGATCTTGGTCAATACCTGCTTGATACGAGCGATCGTCGCCTCGCTCCAGGTGGCGACCCAGTCATCCTGCTCCTGCAAATGCATGAAAAAGCTGTTCAAGTCTAAGAATAGAACGTGATGAATATGAAAACAAGTATCGTCATTTACTAGGTGAATATCAAATCAAAGTCGGGAAGAAAAAAGTCGGTTATTAAAAAAAGGCAACCGACACAAAAACGCGTCAGTTGCCTTTTTGCCAACCATATTGATGAGTGACTTCATATGGAGGCTCAAGAAACTATGTAGGAAAAAACAGACAAAGGAAAACAGACAATTGCGGAAACAACGAAAAACCTTGATTTCATCAGCTTTTTTTGCATTGTCTGTTTGCGTTGTCCCCCTTTTTCTCTACATAACCATGGTCCGAGTGGCGCGATTCGAACGCGCGGCCTCTTGCTCCCAAGGCAAGCGCCCTACCCCTGGGCTACACCCGGATATTCTTCTGTTTTTTCTGTGGTTTTATGGCCTGTTTTTCGCTGTTTTTTCTGTCTATGGTCGGTCATGTGGTCAGGGTCAAAAGCAACGGATTGGCAAGGGCCGGTTTCTCCGGTGCTTCCGGCGCTTTTTGCCTCTCTACTCGAACGGTTTGGATTTCCGTAGGAGCTCCCAAACCACCCGCGCTACCAACTGCGCTACACCCGGATACCTATAGTGCTCTGCGCCCGGAACGAACGTCTTCCAAAAGTGTTCTCGCCCCAGAACGCCCCTGCATTATACCGTAATCCGCCGTCGCTTGCAAGAGATTTCTTGATGTTTGCCGTCGCATATGTTATTCTGTAATTTGGAGTGTGATCACAAGATGAGAATGCGAAAGCGGCACAATCTGGCCCCCCGGATGGAGGCCTGCGCCGGTTTTCTGATTGAGGACCCCGCCTCTCTGCGGGGGAGATGGCGGGAGAGCTTCCCCGGCTACGAGAAGATGTATGTGGAGCTGGGCTGCGGCAAGGGCCGCTTCACCGTGGAGACCGCGCAGCAGACGCCGGAGGCCCTGTTCCTCGCCATCGAAAAGGTGCCGGACGCCATGATCCTGGCTATGGAGCGGGCCAGGGAGATGGGCCTTTCCAACGTTCGCTTCATGGATTTTGACGCGGTGAACCTGGCTTCGATCTTTGCCCCGGGCGAGATCGACCGGATCTATCTGAACTTCAGCGATCCCTGGCCCAAGAGCCGGGACGCCAAGTTTCGCCTCACCGCGCCGGGCTTTCTGCGGCTTTATGCCGACGCCCTGCCTCTGGGCGGCCAGATCCATTTCAAGACCGACAACAGGCCCCTCTTCGACTGGTCTGTGGAACAGTTCACCGCTGAGAGATGGACGCTCTCCGAGGTGACCCACGACCTGCACGCCGCGGGCCCCGTGGGGGTCATGACCGATTACGAGGCCAAATTTGTGGCCGAGGGGCTGAAGATCAACCGCCTGGCGGCCACAAGGACCGCCGACACCAAAACCACCGCCGCGGGCCCGGTGCCCCGGCTCCGCAACGCGGCCCTCTCCGACGCGCGGGGGAACGCGGCGTCGGAGCAGCCGGAGATCCGGCTGGAGGAGGAGACGCTGCCCCTGTGCCACACGTTTTTCCGGAGCCTGGTGCAGGCGCCCGAGCTGTTTGAAAATCCTGCGGATTATACCCCGTACGTTTACGACCCGGCGGAAGTGGACCGCTTTTTTGCCGCCCGCCGCACCGGGGAGACCCGGAGGTATTACGCCATCCTTCTGAACGGAGACGTGATCGGGGAAGTGGGGTTCAAGCACATCGACCCGGCTGACGCGAGTGCGGAAATGGAGATCTGCCTGATCAACGACAGCGTGAAAAACCGGGACTACGGCACCCGGGCGACCGGGCTGGCGCTGAAAGCGGGCTTTGCGGAGCTGGGATTGGAGACTGTGACGGCGGAGAGCCTGCTGAAGAACGGCAGGAGCCAGCGGGTCCTGAAAAAGAACGGCTTCCAGCCGGTTTCAGCCGATGAGAGAGCGATCCGATTCCGGATCTCGAAAGAACGGTATCAGCAGTTGTGGGAAGGGGAGAACCCATGAGATTCATATCCTGGAACGTCAACGGCCTGCGGGCCGTGCAGAAAAAGGGCTTTGAGGAGATCTTCTGGAGCTTTGACGCGGACTTTGTCTGCCTGCAGGAGACCAAGCTCCAGGCCGGGCAGATCGAGCTGGATTTCCCCGGCTACGAGAGCTATTGGAGCTACGCCGAGAAAAAGGGCTACTCCGGCACCGCCGTCTTTACCCGACATGCGCCCCTTTCGGTGCGCTATAACCTGGGCCTGCCCGAGCACGACACGGAGGGCCGGGCCGTGACCCTGGAGTACGAGGACTTTTTCCTGGTCTGCGTCTACACCCCCAACGCCCAGGACGAGCTGAAGCGGCTCAGCTACCGGATGCAGTGGGAGGACGACTTCCGCGCATACCTGCAGGCGCTGGACAAGCAGAAGCCGGTGATCGTCTGCGGCGACATGAACGTGGCCCATGAGGAGATCGACCTGAAAAACCCCAAGCAGAACATCGGCAACCCCGGCTTTTCCTATGAGGAGCGGGGCAAATTCACCGAGCTTCTGGAAGCGGGCTTTACCGACAGCTTCCGCTATCTGTACCCCGACCGGACCGACGCCTATTCCTGGTGGAGCTATCGGGCGGCGGCGCGGCAGCGGAACGTGGGCTGGCGGATCGACTACTTCGTGATCTCCGACCGGCTCCGGGAGCAGATCAAGGACGCCTATATCCTGCCGGAGGTCATGGGCAGCGACCACTGCCCGGTGGGCCTGGACATCAGCCTGTAAAGGGGTTTACCATTGGACGATAAGAGGATCCATATCGGAAACATAGAGCTGCAGGGCCGGGTGACCCTGGCCCCCATGGCCGGGGTAACGGACTTTGCCTTTCGCGCCCTCTGCCGGGCGCAGGGGGCGGCCCTGACCACCACGGAGATGGTCTCGGCCAAGGCTCTGGTCTATAAGGACGAAAAGACCAGGTCGCTGCTGTACCTGCCGGAGGACGAGCATCCCTGCGCCGTGCAGATCTTCGGCCACGAGCCGGAGGTCATGGCGGAGGCGGCGGGACTGGCGCTGGAGCTCTCGGGGGCGGACATGCTGGACATCAATATGGGCTGCCCCGTGGGGAAGATCGTCAAATCCGGCGACGGCTCGGCCCTGATGCGCCACCCGGAGCTGGCAGGCCGGATCGTGGAGGCCGTAAAGGCGGCGGTCTCCGTCCCCGTGACGGTGAAATTCCGCAAGGGCTGGGACGGCGGCTGCGTGAACGCCGTGGACTTTGCCAAAACCTTGGAGCAGGCCGGGGCGGACGCCCTGGCGGTCCACGGCCGCACCCGGGTGCAGATGTACGCCGGGAAGGCCGACTGGGACATCATCCGGGAGGTCAAGGCCGCGGCGCACATCCCCGTCATCGCAAACGGCGACGTGTTCACCGGCAAGGACGCGGCCCATATCCTGCGCTACACCGGGGCGGACCTGTGCATGATCGGCCGGGGCGCCTTCGGCAATCCCTGGCTCTTCCGGGAGGCCATGGCCGCCATCGCCGGCGAGCCCATCCCGGCGCCGCCGCCTTTGGCGGAGCGGATCGACGCCGCAGTCGGGCAGATCGAAAGCCTGGCCGCCTTTTCCGGGGAGCGCATCGCCTGTCTGGAGGCCCGGCACCATCTGCCCTGGTACCTCCACGGGGTGGCCCACGCGGGGATCTATCGCCGGGCCCTGACCCAGGTGGAGACCCTGGAGGATATTCGCAGGATCGCAAAGGAAATCAAGAGAGATCTGAGATAGAGGAAGTGATCGCTTGACAAGAGAGCAGGAGTTGGCCGTCATCCGCCGCGTGCAGCGCGGCGATACGGACGCTTTCGAAGCGCTGGTGGCAGCCTACGAGAAAAACGTGTTCAACGTGGCCCTGCAGATGACCGGCAACCGGGAGGATGCCCAGGACATGACCCAGGAGGCTTTCCTCAAGGCCTACAGTTCCCTGTCCTCCTTCCGGGGGGACAGCAAGTTTTCCAGCTGGCTGTACCGGATCGTCTCCAACGTCTGCCTGGACTTCAAGCGCCGGCAGGGCCGCCGGCCCAGCTCCTCCCTGACGGTGGAGGATGACGAGGGAGAAAACATACAGCTGGACATCGCCGACGAAAGCCAGTCGCCCGAGGCGCTGCTGGAGCGGAAGATGACCCGGGAGGCCGTGCGGGCGGGATTGCAGCAGCTCCCCGACGAGCAGCGGCAGATCCTGCTGCTGCGGGAGATCCAGGGACTGAGCTATGAGGAGATCGGCGAGGCCATGGGGCTGGAGGCCGGGACGGTGAAATCCCGGATCTTCCGGGCGCGAAAAAAACTTTGCGCCTTTTTGCTGAAAGACGGGAACATTCCCGATTCCATCTCGTCAAGCAAATCGAGAGGAAGTGATGTGCCATGAGCCGTTGTGAAGAATACCAGGAGCTGATCAGCCGGATGGTGGATGAAGAGCTGCCCAACCGCCGGAAAGCCGCCCTGGAAGAGCATATTCGTACCTGCGAGGACTGCGCCGCGCTGTACAGCGCCTTTTCCGCCCTTTCCCGACAGATCGGGGAGGATCTGGAGGAGGTACCCCTGGACCTGCGGGAGAACGTGATGGCGGAGATCCGCCGGGAAGAGATCCGCAGGAAAAACCGGATCCCTACCGCCCTGCGCGGCATTCTGGCCGCGGCGGCCTGCCTGGCTGTGATCGTCGGCGTTTCCCTGGGGGTGTCCCCCCAGCTTCGCGGTAGGCTATCCGCGGCGGCCTATCCCAAGATGGCGGCACAAGAAGCGGAAATGATCGCCGAGGAGCCCGCCCGGGCCTTTGGCACCCAGGAAGCCCTTCCCGCCCCGGAAGCGGCAGCGCTTGAGGAAGATGTGATCGCGGAAGAGGCGCCTGCGGAAGCCGTAATGTCGGAGGCCGCGCTGTTTGAGGACGCACTTGTGAAGGAGCCCAAGGCGGAAATGCCTGCGGACAACGATGCCGCCCAAGTGGAAGGAACGACCGCGACGACTGCTGCGGATGAAGCCGCAGCGCAGGTCTATGATTATTCCGAGTGGATGGATCGGACCCTGCTGCGGCAGCTGCTTGGCGGGGAAACGGCCTCCATGACCCGGGAGGAACTGGAGGAGGAAGCCGCGTGGAGACTGCAGATCAAGGGCGAGACCGGCGTGGAAGAGGTGCCGGTGTGCATCCTTGACGGCCTGCTGTACTATTGGGACCCTGCGGACAACGCCGTCTGCCAGGCGCAGCTCAGCCCCGCGGAGTTTGAGAACTTCCTGAAATCCTGAAGATAGCTGAAAGCCCCGTACCCTGCAGATGAGACAGGGTACGGGGCTTTTTGTGCTTTGAACGGGATCAGCTGTCTTTTACATAATAGTGGCGGGCGATCCACCGGGACAGGCCGTCCAGCCCGGGGTAGACGATGCGCTCGGACATGTTGAGCTGGTCCAGCATGTCCCGGACCCGCCAGCGCAGCTTCCGGTCGATGACGTATTTCACCGTGTGTCCGGTGTGACGGTCGAGAAAGTCCTCCACATTCTCCATATCCATGGGGATGACGGAAAAGAAGGAGTACTGATTGACGATGCGGGCGTTGATGGATGGAGGCTCCAGCACCACCATGCCCCGGTCGCCCAGGTCCCGGTCGTACTGCTCCAGACTCCGGGCTACCTGGCCCAGCATGTCCACAGAGAAGACCTCCGCCTGATACTGCTGCATCACCTGCTGATAGGGTTCCGGCAGGAGGGAGTGCACCTCCCGCATGTCGATGCGCCAGACCATGCAGTCGTGGTTTTCCATGTGCCCCAGGTCCTCCTCGCTGACGGCGAAGTGGAGCGCCACCAGGGCCGATTGGGTCCAGTCCAACAGCCGGGTGGGGAGACCGTGGTGCTGGCCCAGGATCATCTGCCGCCAAACGGACTGAGCGATGCTGGGGTCCTCGATCACCGCGTATTTGGCGAAGTTTTTCAGGATCGCCGGCTCCAGGGTCCGCTGCAGCTCCTTGCAGTTGCGGCGCAGGCTGGTGACCATCTGAAAAGAGGCGTTGGTCATCCCCCGGTAGACGTAGGGACTGCGGCTGCGGCGCAGGTCCGGGCGATATTCCTGCTCCGAGAGCAGGGGCATCAGCTCTTCCAGGGTGGTAATGCGAACTTCTTGGATCATGGGCGGCCTCCTTTAGCACGGCGGTACGAACTCTTTCTCGTATTATCCCACATTTTCGCCCGCGCTTCAAGCGCAATGATAGGATTTTTATCCCCCCCGGGGGCTTGCGGGACAGCTCGCGCCATGCTACACTGTCCGCAGATCAGATGTCAATCTCTCTCAACACCCTCTCTCACACGCCCCGCGTCCCGGTCCGACGCGGGGCGTGTCCCTTTTCTCCAGCGGGGTGGCCAGGGGGACATATCCCCGGCCTGCGGAACATATAGATGTTCCAAAGCTGCGCGGCTGTCCGCCGCGCACGGGGAGTGGTAGCGTGTATTACAGTATCGAGGAGCGGGCCGGCGAGCTGGCCGCTTATATTCTGGAAAACAAAGCCACCGTCCGAGCCGCTGCGGCCCGATTCGGGGTCTCCAAATCCACGGTCCATAAGGATCTGACCGAGCGGCTGCGGCGGGTAGACCCGGGGCTCTACGCCCAGGTCCGGAAGCTGCTGGATCTGAACAAGGCTGAGCGGCACATCCGCGGCGGCCTTGCCACCCGGCGCAAGTACAAGGGAGAATAGGAAAGTGCCCGTGCCGGAATTCGCGGCACGGGCAAAGTCTTTTCCGGACGCCGGATCCCGCTTACAGAAAGCGGTCCGGCCGGTGGAAGGATTGGCCCAGCTGGTCCCGCCTGCGCCGCAGGAGGGCAAGCAGCTCCTCGCTGCTTCGGGGCGGCTCCCGCAGGTCCCGCAGGAGCTCCGCCTGGTCGACCCACTCCATGGCTTTCGTCAGCCGGTGGATGATCTCGTCCGTGGGCGTGTCATGCCGGGGGTAGCGTCCGCTGCGGTAGTTTTCGATCACCGCAGCGTAGCCGCGGCAGGCATTGTCCACCGCGTCCTCCCAGGAGAGATACAGGTCCTGCTGGGCGGCCTCGCCCACCCGGCGGATGCATTCCGGCTCCGTCAGCAGCCGGCGCAGCATGGCCGCCATGGACTGCGCGTTTTCCTCTATGAGAAAGCTGGTCACGCCGTCGGTGGAATCCTCCGCGGCGCAGCTGCCCCGCACCAGGACGCTTGGCAGCGCGCAGGCCGCCGCCTCCCGGACCACCAGGCCGTTGGTGTCAAAGGTGGAGGGGAAGAGGAACAGATCCGCCCGGCAGTACCAGGCGCGGATCCGGTCACGGTCCCGGATGGGCTCCACGAAAAACACCTTGTCCATCAGAGACAGCTCTTCGGCATAGGCGTGGATCTCCGCCGCGTCGCCGCCGCCGCCCACAAAGACCATGCGAAAGACCCGGCCTTCATCGTCCAGCGTCTTCAGCGCATCCAGGATGATCCGGATGCCCTTGTACCACATCATGCGGCCCACGAACAGCAGCACCGGCACGCCCGCCGGCAGATCCAGCCCGCCCGTGACCTCCTGCACCAGTTCCTCGGAAACCCGGCCTTTTGGAAAGTCCACGCCGTTGGGCATGATGACGTAGGGCTTGTCAAAGCCCAGGCTCCGCAGGTTCTCTCCCGCGCCACGGCTGACGGTCCAGACCTCGTCGCAGGCGTCGATGTTCTTGACCAGCAGCTGGATCATCTCCGCCTGCACCAGCTTTCCCTGGACGGCGTTGGCGATGTCGATATCGAACTTGGTGTGATAGGTCATCACCACCGGCACGTCCAGCGTCTCCCGCAGGGAGCGGGCCAGCAGGGTGGAGGAGACGGGACAGTGGCTGTGGATGATGTCAAAGCCGGCGTCCTTCACGGTGCCCATGAGCTTGGGGGAGAAGG
This sequence comes from Oscillospiraceae bacterium, assembly GCA_902765595.1. Lineage (GTDB taxonomy): Bacteria > Bacillota > Clostridia > Oscillospirales > Oscillospiraceae > Limivicinus. Next base: position 33,247 of record CACXAQ010000005.1, on the reverse strand, counting down.
GGATCCCCGCCCGATAGCCCACCTGTTTGGACAGGTCCAGGCTGGGGTAGCGGTACACCGGGAAGGCATATTGGCTGTCGTCCGCATCCGGGTAATAGGGCGTGAACACGGCGGCGCGGCCGTGCTTTTCGGTGATGATCCGGGCGTAGTTGCATACGGCCGTGGCCACCCCGTCGATGACGGGGGGGAAGGAATCGTTGATAAGGCAGACGTTCAGATTGTCCATGAGATCCTCCACTGGGACCCGCGGGGGCGGGAATGTGTTTCATTCGGGATTATACCCCTTGCGCAGAAAAAAAGCAACAGGGAACAGAAAAAGGACGCAGGCAGGCGCCTGCGTCCTTTCGGGAATACGGAACGCTTACTTGTTGGCTTCCTCGATGCCGGCCATGAGGGCCTTCTTGTTGCCTTCCAGGAAGCGGGCCTTGCGCTCGCCCAGCTCGATGCGGATGGCCTCGACCATGCTCTCGATGGAGCAGGCGGGATCCTTGGCCATGAGAGCGCCCAGGATGGCGACGTTGGCGCCCTTGGGGTTGCCCACGGCTTCTGCGATCTTGTTGGCGTCGCAGTAGACGACGGTGATGTCGTCACGCTCGGCCTTGCGGTCGATGATGGAGCTGTTGATGACCAGCACACCGCCGGGCTTCACATGGCTCTCGAACTTGTCCAGGGAGGGACGGTTCATGGCGATGATGGCGTCGGCCTTCTCCACCATGGGGGAAGCGACCGGCTCGTCGCTGACGGTGACAGAGCAGTTGGCCGTGCCGCCGCGCATCTCAGGGCCGTAGGAGGGCAGCCAGGAGACGTGCTTGCCTTCCAGCATGCTGGCCATGGCCAGGAACTTGCCGATCAGGAGCATGCCCTGACCGCCGAAGCCTGCGAAAATATACTGTTTCGTCATTTTGCCTCAGCCCCCTTGTCTTTATAAACGCCCAGGGGATAGTAGGGGATCATGTTCCCTTCCAGCCACTTCATGGCTTCCACCGGGCTCAGGCCCCAGTTGGTGGGGCAGGTGGACAGGACCTCGATCATGCAGAAGCCCTTGCCCTCCAGCTGATACTGCATGGCCTTCTTGATGGCCTTCTTGGTCTTGACGATGTTGGCGGTGTTGTTGACCGCGCAGCGCTCGATGTAGTAGGAACCGGGCACCTGAGCGAGCATCTCAGACATCTTGATGGGTGCGCCGCACCAGGCTTCGTCACGGCCGTAGGGAGAGGTGGTGGTCTTCTGGCCCACCAGGGTGGTGGGGGCCATCTGGCCGCCGGTCATGCCGTAAATGGCGTTGTTGACGAAGATGGTGACGATCTTCTCGCCGCGGTGGGCGGCGTGGACGATCTCAGCGGTACCGATGGAGGCCAGGTCGCCGTCGCCCTGGTAGGTGAAGACCAGGGTGTCCTTCTTGGCGCGCTTGATGCCGGTAGCGACAGCGGGAGCGCGGCCATGGGCGGCCTCGTACATATCACAGTTGAAGTAGTCATAGGCAAAGACCGAGCAGCCAACGGGAGCCACGCCAACGATGTTGCCGGCTTCCAGCTTGCCCTCTTTCACCAGCTCGTCGATGCTCTCGGCCACCAGACGGTGGATGATGCCGTGGTTGCAGCCGGGGCAGTAGTGGAAGGGCTTGTCGGTCAGGAGCTGGGTTTTCTCAAATACGACAGACATTTACTTAGCCTCCTTCATTTCGAGGATCTTCTGCTTGATCTCTTCGGTGGTGGGGAACTGGCTGCCCAGGTGGCCGAAGAAGTCCACGGGCTTGTCGCCGTTGATGGCCAGCTTCACGTCCTCCAGCATCTGGCCTTCGTTGACCTCGACGTCCAGGACGGCCTTCACGCCGTCGCGGCAGGCGGTCTCACGCAGCGCATCGCTGGGGAAGGGCCAAACGGAAATGGGGCGGAACAGACCGACCTTCACGCCCTCGGCGCGGAGCTCGTCCACAGCGGACTTGACCACGCGGGACACGGTGCCGAACGCGGTGACCACGATCTCGGCGTCGTCGGTCTTGTAGTTCTCCCAGCAGACCTCGTTCTTCTCAATCTCCCGGTAGGTGGCCTGCAGAGCCTCGTTGTGCACGCTCAGAGCCTCGGTCTCGATGTACAGGGAGTTGATGACGGCGCGCTTGGCAGGATCGTCGCCGGGCTTCCAGCCGGTGGCGGCCCAGGGCTTCTTCTCGGGATCGACCTTGAAGTCCACCATCTCGGGCATTTCCACAGGCTCCATCATCTGGGCGATGATGCCGTCAGCCAGGAACAGAACGGGCACGCGGTATTTCTCCGCCTTGTCGAAGGCGAACATCATGATGTCGATGGCTTCCTGAATGGAGGCAGGGGCGTAGGTCAGCAGGTGGTAGTCACCGTTGCCGCCGCCCTTGGTGGCCTGGAAGTAGTCGCCCTGGGAAGCCTGGATGCTGCCCAGACCGGGGCCGCCGCGCATGACGTTCAGGATTACGCAGGGGAGCTTGGCGCTGGCGATGTAGGAGATGCCTTCCTGCTTCAGGGAAACTCCGGGGCTGGAGGAAGAGGTGATGACACGCTCGCCGGTGCCGGCGGCGCCATAGACCATGTTGATGGCCGCAATTTCGCTCTCAGCCTGGAGGAAGCAACCGTTGACCTCAGGCATACGGGCGGACATGTACTCGGGGATCTCAGTCTGCGGGGTGATGGGGTAGCCGAAGAAGAAACGCGCGCCGGCACGGATAGCGGCCTCGGCGATCGCTTCGCTGCCCTTCATAAGCGTCAATGCCATGTTCTTTCCCTCCTTATTCCCGTTCAATCCGGATAGCCACATCGGGACAGGTGCGCGCGCAGGACGCACAGCCGATGCACTCCTCGGGATTCACAGGCTCTGCCGGGTGATAGCCTTTTGCGTTGAGCTTCTCCTTGGACAGGGCCAGAACGCCTTTGGGACATGCCCGGACGCACAGGCCGCAGCCCTTGCACAGAAGCTCGTTGATCATGACTTTTACCATGATACTACCTCTTTTCTGCATGTTTTTGGTTGCTCTATTTGATCCGCACCGTGCGGGGATATACGTTTTTTAGGGGCGGCGCTCAGCCCAGGCCCTTGACCCAGGAATCCCAGTCGCGCTGCATGTAGGTGTCGATGGGAAGGGGAGTGCCGATATATGCGGGATCGTGCCCCTCGGCCAAAAAGGCGTCCAGCATGTCCTTCTTGCCGGAGGTATAGGCCACCGGGATCCCGCTGATCCGGGAGACCTCCTTCATGATCTCATAGCCGTGGCGCAGCTCCTCGGTGGAGGTGGCGGTGGCGAGGTTGGTGTTGTTGATCATGCCGGTGATCTTCAGGCGGGAGTGGATCTGCATCTCTTCCTGCAGGTGCAGCACCTTCTCCACGGTGCCGGCCAGGGGACGGCGGGTGTTGACCACGTTCAGCACCTCCAGCGCGCCCGGCTCCAGCTCCGAGAAGTCCTGGTGGTAGCGGCCCACGGCCGTGGCGCCCACGGCGTCGCCGCCCACGTCGAAGATGACCGTGTCCCAATCCATGGCGAAGGCGGAAGCCACCTCCGCCGGCAGGGATAGGGTCTCGATGCCGGAGCAGGCAAAGTTGGGGGAGACCAGGCGGATCTCCTTCATCCGGGTCATGCGGCCCCGCTCGGTCAGACGAAAGTAAGTGTTGACCATGTCCAGGTCAAGCAGCTCTGTCCGCTCGCCCCGTTCCGCCGCGCGAAAGGCGAAGTTCAGCGCCAGCTCCGTCTTGCCGCTGCCGTAATTCCCAATGAGGACCTTCATTTTTTTCATAGTTTTCGTCCCAACTTTCCTTCTGCGAAAAGAGCATTCTCAATCGCATATCATTTTAGCATTGAGTCCCTCTCACGTCAATGAACAAAATGACTATATTTCCAATCTTTTAAGCAACAAACTGACGAAGAAATAATAAGAATGCTTTTGATTCGATGCAAGTTAACAAATATTGATAAATTTTGCATTTACTCTGCGGGCACTCTGGGAAAAGGGAGCAAAATCGGCCGGGAAAGGGCCGCAGCGCCGGGAACGGAAGAACCGGCGGAAGGACCGCAACGGCCTTGAAAACCGGCCGGCGCTATGGTAAAGTGATAAAAACTGGACGGTCGGAGGCTATGCAAATGCGACATTTTTACGGCTGGGAAGGGGCGTCGGCGGAGATCCGCGCGCTCTATGAGGACCTTTCCGCTATCTGGAGCCGGGAGACCTGCGCGCCCCGGCTGCGGCCGGACTGGTCGCCGGAGAACCGGACCCTGGGCCAATGCTCCATCACGGCTTTCCTGGTGCAGGATCTGCTGGGCGGAGAGGTGCGGGGCGTCCCGCTGCCAGACGGCAGCGTCCACTGCTTCAACGTGGTGGACGGCTATCTCTTCGATCTGACCAGTGAGCAGTTCGGGGAAGAGCTCCTGGACTATTCCGACCGCCCTCTGCAGCGGCGGGAAACACATTTTGCCGATGAGGGCAAGCGGCGGCGCTATGAGCTGCTGAAGGCGCGGCTCCTGGCCTTGCGAGAGGGAAGAGAGGAAACATGAAAACCGTGAGAAGAAGCCTTGCCCTGCTGCTGGGGCTGCTGCTGATTCTCTGCTGCGCCGCTTGCGGCGCGCAGGAGCCCCCCGCCGCGACCGAGACCCCGGCGGCGACCGAGCCCCCCGCCGCGACTGAGACTCCGGAGCCCCTGCCTGCCCTGTCCTACCCTCTGGAGGAGAACACCGGGAGCGATGCGGCCTCTTATCCCTACATCGTGCGCACGGCCAATGCGATCTGGTATCTGTCTGCCGCGGATATGGAGCGGGTGGGCCGGGACGCCTATTTCGAGTGGCTGGATCTGGTCCTGAAGGATCAGGAGGCGGATTTTGACGATGCCCGTGCGGTGCTGGCCCCTTGGCTCATGGAGGAGATCCCGCCCGTCGCGATTGTTACGGACTTTTGCGCACACGCGGGAGAGGACACGCCGTTTTGCGATTCCGCTCAATACAGCAAAGCGCAGCGGAAGATCCGCCTGTATCATGGGACGGGCAGGGCGCTGCTGTACGAGTACGTCCGCTATCTGACCTTCTCCTGCGCAAAGCGGGAGATCTCCCCGGGCTTTTATTCCGAGGGCGTCTCCGAGTACGTCTCCCACTTTGCCTGTGAAAACCGGATGCTGCGCATGCCTTCCAGAGAGTTCTGGCGCGAGGACTTAAAGAAGCTGTATCGGGAGATTGGCGTCTGGGACGAGGAGAGCGACAGCATGGATCCCGCCCTGGATTGTCTCTATGAGGCGGAGATCGTTCGTGCCCAGACGGCTGCGAACATCGGCGTCCTATACCGCTCCGTCTCCAACGGGGTCTTGACCCGGACGGAGGAGATCAATCAGCACCCCAGCGTGGACAATATTTCTCTTGAGGAGCTGGGTTCCCTGTTCGCCTACCTGGTGGAGACCTATGGAAGAGAGACCCTGTTCGACCACTGGGACGGGGACACGGCGGACCTGAAGGAAGTCCTGGGTAAGGACTTCACCGAGCTCTACTGGGATTGGGCTGCCTGGAATACCGAGCAGTGCGAAGCCCTGGGGATCGTTTTTGAATGACCGGGAGGAAACCGCTGCGCGGCGTGTCACGGACAAGGATATCCTGACCGTCCCGCCCGCACGGGGGTCGCCCCGACTCAAAGAACCTGAGAAGAGAGGATAAAGAGATGCGCATCATTACGGTGAGCCGACAGTTCGGCAGCGGCGGCCGGGAGCTGGGAAAGCGCCTGGCGGACCGGCTGGGCTGGGACTATTACGACAAGGAGATCCTGGAGACCCTGGCCCGGGAGCACGGGATGGACGCGGAATACGTCCGCAAGACCCTGAGCGGGCACGGCTGGCAGAACGTCCAGCTGACTTACAGGAACAGCTTTTCCCATCTGCTGTTCGACCCGGGCATGCGCACCCAGCTTCTGGTGCGGGAGCGGGAGATCCTCCGCCAGATCGCCCAGATCGGGAACGACTGCGTGATCGTGGGCCGGGATGCGGACGTGATTTTGCAGGAGGAACGGCCCTTCCGCGTCTTCGTGTGCGCGGATCTGCAGGCGCGGCTCCGCCGCTGCCTTGCCCATGAGGAGAAAAGGCCGGAGGAGCTGCGCCTCAGCGACAAGCAGATCCTGCGCAACATCCGCCGGATCGACAAGAACCGGGCCCGCACCCGGGAGGTGCTGACCGGCAAGCAGCGCGGGGACGCCAGCGCCTTTGACCTGACGGTGAATACCACCGGCTGGAACGTGAAAAAGCTGGTGCCGGCGCTGGGAGACTTTGCGCTGCGCTGGTTTGAGGAGCGGGACGATGGATAAGACGCTGAACCGGAAAGACCTGACCGAGGGCGTGGTCTGGAAAAAGCTGCTGATCTTCTTCCTGCCCATCGCGGCGGGCACCTGCATCCAGCAGCTCTATAACGCCGTGGACGGACTGATCGTGGGCCGCTATGTGGGCACCGTCGCCCTGGCCGCCGTGGGCGGCAGCTCCGCCCAGATCATCAACCTCCTCATCGGCTTTTTCGTGGCCATCACGGCGGGAGCCTCCGTGGTCATCGCCCAGGTCTACGGCGCGGGCCGGACCCGGGACGTGCAGCTGGCGACGGGCAACGCCATCGCGGTGTTCTCCCTGCTGGGCCTTTTGCTGATGGCGGTGGGCCTGATCTTCTCCCCGGCCCTGCTGCGCCTGCTGCGCACCCCCGAGGACACCATGGCCGACTCCATCCTCTATCTGCGGATCTACTTCATCGGGGTGCCCTTCATCCTGGTGCTGAACATGGAATCCAACATGCTCCGCTCGGTGGGCGACTCCTTCAGTCCCTTCCTGTACATGGTGGCGGGCTGTCTCGCCAACATCGTGCTGGACGTGTTGTTTGTGGTGGGCTTCCACTGGGGCACCGCCGGCGTCGCCATCGCAACGGTCCTGGCCCAGGTGCTCAACATGGCGCTGCTGACGGCAAAGCTCCTGCGCACCCCGGAGCCCTACCGGCTGAGCCTGCGGGAGCTGAAGCTCAAGGGCGTGTATCTGCGCAATATGCTGCGCCTGGGCATCCCCTCGGGCCTCCAGTCCTCCATGTACGCCGTCTCCAACATGATCATCCAGATCGGCGTCAACTCCCTGGGCACGGTGGTGGTGGCCTCCTGGGCCATGAGCTCCAAGACCGACGGCATCTTCTGGGCGGTGAGCAACGCCCTGGGCGCGGCCATCACCAGCTTCATCGGCCAGAATCTGGGCGCCGGGCGGCGGGACCGGGTGAAGCTCTGCGTCCGGCAGGGGATGATCCTGGCCGGCGTCATCACCGTTTTCCTCAGCGCCTTCATCCTGCTGCTGGGCCGGCCCCTGCTCCATATCCTCACCGAGGATGGGGCGGTGATCGACACCACCTTTACGATCATGACCTACTTTGTGCCCTTCTACTTTGTCTGGGCGGTGATCGAGGTGCTCTCCGCCGTGCTGCGCGGCGCGGGAGACGCGGTGCGCCCGGTGGTCATCATCGGCCTTGGCATCTGCCTGCTGCGCGTCGTCTGGATCGTGACGGTCTTCCAGTGGTTCCACACCCTGTTCATCCTTTCCATGTGCTACCTGGCCTCCTGGCTGGTCACCGCCGTCGCCATGGCCATCTACTACCGCAAGGGGAGCTGGATGAAGCGGAGCAGCGTGATCCTGGAGCGATAGGCGGCGGGCCCGTCCCAAAATCGACAGAAACGGAGACTGACCATGTCCTATACCGTCACCGAAAACGATATTCTCTCGATCCCGGCCCAGGCCGCGGTCCTCGCCCTGGAGATGACCGGGCGGGTGGCCATGGGCCCCGTGGGCGACCGGATGGCCCGGGCCGGGGGAGAAGCCCTGAAATCTGCCCTGCGGGCGGCGAAGTTCGTCTCCGTGGGCCGGGCCGCAGCGATGGAAGGCTGCGGCCTGCCCTTCGAGCGCCTGATCTTGACGGCCACGCCCCGCTTCCTCACCGGCAAGGCCAACGAGCTTATGATGCTGCGCCTGTGCTATGAGAGCGTGTTTGCCCTGACAGAGGAGCTGGGGATCGAGAGCCTGGCCCTGCCCTTCCTCTCGGCCATGTACTACCACTTCCCCCAGGAGGAGGCGGTGCACATCGCCCTGCGGGAGGCGGAAAAGTGGTCGGGCAAGGCGGTATTCGCGGCGGAGACGCCGGAGCTGCTGGCCCTGAGCCAAAGACCCTATCACCGGCCCCGGATCCTCTCCTACATCGGCTGGTATCGGGATCACGCGCTGTTTGAGCTGGACAACGGCCTCTTCGCCCGGGTGGATCTGCGCCCGGAGCGGCGGGAGGCGGACATGATCCCCTATTTCGAGGCCTGCTACCGGCAGGGGAACAACCCTCTCCAGACCCCGCTGCCGGCGGGAGAGATCGCCCGCCTGCGGCGGCTCTGGGAGGAACTGGCGGAATAAGCATACAGCAGGGCCGCGGCTCATAGAGCCGCGGCCTTAGACCGTAGACAACCCTTCGCCCGTGCAGCAAGGCTTCGACACGCATGGGGTGATTGTGAAGAGGGGATGGGCGAAGGGGTCCGCTCTTCACGTTCAATCTATGCAAAACGGGGAACTTTTTCGGAAGTTCCCCGTTTTTCGTCTCAAGCTGTCGACACTTTGTCGACAGCTTGAGGCCGCGGCTCATAGAGCCGCGGCCCTGCTGTATCTTGCGGTATTGTTATTCGCCCTTTTTCAGAGGCAGCCACCAGGTGAAGCCGAAGCTCAGGCACTGGGCCAGCGCCTCCAGAGGGGCGACGCCCTTTTCCCGGGCCACGCCGCGCCCCACGGTGAAATACTCCGCCGCGTGCAGCCCCAGCAGGATCAGCAGGGGCAGGGGCTTTTTCTTCCCGGCCAGAATGCCGAAGAGCGCATACAGCGCCACGCAGACGGGCTTGCCGAAGGCTTTGGTGAGTTTCAGAAACATGATCGATCCCTCCCGTTTTTTGTCCTCTCTGATTGTACCATGCTTTGCGTCAAAAACCAAGAAGAAGGCAAACACCGGGGAGGAGAAAAAAATTTTCAAAAAGCTCTTGACAAGTATATCGATGTGCGATATACTCAAGCCACGATATATCGATAGCCGTTATATCGGCAGACGAAAGGAGAGACAACAGTGAGCAACGAGCTTGCACTGACGGAGTCCACATATTATATCCTGCTCTCGCTGTATGAGCCGCAGCACGGCTACGGCATCATGCAGAAGACGGAGCAGCTCTCCGGCGGGCGGGTACGCCTGGCGGCGGGGACCCTGTACGGGGCGCTGAACAGCATGACGGAAAAGGGTTGGATCCGGCTGCTCCCGGGGGAGGACGGCAGCCGCAGAAAGGAATACTGCCTGACGGAGCAGGGGCTGTTCGTGCTGAGAAACGAGCTGGACCGGCTGAAGGAGCTGGTCTATAACGGAGAGACGGTTATGGGAGGAAAGGAAAATGGCTGAGAGAAAAACGATCCGCAAATGGTTCTGGGTCTGGGATTTTGAGAAAGAAGAGCGCTGGCTCAACGAGATGGCCATGCAGGGCTGGATCCTGGCGGAGGTGGGCTTTTGCCGCTATGTCTTCGAGAAGGGGGAGCCAGGCTCCTACATCATCCGGCTCCAGATGCGCAGCCCCGACGCCGAGTATCTGGGCTTCATGGAGGAGCTGGGCGCGGAGTACGTGGGCCGGGTGTTTCAGTGGATCTATTTCCGCAGGAGCGCGGAGCAGGGACCCTTTGAGATCTTCTCCGACACCAAGTCCATGCTGGATCACCTGAACTGGATCGGCAGGATGCTGCTGGCCATCGGCATGGCAAACCTGCTGATCGGCGTGGTGAACTGCTTCAACTATTCCCCGGTGGGGGCGATAAACATCCTCTGCGCCACGCTGCTGATGTACGCCCTGGGCCGGATCCACGGCAAGGCGGAGCAGCTGGAGCGCCAGCAGGAGCTGTACGAGTAGAAAAAACGAAAAGAAAATTGCCCGAAGGGATGCTTCCCTTCGGGCATTGTGCTATAATGGCTTCAGCAAAGAATAACCCAGCTAAAAAGGAGGAAGACAAATGTCCAATATCAGCGATATTACCAGAGACCAGTGGATGCTCCGCGGCCCTCTGGCCAAAAAGGGCTACGACTGGTGGTGGCATTCCTTCACCGCCGAGAACCCTGAGACCGGCGAGCAAAAGCCCTTTTACGTGGAGTTTTTCACCTGCAACCCGGAAAACGCGCCGGCGGAGCCGCGCATCGTCTGGCACCTGAGCGAGAAAGAGCGGGGCAAACAGCGCCCCTCCTACCTGATGGTGAACGTGGGCTTCTGGGGCGAGGAGCACGGTCAGCTCCACCGCTTCTTCCCCTGGCGCAGGGTCAGCGTCCACGCCGACGCGCCCTATGAGATCCGGGCCGAGGACTGCTACTGCAGCGAGACGGCTACCTGGGGCCGGGTGGAGGTCACCGAGGCGGAGGCCCAGGCCCATCCCGAGTGGATGAGCGACGCGGGCAGCCTCTCCTGGAACCTGAAGATCGACAAGAAGGTGGCCTTCCACGTGGGCTACGGCGCCGGCAAGTTCTTCCGGGACCTGAACGCCTTCGAGATGTTCTGGCACGCCGAGGGCATGAAGACCGCCTTCTCCGGCGAGGTCATCCTCAACGGGGTCCGCTACCAGGTGCGGCCCGAGACCTGCTACGGCTATTCGGACAAAAACTGGGGCGGGGACTTTACCAGCCCCTGGGTCTGGCTCTCCTCCAACAATCTGGTGAGCCGAAAGACCGGCAAGCGCCTGGAAAACAGCGTCTTCGACATCGGCGGCGGCCGGCCCAAGGCCTTCGGCATCGCCCTGAACCGGAAGCTTCTGGGCGCCTTCTGGTACGAGGGGAAGAACTACGAGTTCAACTTCTCCAAGTTCTGGACCTTCTCCCGCACCCAATTTGACTGCCGGGAGACTGAGGACGAGATCCTCTGGCACGTGGTGCAGACCACGGCCACGGCCAAGCTGGACACCCAGATCCGCTGCTATAAGAAGGATATGCTCAACATCAACTACGAGGCGCCCACCGGCCTCAAGCGCCATAACCGGCTCTGGAACGGCGGCAACGGCACGGGGGTCCTGAAGCTGTACAAGCGCCGCTTCGGCAAAGAGATCCTCATCGACGAGATCGAGGCCCGGAACATCGGCTGCGAGTACGGCGAGTACGACCGATAAGGAGGAGAGCATCCATGATCGACAACAAAACCATCGTCCTCACCGGCGCCAGCTCCGGCATCGGCTTTGAGGCGCTGAAGCTCCTGGCCCAGGGCAAGGGCAACCGGATCCTGGCCGTGGCCAGGCACGTGGACAATATTCAGTATTTCGCGGACAACGTCACCGCCTTTTCCTGCGACATCAGCACCCAGGAGGGGGTGGATAGGGTCTTTCAGAAGGCGGAGGAGCTCTTCGGCAAGATCGACCTGTTCTATGCCAACGCCGGCTTCCCTTACTATGAAGAGTTCAACTATGCCGACTGGGACCGGGTGGACGCCATGTTTCGCACCAACACCATCTCGCCCATCTATACCTACGCCAAGTACATCCGGCACCTGAACGGGCGGCCCGGCATCCTGGCCTACACCGTCAGCGCCATCGGAGAGATGGCCATGCCCGGCTACGCCCTCTATTCCTCCTCCAAATTCGCCCTCAACGGCTTCCAGCAGGCCATCCGCCTGGAGGCCCCGGAGAATCTGCAGATCACCTGCCTCTACCCCGTGGCCACCGACACCAATTTCTTCAAGGTGGCCAACGCCGTGGAGTTTGAAAAGCCCTTCCCGGTTCAGAAGCCCAGCCACGTGGCCAGAAAGATGATCGAAGGCATCGAGGAAGGAAAGGAGCGGGTCTATCCCAGCGGCCTCTTCGGTTTCGCCAAGGTGCTGATGGGGGTGGCGCCCCCGGTGCGCACCGTCTACTGGAAGATGGAAACCAAAAAGCTGGACCGCTTCAAGAAAAAGCTCTCCGTCTACCACGGCCGCATCCAGGAGAGAGTGGATGCCGCAGTGGAGAAGGGCCGCGAGGTGGGCGGAACGCTTCTGGAGAAGGAGCGGGAGGCCCGGAAGGATCTGACGGAAAAGGCCGCCAAGGTCCACGACGAGATCAAGGACAAGATCCATGGAGTATAAGATGCTGCTCAGCCCGATGAACATCGGGACCATGCGGGTAAAGAACCGGGTGGTCATGACCGCGGCGGAAATGAGCCTGGGCCAGACCAACGGCTGCCCCACCGAAAAGATGATGGACTACTATGAGGAGCGGGCCAGGGGCGGCGTGGGCCTCATCATCCCCGGCATCTGCCGGGTGAACGACATGGGGGCCGCCTCCACCTTCACCCAGCTTTCCATGAGCCACGATTATCACATCGAGCCCATGCGGGAGTTTGCCCGGCGGCTCCACCGCCACGGGGCCAGGCTCTGCATCCAGCTGCACCATCCGGGGCGGCAGGGCTACGCCAGCTCCATCAACACCCTCCCGGTGGTGATCCCCGTCGTGGAGCGCTTCCCCAAGGTGCTGGACGGACTCTTCAAGTGTACGCCCCTGCTCCTGGGCCTGGAGGAAAAGAAGCTCTGCATGTCCGTGCAGGCCCCCTCGAAATGCGAGCTCAGCGCCCACGGCGCCACCCGCATCCACGCCATGAGCCGCCGGGAGGTGAAAAAGCTGATCCGGGACTTTGTGGACGCGGCGGAGCGCTGCCAGAAGGCCGGGGTGGACGCGGTGGAGCTTCACGGCGGCCACGGCTACCTGATCCAGCAGTTTTTGAGCCCCAACACCAACCTCCGCACCGACGAGTACGGCGGCAGCTTTGAAAACCGCCTGCGCTTCCTGCGGGAGATCATTGAGGGCATCCGGGCGTGCTGCGGGCGGGATTATCCGCTGATCGTGCGCCTGACCGCGGACGAGATGTACGACCGGATCGGCAAGCCCGGCAAGGGCTACGGCCTGGAGGAGGGCAAGCGCATCGCCAAACGGCTGGAGGAGCTGGGCGTGGACGCCATCAACGTGACCTCCGCCTGCTATGACGTGTATAACCGCTGGCTGGAGCCCACCTCCTACGAGCCCGGCTGGCGGGCTTATCTGGCCAAGGAGATCAAGAGCGTGGTCTCCATCCCCGTCATTGCCGCAAACTTCATGCGCTCTCCGGAGCAGGCCGAGCGGCAGCTGGAGGAGGGCTATCAGGACTTCATCGGCTCCGCCCGTTCCTTCATCTGCGAGCCCCACTGGGTGCAAAAGATCGAAGAGGGCCACCCCGAGCAGATCCGCCGCTGCATCGGCTGCCTGCACTGCATCTCCTCCTTCATGACAAACGCCAAGGTGGGCAAGAGCGGCCAATGCGCCCTGAACCCGGGGGTGGGCCGGGAGGCGGAGTACGAGCATCCCGCCCGGGACGGTGCGGGACGGAAGATCGTGGTGGTGGGCGCCGGCATCGCGGGCCTTGCCGCGGCGGAATTCATGGCCCGCCGGGGCTTTGCCGTGACGGTACTGGAAAAGAGCGAAAAGCCCGGCGGCCAGGTGAACACCGCCGCCGCCTGCAACCTGAAGGGTAAGCTCTCCTGGTGCGTGGAGGATCGCCTGGCCGTGCTGGAGACCCTGGGCGTGGAGCTGCGCTATGGGGTCGAGGCAAGCCCCGAGACCCTGCGCGCGCTGGCGCCTTACGCCGTGATCCTGGCCACGGGGGCAAGACCCATCCGCCCCCGCTCCATCCGGGGTGTTGACCGGGCGAACGTATACACCGCGCCGGAGATCATCCACCGGGAGAAGGTCCTGCGGGATCAGAAGGTGGTGGTGGTCGGCAGCGGTATGACGGGCCTGGAGACGGCTGAGATCCTCCATGAGACGGGCAACGCCGTCACCGTCATCGAGATGGCGAAGGAGATCGCCCCCGGCACCTGGTTCCAGCTCCTGGACGACGAAATGGAGCGGCTGGAGCCTGCGGGAACGAAGTTTTTGACCCGGCACCAGCTCATCGAAATCGGCGCGGGCGAGATCGTAGCCGCTGACGGAAAGACGGGCCGGCTCGTCCACATCCCCGCGGACAGCGTGGTGCTGTCCCTGGGCGTTCGGCCGGAGAACAGCTTGAAACAGATGCTGGAAGGGGAGTTTCCCGTCTACACCGTGGGGGACGCCGACGCGAGCGGCACCATCGCCCACGCGGTCCACAGCGCCTATGATACCTGCATGACCATTCGATAGGAGGAGTTGCCCATGAAAGCGAAGATCTCCTTTGCCCTGACCCTGCTTGGCCTGGTCTCGGTCCTGTGCCTGAAGGGGATGGAGCTGGCCGGAGAGAAGCTGCAGAAGAGAGGAGCGTAGGGTATGAGCCTGCTTTCCAGAAGAAAGCCGCAGCCCCTCCGCTTCCCGCCGGAGGAATATGAGCCGCTGCTGCGGCAGAGCATCTGCACCGGGGAAAAGACCGCCTGCGTGCGCGAACGGGCTACCGGACGGCTGCAGGAGGTGCAGCTCATCCGGGATGAGAAGGATCTGGAGGCATTCTGTGCCGCCTGCGGGGCCGATCCCGCCGAGATCAAAACCATCTATTGAGCTTTGCAAAAAGGACGCGTTTGGGGAAAATGCGTCCTTTTTCTGTTCATCATCCATAAAAGCAGGCACGCTTTGCGGGAAAAAACCGACAAAATACACAGGGGCTTTCTTGACACTGCATGGAGCGGGGCGTATAATTCGGTGTGGTAGAGTTCGAAGGTTGGACGCAGCTTCTGAACGATTGTGTGGGAGGTATAGGATGAGAGACTTCTTTCTGACGAACGGCCCGACCCTGGTTTGGGCCATCACGGCGCTGCACCTGCTGTTCACGATCCTGGCCTTTTCCCGCTTCGGCCGGACGAAGGAGCCGCTGTATCTGCTGATCGGCTGCGTGGCCTTCGGCCTGTTTTACGACGCGCTGGTCCAGGCGCTGGGCGGCGCGCTGGGGGAAGGGAGCCTTCTCGCCTGGCTCAGCCGCTTCCGTTTCGTGTTCCACGGGGCGCTGATCCCGCTGCTGTTCCCCATCTGCGCCTACGGGCTGAATTTCAAAAAACCCTGGAAAATGGCCGTCTGGGTCTTGACGGCCATCGTGATCGTCCTGGGCGTGGCCGAGGGCTTTGCAACCGACCTGGTGACGGAGAAGATGGCGGGCATCCTCCGCTATAAGTCCGGGGACGGGACCCCCGACTGGGCCAGGGGCGTGAGCTATTTGCTGGCCTTCGGCACCATCATCCCGGTGATCCTGGCAGGCATCGCCGCCTGGATCAGGCAGAAGACCCCCCTGCTGCTGCTGGCGGGGGTGCTGATGTTTGCCTTTGCGGCCCTGGGCCCCGCCACGGGGAACATGGATCTGAACTTCCTGATCACCATGATCGGGGAAATGTTCCTGGCCCTGTTCTTCCTGCTGTACGCCCGGCGGAAGGCCGCGCTTCATAAGTGAACGAAAAAATTATAATATGGAAAGAGAGGAAAGCAAATGAGCAGTTTCAAAGACCTCCGCATCGTAGACAATTTCTATCAGACCAGCTCCTATTACCCCATGCCCACCGTCATGATCTCCACCCTGGCTGAGGATGGCAGCACCTCCGTGGGCTCCTACTCTCTGTGCTTCCCCTACTACATCGCCGGCAAGGGCTACTACGCCATGGTGCTGGAGGCACGCAACTCCTCCAACACCGCCCAGCATCTGCTGGCCGGGCGCAAGACCGTGGCCATCAACTTCATGCCCGAGGGGCGGGGCTACCACAAGAAGATCGTGGCCCAGGGCTGGCCAGGCGACACCCCGGCCGAGAAGATGAAGAACTTCGGCTTCACCCTGGAGGACGGCCTGTGCATCGCGGAGGATCCCTCCACCCCGCGGCCCAAGGTGGTGGCCGAGGCCTATCAGGTGATGGAGTGCACCTGGATGAGCGATCTGGAGAACGCCGATGAGGACATTGGCCGCAAGCTGGAGGACGGCTGCTATCCGCCTCCCTACCGGAACTTCAACGGCATCACCACCCAGTACGGCGCCCACTTCATCCTGCGCATCGACAAAATGCTGATGAAGCCCAAGTATCACCAGAACATCATCGACGGCGTGAAGGGCCGCAACTGGCCCAACGTCCTGATCTGCCACGGCTACCGGGACAGCAAGAACTTCTGGTTCGCCAAAACCCCGCGCCTGGTGCCGGAGCTGCTGCCCATCCGCAACGCCACCCTCTCCTCCGTGCGCTATGCCGCCGACCGGACCGACCCCAACGTCCACTTCACCGACGACGCGCTGGAAAAGCTGCTGAACGTGCCCCGCATCTTCCTGCCAACGGTGCTCAAGGGCTGCGTAGCCTGGGCCAAGGACAACGGCGTCACCGAGATCACCGCCCGGGAGATGGACATCATCAACGACAAGCGCGCCAAGGAAAAGGGCAAGACCAAGTAAGGGGGCTGCCATGGAATACGAGTTTTCCGTTGTGATGGGCTTGGTGGACTTCATCCCGGTGATCCTGTTTGCGATCAGCATGGTGCTGATGCAGCGGGACCTGTACAACAAAATGCCCAAGTACGCCTTTGCCTGCTTTGCCGCCGGCACCATCAACATCCTGATCGCCGGCTTCGTCAAGGCCCTGTGGAAGACCCTGTACGCCGCCGGGATCTGTGATTTCCAGGTGCTCAACACCCTGTTTCTGCCCACCCAGTCTCTGGGCTTCCTGCTGGCGGGCCTGGGCATCATCCTGATGCTCACCAACCGGAAAAAGGCCGCACTGGCGGTGGCCGCACCCCCGGTCTTCAGCGGGAGCATGGTGTTTATCGCCATGATGGTGCTGGGCCTGGGCGCCATCTGCGCCTGCCTTGGCATCCTGGCCGCCAAGCTGAAGAAAAAGGGCCTGATCGTCGTGTTCGTGCTCTGCTTCATCGTTTACATGGGCATGGGCTATCTGGGCTCCCGGGACAACAGCACCGCCGCGGCCAACTGGTTGGAGCAGGGGGTCAACACCCTGGGACAGATCCTGCTGCTCATCGGCGTGGGCGGCCTGCACAAGGCCGGTCTGCGGGACTATAAGTTGTAATTTTTAATTTTTTGAAAGAAGGTAAAAGAACATGTATCCTGCCTGGTATTTCTGGCTCCTCTTCGCGCTGGCCATGGTGGTCAGCTCCATCGGCTTCAAGAACTACGTCTGGTTCATCTCCCTGGGCTACGGCTTTTCCATCGCCGCCGCCGGCATCCTGATGCTGATCCTCTTCCACGGCACCCTCACCCCCGGCACCATCCTCTGCTGCGTGATCTTCTTCCTGTATGGCTGCCGCCTGGGCGGGTATCTGGCCTACCGGGAACTGAAGAGCAGCTCCTACAAAAAGAACATGGTGGGCGAGATCAAGGACGGCAACACCGTCTCCCTGGGCGGAAAGCTTGCGATCTGGATCTCCTGCGCCTTGCTCTACGCCACCCAGGTCTCTCCTGTGTTCTTCCGCATGTTCAACGCCAGCGCCCCCGCTGCGGACAACGCCTGGGTCTTCATCGGCGCGGTCATCATGGTCTGCGGCATCACCCTGGAGTCTGCCGCCGACATCCAGAAGAACAAGGCCAAGAAGGTCAATCCCAAGCGCTGGGTCGACACCGGCCTCTTCCGCATCGTCCGCTGCCCCAACTATCTGGGCGAGATGATCTTCTGGACCGGCGTGCTCATTTCCGGCATCGGCGCGGTGAAGGGCTGGCAGTGGCTGGTCTGCGCCATCGGCTACTGCGGCATCATTTTCGTCATGTTCTCCGGCGCCCGCCGTCTGGAGGTCCGCCAGAACAAGCGCTACGGCAGCGATCCCGAGTATCAGAAGTTCGTCAAGACCGTGCCCATCCTGCTGCCCTTCGTCCCGCTCTACAGCGTGGAGAAGTATAAGTGGCTGGTCGCGTAAGTCCTTAAACAGCAAAAACCCGCTCCCATATGGGAGCGGGTTTTTGCTGCTTTTAAGGGAGAAGGAACACCAGCACCGAGAGGATCGCCAGCAGCGCCAGGTTCACTGCCGTGAATTCCAGCAGGAAGCGGCCGAGGCTCGCGTGCTCGGAGTGGGAATAGAGCTTCAGGGAGATGAGGCTGGCAAGGCTCGCGATGGGCGTGCCCAGGCCGCCGATATCCACGCCCAGCAGCAGGGCCCGGGCATTGTCCGTAAAGCCCGAGAGCAGCAGGGCAGCCGGCACGTTGCTGATTACCTGGCTGGCGGCCAGCGCCGTCCAGTATTCCCGGCCCTCCAGCAGCCGCCGCAGCAGACGGTCCACCGCCTCCACCCGGGCAAGGTTCCCGGCGAAGATGAAGAAGGCCACGAAGGTCAGCAGCAGCAGGAAGTCCGCCTTCAGCAGCATTTTCCGGTCCAGGACCAGCAGGGTCAGCACCACCGCCGCCAGCATCGCCCACCAGGGCAGCAGGCGCAGCACCGTGGTCAGGCACAGGGCAAACAGGACCAGATACAGCCGGAGGGAGCGCTTGTGCAGTCCCGGCTCCTCCCCCAGGAAGACCTGCAGCGGCGCGGGGGAGAGGGGCATGCAGGCCGCCAGGATCAGCACCAGGGACAGGGCCCAGAAGGGGAAGGTCACCCGGAGAAAGTCCCCCATGCTCAAATCGTAAAAGGAATAGAGATACAGGTTTTGGGGATTGCCCACGGGGGTGAGCATGCTGCCAAGATTTGCCGCCACCGTCTGCAGCACCACGATGCGCGTCAGCTCCTTTGGCCGCCCGGCCATCCCCAGCACCACCACCGCGAAGGGCACGAAGGTCAGCATCGCCACGTCGTTTGTGATGAGCATGGAGGTGAAAAAGCACAGCAGCACCAGCAGTATCCCCATGGCCCGGAGATTGCCCGCCCGCTCACAGACCAGGTGGGCCAGGTGGGCGAAGAGCCCCGCCTGCCGCAGGCCCGCCACTACCGTCATCAGGCAGTAGAGCAGCGCCAGGGTGCGCAGGTCCAGATAGCCCCAGTAGGCGCTGTCCGGAGGAACAAAGAAACAACTGACCAGCGCCGCCAGCGCCGCGATCAGCAGCACCGGCTCCCGCCGGATAAAGGATCGAAGATGTGCCATGGCCGACTCCTGTTTCTCTCTTATCCCGCCCGCCGGGACCCCGGCGGACGCTCCCGCACAGTATACGCCCTTCCTCTTGCGCTTGCAAGATTGAAAAGCGCCGCGAGCCGTGGTAAAGTGAAAGAAAAGGGAACAGACCGCCGTCTGCTGCGCTTCCGGTTTTGGGTGGAAGGCGGTGATCCGACCCCCTGCGGCGAAACAGGCGGAAATTCTTGCCAATTTTCCAAAAAAGTATCGCTTTCTGACATGCTTTCTGCTATAATACAGTAATATATCCTTTGAAAACACGCGCGAACAGGAATATACGTTATGAGTACGAAGAAAAAACTGTTCTGGTCTCTGTTTTCCCTCCTGCTGGCGGGGCTGTCCATTTGGGCGGTGCTGTCGCAGAGCAGAAAATGGTCGCTGGAGAATATTCTGGACAGCCTGGGACATGCCAACAAGCTCTGGCTTGCGATGGCGGTGCTGTGTACGGTGCTGTTCGTTGTGCTGGAAGGCGTGGCCCTCTCCAGCATCCTCAAGCGGGTCGGCTATCACAGACCGCTTTCCCGGAACCTCCTTTACAGCACCTCTGACATTTATTTCTCCGCCATCACGCCCTCGGCCACCGGCGGCCAGCCCGCCAGCGCCTATTTTATGGTCAAGGACGGGATCCCCGCCGGCACCGCCGCGGTGGCCCTGCTGGCGAATCTGATCCTCTATACCCTGTCTCTGGTGACCCTGGGCCTGTTTGCGATCCTGTTTCATTTTCCGCTGATGTGGAAAATGAAACTGATCTCCCGTATCCTCATCGGGGCGGGCTTCCTGGTCCAGGTGGCGCTCACCATCCTGTTTTTCGCCCTCCTGAGCAAGGGCACGATCGTGTTTGGTGCCCTGGAGCGCTTCCTGCGCCTGCTGCACCGTCTGCATCTGCTTCACCGGCTGGAGTCCAGATTGGAAAGGCTGCGCAGCGTCCAGGAAGAATTTGAAATCTGCGCCAGCACCATGAAGCAGAAGCCCAGTATTTTCTTCATGTCTTTCCTGTGGAACCTGGCCCAGCGGGCCGCGCAGCTGGCCGTGCCTATGTGCGTGTATCTTGCCCTGGGCGGCGCGCCTGCCAGGGCGGGGACGATGTTCGCCTCCCAGTGTCTGGTGGCGCTGGGCTACAGCGCCGTGCCCATCCCCGGCGCCATGGGGATCGCGGACTTCCTGATGCTGGATGCGTTTTCCGGCTTTATCGGCCTGGAGGACGCCTTCCGCCTGGAAATGCTCAGCAGAGGGCTTTCGTTTTATATCTGCGTTGCCGTCAGCGGCATCATAACCCTTTTGGGTTACCTGATGCTGCGGAAGAGACAGAGAAAGGAAAGGGAAAGGCATGATCGGAGTATATGACTACACGGTGATCCTCACCTATTTGTCCCTGGTGTCCGGCTGCGTCGGGACGATCGTCGCCATGAGCGGCGTGGGGCACCCCTACATCGGTATGTTTTTGCTGCTGTTGTGCGGCCTGTGCGACGGTTTTGACGGCAGAGTGGCCCGCATGAAGAAGGACCGCACGGATCTGGAAAAGAAGTTCGGCGTACAGATCGACTCCTTTGCCGATCTGATCTCCTTCGGCCTGCTGCCCGCTGCCATCGGCATGTCCATGCTCCGGCACAACAATCGCCTCTCCGACCTGAAGGGCCTGATCGAGGGGCTTAACGGCGGCGCGAATCCCCAGGTGGATTCCGTGTTCCGCGTCATCTTTATCACGATCGCCGTGGTCTATGTGCTGGCGGCCATGATCCGGCTGGCCTACTTCAACGCCACCGAGGAGGAGCGGGAGCAGGAGATCCGGGAAAACGGCGTGGCCTATTTCACCGGCCTGCCCGTGACCACGGCGGCTCTGGTCTTCCCCATGGTGCTGCTGATGCACTACATCCCCTGGATCGACCTGTCCATCCCGTATTTTGTGGTGATGCTGATCATGGCGGTGCTGTTCCTGGGCCGCTTCCGCATCCGCAAGCCCGGGAAAAAGGGCGTTCTGGTAATGGTGGCCATCGGCTTTGCGGAGTTCCTGGCCTTCCTGATCCTGATGAAGGTGACACACCGCTGATGGGGAGCCTGGAGTTTTTGTACGGCACCGCGGCAGGACGACTGGTGCTGAGGCCCCTGGTAAGCCGCCCGGTCTCCCGCCTCTGCGGCCGCTTTCTGGACACGGGGCTCTCCCGCCCCCTGATCCGGCCCTTCATCCGCCATACCGGCATCGACACGGCGGATTATGATCTCTCCACCGTCCGCTGCTTCAATGATTTCTTCTGCCGCCCCCTGAAGCGGGGCCGCCGGACCATCGACCGGGACCCGGACGCGCTCATCGCCCCCTGTGACGGGCTGCTGACCGCGGTGGAGATCCGGGGAGACACGGTGCTGCCGGTGAAGCAGAGCCGCTACAGCCTGGAGCGCCTGCTGGACGACAGGGCTTTGGCGGCGGAGTTTCAGGGTGGGACCTGCCTGGTCTATCGGCTCTGCGTGGAGCACTACCACCGCTACAGCTATTTTGACAGCGGACGAAAGGGCGAGAACGTCTTCCTGCCCGGTATCCTGCATACCGTGCGCCCCATTGCCCTGGAGGGGAACCCTGTCTTTACCGAAAACTGCCGGGAGTATACCGTGATGGACACGGAGCATTTCGGTCGGGCGGTACAGATGGAGGTGGGCGCCATGCTGGTGGGGAAGATCGTCAACGACCATCCCTGGCCCCGCACGGTGACGCGGGGCGAGGAAAAGGGCCACTTCGCCTACGGCGGCTCCACCATCATCGTGCTGCTGGAAAAGAGTGTTGCCCTGCTGCGCCCGGACCTGATCGCGCTTTCCGCCCGGGGCGAGGAGCTGCCCGTGCGCATGGGAGAGCGGATCGGCACCGCCCAAAATCGATAAAAACCAAAGCGGCGCGCAAACGCCGCTTTTTTAAGGATGGAACGACTATGAGTATTGTCTACGACGCCGCTGCCAGGACGCTGACCCTGAACACCCGCAGCAGCAGCTATCAGATGCAGATCGGCCCCCTGGGCTATCTGCTGCACACCTATTATGGCCGCCGCGCCGAGGGAGACTTCGGCGCCCTGCATCTGCCCAAGGACGTGGGCTTCTCGCCCAATCCCCATGAGCTGGCTGCCGGCCGCGGCTGGTCCCTGGACACCATGCCCCAGGAGTTCAGCGGCGCAAACGCCGGGGACTTCCGTCTCCATTCTCTGAAGGCTGAGCGCGAGGACGGCGCCTGGGGCGCGGATCTGCGCTATGTGCGCCATGAGATCCTTCCCGGCGCCTACGGCCTGGAGGGACTGCCCGCGGCTCTAGATCCGGACGGGGAGGCGGAGACGCTCTCCGTCACCCTGCGGGATCCGGCCCTGGGCCTGGAGGTGGAGCTGCTGTACGGCGTGTACGAGAGCAGGGACCTGATCACCCGGGCCGCCCGGATCACCAATACCGGCGCCGGTACGCTGCGGCTGAGGAAGGCGGCCTCCGCCTGCCTGGACCTGCCCTTCGGAGACTGGGATCTGATCCACTTCCACGGCCGCCACGCCATGGAGCGCCAGCCGGAGCGGGTCCCGGTCCTTCACGGGGTGCAGAGCATCGGCTCCCAGCGGGTGGAATCCAGCCACCAGCACAACCCCTTTGTGATCCTCTGTGACCGCCATGCCACCCAGGATTCCGGCGACTGCTATGGGCTGATGCTGGTCTACTCCGGCAGTCATCTTACCCAGATCGAGCGGGACCAGATGGACGCGGTGCGCGTCGTCACCGGCATCCGGGATGAGGACTTTACCTGGACCCTGGGACCCGGCGAGCGTTTTGACACGCCCCAGGCGCTGCTCTGCTTCCGCCATGACGGGCTCAACGCCCTCTCCCAGCACTACCACCGCTTCCTGCGGGAGGCCCTATGCCGCAGCCGCTTCAGCCGGGCACCCCGCCCGGTGCTGCTGAACAACTGGGAGGCCACCTATTTCAATTTCGATCGGGAGAAGATCCTGGCCATTGCCAAAGAGGCAAAGGAGCTGGGGGCGGAGCTTTTTGTGCTGGACGACGGCTGGTTCGGCAAACGCAATGACGACCGCAGCAGCCTGGGCGACTGGTTCGTGAACGAGCAGAAGCTCGCCGGCGGGCTGGAGCCGCTGATCCGCGGCGTCAAGGACCTGGGCCTGCAGTTCGGCCTCTGGGTGGAGCCGGAGATGGTCAGCGAGGATTCGGAGCTGTACCGCGCCCACCCGGACTGGGCTCTGACGGTGCCCGGCCGACTGCCCAGCCTCGGCCGCAGCCAGCTGGCCCTGGACCTCAGCCGGCCCGAGGTGAGCGAATGGATCTACCAGACCGTGGCGGGGCTGCTGCGCCGCTATGAGATCGACTATATCAAGTGGGACATCAACCGCAGCCTGACGGACCTTTACAGTCCTGCCCTCCCGGCGGGGCAGCAGGGCGAGCTGGCCCACCGCTGCACCCTGGGCATCTACCGGGTGCTGGAGCGGCTCACGGCGGAGTTTCCCCAGGTGCTCTTCGAGGGCTGCGCCGGCGGCGGCGGCCGCTTTGACGCGGGGATGCTGGCCTATTTCCCCCAGATCTGGTGCAGCGATGACACGGACCCCATCGAGCGGCTCACCATCCAGCGGGGCAGCTCCTACGGCTACCCCCTCTCCGCCATGGGCGCCCACGTCTCCGCCTCGCCCAACCACCAGACCGGGCGGCGTACGCCCCTGGATACCCGGGCGGTGGTGGCTATGGCCGGGGGCTTCGGCTATGAGCTGGACCCGGGGAAGCTGAGCGAGGAAGAAAAGGAGCGGATCCGGGCGCAGATCGCCCGCTTCCGGCGCTATGCGGATCTCCTGCGGGAGGGCGACTATTATCGCATCGGCGAGGAAGAGGACCCGGCGGATTATGCCGCCTGGCAGGTGGTGTCCCGGGAGCGGGACGAGAGCCTGCTGAGTCTGGTGCTGACCCACCCCAGTGCCAATCCCGCGCCGCTGCATCTGCGCTTCCGGGGCCTGGACCCGGAGGCCCGCTACACCCTGCGTCTGGAGCTTTTCGACGCCTACGCACCCGAGGCGGAGATCGGGGAAGAGCGGGTCTATACCGGCAGCGCGCTGCTGTACGCGGGCTTCACCTTCCCGCGGCTCTTCGGGGACTATCCCAGCGCGCAGATCCATCTGAAAAAAATCGCGGACTGAACACCGAAAGAAACGGAGGGGAGAGCCATGCTGCCGAAGGACCCGATGATCCTGCTGAGTGTTGTGAACACCAAACTGCGGGACGAGTATGATTCTCTGGACGCTCTGTGCGAGGACCTGGATCTGGACCGGGCCGAGCTGGAGGAAAAGCTGGGGGCCCTGGGCTTTGTCTACGACCCCGGACAGAAGCGCTTTCGCTGAAGGAGGACGCATGGGCTATATCGAAGACCTGCGCAAGCTGGTGGGCCACCGGCGGCTGATCCTCTGCGGCAGCTCCGTGGTGATCCGAAACGACAAAGGGGAGCTGCTGCTGCAGAAGCGGGTCCACCCGGAGGGCCGCTGGGCCTTCCCGGGGGGGCTGATGGAGCTGGGCGAGTCCGCCGAGGACACCGCCCGCCGGGAGGTCCGGGAGGAAACGGCCCTGGAGCTGGGCGAGCTCCGGCTCATCGGGGTCTACTCCGGACCGGACCATCTCTGCAGCGCGCCAAACGGGGACGAGTGGTACGTGGTGAACGTCTCCTACGCCGCGGAGTCCTTCTCCGGCGAGCCCCGGGTAAACGACGCCGAATCTGTGGCCCTGGGCTGGTTCCGGCCCGAGGACGTGCCGGTGACCCTGGTACGCAGCCACAAGGAGATCCTGCGGGATTATTTGCAGATGACACGGGGGTAAATATTTGAAAATCCGCCGGTTCAATTGAGCGAGCTCATATACGTAGAAGAATAACGGTCTTTGCCCCGGCAAAAACCGTATATTCTTATACGCCAATGTGAAACCTTTTCGGTTCCACAAACGTTATACATGATATAAAGGCAGCATACCCAGCCGCGCTCCCCGCGCTATCGTAACTACTACGACAGCGAGTTGGGATTGTATTACCTAAAGTCCCGCTACTACGACCCCGAGGTTTGCCGATTCATCAACGCGGACGCATTCGTCTCCACCGGCCAAGGCATCATCGGCTACAACATGTTTGCGTATTGCGGGAACAATCCAGTCAATGGGTTAGATTCGAGAGGAACGTATTTCAATCCCATCATAGTCAATGATGGTGGTTCATTATACTCATCAGAAGATCTTGCAATTTTACAAATCATCAGAGAATTTTTTCCCGACATAGACTGCGCTTCTGCTCCTTTACATTGCTCAATGAGCCAGGGAACCTATTATTCGTCTGGTTTTGGTAGTGCGTTATTATCACTACTAAAACATTGTTCTTCTGTTGGTGATATAGCGGGCATAGCCGCCGGCAGTTTTTCCGCATTGGATTACATAGGAAAAGCCGTGTCTCCTGAGTGGCTTTCGCCAGCAACGGTTTATTTGTTCCTTGCAGATTTTTCCGTAAAAGCAACACATTATGTTACAGAAAAAACTTTATATTTTTCAAATGTTCCCGCCCTGGATAGAGGCAACTATAATGTATTGTATTTCGACCTAACAATATCTCGTCAATCGTACACTAATGGAGCAACGGGAGAACGTGAGACGAATGAATACCACCAAGTGATTCGCGTTTTTATTGATCAAAACGGTAAGTATTCTAGTCATACTTCCTACTATGTTGACACCGTGTATAGGGGATGAAAAAATGACAACAAAGGAATGCCAAATATGTCGCCACGGTAGCGGCAGGAAAGGAACTCTGATTCAACTGCGACATATGTTCCTAACGGACAATGATTATTTGCTTTGCTGTGGTTGTCGGCGGCATTACCGACGAAGCAAGCTTCAGAAGTCCCTGTTGTTTGCCGCCGCGACAATTGCGGCTGTTGGAATGCTCGTCTGTTCTAAGTTTCTTAATGCTCCCTTTGCCATCAAATATGCCTGCAACATACTTTTGTCCTGTGCCTTCGTGGCGGTGGACATCGGTGTCCTTCACTGGATCCCCTGGCAGGAAGAAGTAAATCGGGACCTATCCGGCAGTGTCTTTCATATAAACGACTGCCCATATTGCGAGGGTGGCTGTAGCTCATGGCGGCAGACTCTCTCCTGGAACGGACGACGCTTTCGCGGTCCTGACACGATTGTTTGCATAAGTTGTGGACATAGATATGTGCACAGCTATCTTCAAAAAACTCTTCTTGCTCTTTGCAGGATAATCTCTTGGCTGCTTGGTTTGTTTCTCCTTACATATTCCGTCAGTGTGAAGCAATTACCTCTTCTTCTTTTGGTTATCGTAGAAGGAATAATGGAAAGTTATTTAGAATACCTCATCATAAAATGGCTCCCCTGGAAAGAGGGCACCTCCTGGTAAGCTCTTGGGGCAGGGGATAGTTCCTTGCCCGTGTCGAGCAGTACAGCACCACGCTCAACGGCAGCGAAATCTCCGGCCGTACCCTTCAAGGCACAGAGTGCTTCTACTACGACACGGTCAACCGGCTGACCTGTACCCGGGTGTCGGATAGCGACGGCGAGCACTCCTTCCGCTGGACCTACGACAGCAACAATACTAGTGTCAGCGGCAAGAGATATGGTGCGCTGAAGAGGCTCCGATCCGGGCGATTTTTCGCCCGGATCGGGCCCCGATTTCCACGTCAAAAACGCTCTCTAAAAGTGCCCGTTTTCGGCCTCCTGGCGACTGGCTTGACCAAGAGTTGGGATTGTATTACCTAAAGTCCCGCTACTACGACCCCGAAGTCTGCCGCTTCATCAACGCGGACAAGTTTGTCTCCACCGGCCAAGGCATCATCGGCTACAACATGTTCGCATATTGCGGGAACAATCCGTCTTCTCGAGTAGATATTGCTGGTAATGAATGGGAACTCATCGGCGCCGGTTTTCAGCTAGATGGCTCGGCTTCCTTAGGCGAGGTATCTGGTGGGGGTGGTGTTGAAGTGGTAATATACTGGGGCTCAGAAGAAGCGGAAGAATTGGGCGAACCTGTAGTTGCGGTCTATTTCTATGGAAGTGGCTCTCTGGATATAGGGTTGCTTACTAAGGATATTGCTACTATTATAGATTTGCTAGTAAATTCTGTTGATTTGCTTAAAGCCGATGGAGCATCCGCATTAGAAGCAACATTATTAACTGGAAAGCACTCATTATCAGGAGCACTTTCTCTTTCTGGTTTCCTTGTTTTTGGAAATGAACAATTCAAAAACACTGAGAGCTATACAGAAGGCTTTGATACTTTTTCTGCGGGCCTTGGAAAGGGACGCGTAAGCTACGCCTGGAGTCCTTGTTGTAAAACTGTTGGAGTTGGTGTTTCAGTCTGGGGCGGAAGCGCTGGATTGAGTATATTGCGCGGTAAATCCTACTACTTCCAGCTGTACACATCAGCATAAAAAAGAAAGGGGGGGGGATTTGTGAAGAATAATATGAGCATTTATGCTGCTTTTTTTGTTCTGATACTATGTGTTGTACTGCTGATACAAAGCGACTCTCAACCCCGAAAATTGAGAAATGAAGTAGCGGACGGTACGCTCTACTGCTTTTACAATGATAGGCAGTATTGGAGTCGACTGACAGACTTTTGTGTTAAAGATAGCTACTTGTACGTATTGTTCGGAGATAGAGGTGTACTAAAAATCTATGACGATAGTGGACAGTACATAAAATCCTACGCTTTTTTGAAAACGAAGGGGGCAAGCTCACTATATATTGATAACGATTATGTTTACTTGTATGATCAACAGCTAAACTATTATGTTTTCTCTCGTGGAGAGTTTGTTGATTTCGTTAGATACAGCGATTATGGAGTATACCTTCAAAAAATGTCTGAGTTATCTTCTGCTGAAGCGCAAAGGAAGACAGATGATGCTATATATTTTATAAAGGGTGCTTCTATTTATCGTAAAGGCTCTGACAATATATCCATTCAAGTAATACATAGACCACTGTATCTACTGTTTTATCAGGGGATAATACCATATATAATTATATTTTTCTGGTTGGTGGTTTTGTTTGTACTGAAAATGTTATCAAGAAAAGTCATATAATGACGATTAAGAGTGCGACCACAAGAAGGCAGGGGGCGGCTAATGCAAAAAAGGAAGGGATAAGCCCTTGAAAAGCGGCAAAACCAAGCCCTGAGAGCGCCCGTCCTCACGTAGGGGCGAGCCTTGCGCTCGCCCGCCACCCCTACGCCCCCCTTGCCTTGCAACAGCGCCACCACATACGTCTACGACGCGCTCAAACGGCTCTGATCCGGGTGATTTTTCGCCCGGATCGGGCCCCGATTTCCACGTCAAAAGCGCCCTCAAAAAGTGCCCATTTTTGCTCCTCTGGCAACTCTTGCTACATAGAGTTGGGATTGTATTACCTGCGCAGCCGTTATTATGACCCCGAGACCTGCCGCTTCATCAACGCGGACAAGTTACATAAAGAGGGAGAGACTGTTAACGCAACAGATGACGCCAATAATCTCATTACCGATCCCGCTGCCTGTTACAGCACAGATTATCCATATTTCATTGGATATTTTGTTGTAACCCCGACGAATTAGGAGGATTATATGAAGAAGCTTATCATATTGGTCACTGCTCTCTGTCTTTTGTTTGTTCTGACCGGCTGTGCGTCTTCGCAAACCACGGAGACGGCGCTTACGGCGGAAGAAAGCGCCACGACGCCGGATAACAGTGCATCGTATACTTCTGTAGACGAAGAAAGCACGACAGAGCAGGAAAATATCATCTCGGACGATACAGATCGTGACGATAATACGGATACCCCGGTTGAGAATACGGATGCCCCTGCTGCAACGGATCCAGGCATCGCGGCTCCGGAAGAAACAGAGCCGGTTGAATATGACGTCCATGTTGGCGATTCGTTCTTTACGACTTGGAATCAATGTAAAGATATCATGCTTTTGCATTTAGATTGCATTGTTATTTGGAACGATTCAAGAGGGTATTGTATCGCCTGTACTGATGGGGGGCCCGATCAAGTATCTGCAGTCGTGAGATTCTCTGATGACTTGGAACTGCTGGAGGCAGATGGCCTGGAGCCGATCGATCCAATTGATGGGGCTGAAATGGAACAATGGGTCGGAAAAACATTAGATGAATTCATCGAGCAGTACGGCCAGTATCACCTTGATCTCGCAAGCGGACTTTTTAAGCCTGCCTACATCTCAAATAACGGAACAATTTATTGGATGGATGTGGACTACGATCCTGAAACCGACACACATCACATGATATTTAAGTTTCGTTCTTTCTCGTTGAAAGATTTGCATCATAAGGAATAACAAGGGCGTGGAGAG
The DNA here is from genome assembly GCA_902765595.1 of Oscillospiraceae bacterium. Classification (GTDB taxonomy): domain Bacteria; phylum Bacillota; class Clostridia; order Oscillospirales; family Oscillospiraceae; genus Limivicinus. The sequence goes on along the minus strand of CACXAQ010000005.1, from coordinate 3,872 downwards.
GACAGCGGACGTTTAATGCGAAAAGAAGGGATGCATGCGATCTGTATGGCGGCATGGATCACAATGATTGGCTTGCTTATTTGTTCGAATAGGGAGGGTAGCATGAAAACGATCATTTACTTCCGTATTTCTCCCAATATGTCTGACATTTGCCATGAGCTTCAAGCAATTGGAATCGACGTATATGAGAACTCGTCTTTTTTCTCTTTTCGCATAGACAAAGACAGCGAATCCTATTCTTCAGTTTTACGCATCGTGGAAGCAGCGGTGTCAAAGGGTGGGAGTATTAGAGAAAAACGATATGAAGTTGAATATACAGAAAATGATTGCGCGACGGCAAAGTATTTGTACGTTCGGTCATCCTTTGAGGGATTTGTGCATGATTTTTACGCTGGGTACGAGGAGTATCTTCATCGCAACGGGTCAAAAACTTTTTCATTTGGTCAGAAGAGAAAGCAGATCGATGTGTACGAGCATCTTGTGCAGCGTGGATTGACAAGAACGGACAAATGCCCGGTGTGGAAAACAACGAGGCAGTTTCGCAACGGGCTTACGGCAACTCGCCTTTTCTGCAGCGACTCAGCAAAAAAGATCATTGAAGAAAGCGGCCTGATCGGCGCGGAATTCACGCCGGTACTCTCTTGCAAAACTAAAATGCCGATGGACGATTTATGGCAATTATGCCCAGCGGAGTGCGAGATCGCTTTCAAGCCCGGAAAGCATATCACCTGCAGACCGTGCCCTGTCTGCGGAAAGACGCGCCTTATTCCGGAGGATGCGAGAGCAGAATTGGTGATTCGTGATGGAGCGATCCCGGCGGATCTTGACTTTGTCCAGACACCTCCCTCCTATGGCGTTGATTGCGGCGTCCCCTTGATCATCATTTCCAACAAGGCTTATCATGTGCTGAAGCAAGCCAACATCGCAAGGGCGTTGGTTTTTACACCCATAAAAGTCACGACGTGAGCACAGGAAAGGGAGGCACACAAGGCAGGAGGCCGGTTCTTATATCTTGGCAAAATACTGTTTTTCCGTGAAACATTTTCTCTTCTCGCGCGTCTGATCCCCGAAAGGAGGGGGAGCTATGGAAAAAAACATCCCCTACGAAAAACTCTCGAAAAAGAAAAAACGGGCCCTGGACGCGGCCCGGCGGAACACCTGGGGCGGCCTGAGCCCGGTGACCCGGCGGCCGGAGAACCCGAAAGCCTATAAACGCAGCAAGGCGCGGAAAGGAAGCGACTACGACTTCCCCTCCGCGCCTGCTTTTATTCCCGCTTGCAAGCCGGGGGCGGCTATGGTACAGTGAGAACAGAGAAAAACCGCGGGAGGCGAGACGTATGAAACAGGAGTGGGAACGCTTCGACATGAAAGCGCCGCCGGTGCGCACCAAGTGGTACCTGCGGCCGCTGACCCTGGCCCTGAGCCTGCCGGATACCTGGAAGCACCGGACCCGGATCACCCGCATCGGCACCGAGGGACTCAAGCCGCCCTACGTCATGCTCTGCAACCACAACGCTTTTCTGGATTTCAAGGTGGCCACCCGGGCCATCTATCCCCACCGGGCCAACTATGTGGTGGCCATCGACGGCTTTATCGGCCGGGAAAAGCTGCTGCGGGACGTGGGCTGCATCTGCAAGCGCAAGTTCACCAACGACCTGAGCCTGATCCGCCAGCTCAAGCAGGTGATCCAAAACGGGGACGTGGCCATGATCTACCCCGAGGCCCGCTATTCCCTCTGCGGCACCACCGCCGTGCTGCCCGCCTCGCTGGGAAAGCTCTGCAAGCTCCTGGGAGCCCCGGTGGTGACCCTCATCTGCCACGGCCACCACGTGAACTCCCCCTTCTGGAACCTGCATGACCGGGGCGTGAAGCCCACAGAGGCGGAGCTGCGCCTGCTCTACACGCCAGAGGAACTGAAGAATGCCAGCGCCGACGAGATCAACGACAAGCTGGTGGAGACCTTCCGGTATGACGACTTCGCCTGGCAGAAGGCCCGGGGGATCCGCACTCCCTATGAGGGCCGGGCCGAGGGCCTGCACAAGGTGCTGTACCAGTGCCCCGCCTGCGGAACGGAGTTCCGCATGGCCTCCAAGGGGACCAAGCTCTTCTGCACCGCCTGCGGCAAGCACTGGACCATGTCGGAGCTCTCGGAGCTATCCGCCGACCAAGGGGAGACCGAGTTCAGCCACATCCCGGACTGGTACGAGTGGGAGCGGGCCAACGTCCGCCGGGAGGTGGAGGCGGGGACCTATTCCTCCGGCGAGCTGCCGGTGACGGTTGACAGTCTCCCCAACGCCAGGCGCTTTCTGCGCCTGGGCGAGGGCGTGATGGTGCACGATATGAACGGCTTCACCGTCCGGGGCACCGACCTGGACGGGGACCCCTTCGAGATGCTCAAGCCCGTGCCCAGCCTCTATTCCTGCCACATCGAGTATGAATATCTGGGCAAGCACGGGGACTGCGTGGATCTGAACACCCTGGAGGACACCTGGTACATCTACCCCCATGACTGTGCGTTCTCCGTGACAAAGATGGCCCTGGCCACGGAGGAGCTGTACTACGCCCATCGCCGGGCCATCGGCCGTCCCTGCAAGCCGGGACTGGCCTGAGAGAAAGGAAAGAAAACCATGCCTGTCAAGATCTACGGGACCCTGGGCCCCGCCTGTGAAAAAACCGAGATCCTGGAGGAGATGTTCTCCCTCGGCATGACCGGAGCCCGGCTGAACCTGTCCCACATCGCCCTGCCCCAGGCGGCGGGGGAGATCGAAGCCCTGCACAAAGCGGCGGAGCGCCGGGGCGTCCGGGCGGAGCTGATCGTGGACATGCAGGGGCCGGAGCTGCGCATCGGCCATCTCCCCGCGCCGCTGCTGCTGCGGGAGGGGAAGACGGTGGACCTGGAGCGCCTGGCCCTGCCCCAGGCGGCCCTGGAGAAGATCCGGCCCAGCCAGGAGCTGCTGCTGGACGACGGGAAGCTGCTGCTCACGGCGGTCCGGGGCGGAAAGGCCCACGTGAACCGGGGCGGTATCCTGCATAGCCGCAAGAGCCTGGCCCTGCCGGGGCAGGAGATCCGTCTCCCGGCCCTGACGGAGACGGACCTGAAAAACATCGCCGTGGCAAAGGACTACGGCGTCACCGGGCTGATGCAGCCCTTCGTCCGCTCCAGGGAAGACCTGGAGGCGGTGCGGCAGGCCCTGGACGCGGCGGGCTGCGGCCACATCCGGCTCTTTGCCAAGATCGAGAACCGGGAGGGCATGGAGCGCCTCCCGGAACTGCTTGACGCCTGCGACGAGATCGTCATCGCCCGGGGTGATCTGGGCAACGCCATGCCCCTCTGGGAGCTGCCGGCAGCCCAGAAGACCATCGCCGCCCGCTGCCGGGAGGCCGGACGGGACTTCATGGTGGTGACCCAGATGCTCGCCAGTATGGAGCAAAACCCCGTGCCCACCCGGGCAGAGGTCAGCGACATCTATAACGCCGTGCTGGACGGTGCAGCCTCGGTGATGGTCACCGGCGAGACCGCCGTGGGCAAGTACCCGGCGGAGGCGATCCGGTATCTGGCGAACACCGTACGCCAGGCGGAAATGAGACAGGACTGATGAAAACCAGATCCTCCCAAGCTTCCCGGGAGGATCTGGTTTTCGCTTGCTCATGCGGCGCAGAGGATGATGGCCACCGCCAGGATGATGGCGGCGAGATACAGCAGCCCCGTAAAGGTCTGCAGGCCGGTGCTGGTGGTGCAAGGCGTGCTTTCGTTCATATCTTTTCCCTCCCGGTGTTGCTATACTAAAAGTAGACAAAAACGATAGAATAATTCACTCTCGACTGGTATCATAAAAGTGAGAAAAGAGCTCAAAGGAGACCTCTGAAAGAAG
>CACXAQ010000004.1 GCA_902765595.1 Oscillospiraceae bacterium | reverse complement strand
AAGAAGCAAGCCCGGAATTTCCGCAGCCGCGCCGTTGGCGGGCCGTCGCGAAGCAGGCCCGGGAACGGCAATTGCGGCAAGGTGGGGGTGGCGCGAAGCGCCGGGATCCTTCGCTTCCGTTTAGCCCCCCTTGCCTAAAGGGGGGTAGCGCGAAGCGCCGGGATCCTTCGCTTCCGTATAGCCCCCCTTGCCTAAAGGGGGGTGGCGCGAAGCGCCGGGGGGATATTCTCCCGTTCCACAGCGCCCTGCTTTGAGCGCTCTGTTGTCCGACAGTATCCCCCAGTCAGCCTGACGGCTGACAGCCCCCTCTAGGCGAGGGGGCCAAAGCGGAACAGATTGAAATCCGCACTTGTCAGAAGGCTTCTCTTGTGCTAAAATGTCTGAGGTTGAATTTTAGCATAAGAGGAGCTGTTTTTTATGTCCGGACATTCCAAATGGCACAACATACAGAAGACCAAGGGCGCCGCGGACGCCAAGCGTGCCCAGGCCTTCACCAAGATCGCCCGCGAGATGATCGTGGCCGTCAAGGAGGGCGGCGGCGGTGATCCCCGCTCCAACTCCAAGCTGGCCGCCGTGATCGCCAAGGCCAAGGCCGCCAACATGCCCAACGACAACATCAAGCGCACCATCGACAAGGCGCTGGGCGCGGGCAATACCGAGAACTATGAGAAGATCGTCTACGAGGGCTACGGCCCCCAGGGCGTGGCCGTGATCGTGGAGACCATGACCGATAACCGCAACCGCACCGCCGGTGAGATCCGCCACTACTTCGACAAGTACGGCGGAAACATGGGCGCCGCCAACTGCGTCAGCTGGTCCTTCGACCGCAAGGGCGTCATCGTCATCGACAACGAGGACGAGGAGCTGGACGAGGACACCGTGATGATGGACGCGCTGGACGCCGGCGCCGCCGATTTCGAGGCGGAGGGCGAGACCATGACCGTCTACACCGCCGAGGACGACGTGGCCGCCGTGGCCGAGGCTCTCACCGACAAGGGCTACAAGCTGCTGGAGGCCCAGGTGGAGATGCTGCCCCAGAACGGCTATATCAAGATCACCAATGAGGACGACGCCAAGAACATGCAGAAGATGCTGGACATGTTCGAGGACTTCGACGACGTGCAGAACGTCTGGCACAACTGGGAAGACGCGGAATAAACTTCCTTAGGAGAAGACCATGGAGCTGCTGAAGAAACTGCTGGGGATCCTGCTGGATCTGCTGAAGAAGGGCCTTGACCTGCTGCGGGGCAAGGGCCTGGGCGAGATCGCCAAGAAGCTGGGGCTGGCCCTGGGCGGGCTGTTTCTGCTCATCTGCACAGGCAAGAGCCTGCACGCCCTCCATCGGGCCAGGCGCAAGGCCCGGGAGATCAAAAAGGCCGTCCGCCGCGCCGAGGAAGTGCGCCAGAAGGTCCACGCCCGGAAGCACCGGGGCAAGAAGACCGGGAAGAAGAGCCTGGTGAAAAGGCTGGCCCGCAAGGTGCTGCTGGGCTGAGCGGAGAAAAGTTCATCGTACCCAAAACCGGGACCGCGAAAGCGGCCCCGGTCTTTTTGCGCCCCCGGTCCTAACTTCGCGCCCGATCCCCGGTCCGCGCCGAGCTGCAGCGGGGCAGGGGAGGGCCCCTGGCCGGGGCGCCATGACGGTCATGACGGTCATGACGAGTAAAAAATGCCCGGGGTCTCAAAAACCCGTCATCCGTCATGGTTCACTTTTCATAAACAAATTGAAAATAGTTCTTTACAAATGAACAAGATTGGTGTATAATACCGAACAAGCAGGGGAGGTCTGCTGATTTTACTCCCTGCGTAATCAAGTTATACTTAACTTAGAAAGGAGAATGCTATGAAACAGGAAACGATCCGGGAGTACCGGAGAAAACTGAGTCCGCTGCTGCCGCGCTATCTGCGGGAGAGCGGCAAGGGCTACCGGGACGGGATGATCCTCTGTCCCCGCTGCGGCAAGGCCGCCTTCTTCTGGGAGGGCCGGGGCCCCTACGGCGAGGGGATCTGGAGATGCCCGGACTGCGGCTCCACCGGGGACACCCTGGACTACGTGATGCTGGAGATCCCCAGCTACGACGAGGCCGCGGCCGTCCGGCACATCCACCGGACCCTGGGGATGAAGATCACCACCCTGGAGACCGTGAGCGCGGGAGAGCTGCTGCGGATGCAGCTGCCGAAGCAGCAGTTTCTGGTTGAGGGGCTGCTGGGCAGGGGCCTGTACATCCTCTCCGGCGCCAGCAAGATCGGCAAGAGCTGGCTGGTGCTGGATCTGGCCGACAAGGTCAGCAGGGGAGCGCCCTTCTTCGGCCGCAGGACCCGGGCCTGCCCGGTGCTGTACGTGAGTCTGGAGGACACCCGGGCAAGGCTCCAAAACCGCCTGAGCCTGGTGACGGAGGGGGAACCGGGGCCGGTCCATCTGGCCACCGAGGCGGAGCTGATGAACCACGGCTTTGAAGAACAGCTCTCCGGCTTCCTGCAGGAGCAGCCCAAGGTGAAGCTGGTGATCATCGACACCCTGCAGAAGATCCGGGAGCTGGGCCGGGACAACTACAGCTACGCCGGGGACTACGCCGTGACCGGCGCGCTGAAAAGCCTGGCGGACCGCTTTGATCTCACCATGCTGCTGGTGCATCACAACCGCAAGCAGGACTCCCTGGACCCGGTGGACCGCATCTCCGGCACCAACGGCATCTCCGGCGGCGTGGACGGCTTCTGGCTGCTCAATAAGCGCGCCCGCAACAGCAACGACGCCATCCTCACCGTGGGCGGGCGGGATCTGGAGGATCAGAACCTGGACCTGCGCTTTGACAAGGACCGGAAGCGCTGGACATGCCTGGGCGAGCACAGCGAGGGCGTCACCATCACCAGCGAGCTGCTGGAGAAGACGGCGGAGCTGGCCCAAAAGGGCTGGCAGGGGAACGCCACCCAGCTGCAGGCGGCCCTGGACCTGCCGGAGACGGATCCCTGCATTCTCATGCGTCAGCTGAACGCGGCGGAAGACGTTCTGGAAAAGAAATACGGCGTGACCCTGGAACGCAGCCGAAGCAGCAGGGGACGGAGCGTCTCCCTGTACCGGAGCCGGGAGGCTGTGACAGATGACGCGTCAGACAGATACCGGGGCGAAACAGACGCGTCATGAAGTGTCATCTGTCACGGCCTCGACGGAACCCCGGGATTTTGGCAAATTCCCCGTAATGGCTTGGGTCGGGCCCGCAGCCGGGACAGCAAAAGACCTGCCTCCCGGCGGGAAAGCAGGTCTTTTGCAGATACGGGTCTCGTTTTTTACGGGGCGGGCAGCATCAGCTTTTCGTAGAACCCGACCATGACGGCAGCCAGCTCGAAGCGTTTGACGGCTGCCAGGGGCTGAAGGGTCTCTTCCCGGGAGAAGGGCATGAGCCCGGTCTCCACGGCCCAGGCCATGGCGGGACGGGCGTCTTCACCGATCGCATCCCGGTCGGGGAAGCGGTCCAGGCTCCGCAGATCGGTCTCCGGCGCGCCGGCGCAGCGGTACAGCAGCAGGGCAAGCTCCTGCCGGGAGGCGGTCTGATCCGGGTGGAAGCTCCCGTCCGGATCTCCGCTGACCAGCTTCCTCCCGGCGGCCCAGTTCACGGCCGGAACATACCAGGCGCCGGGGCGAAGATCCCGGAAGACCGGTTCTCCGGTCTCGGGCAGAGGATCCTCCATGCGATAGAGGACCTGGACCAGCTCCGCCCGGGTCGTAGTCCCGTCGGGGGCGAAGATCGACTGGGTTTTTCCGCTCATCAGGCCATAGCTGTTCGCCCGGTTTACAAGGTCATAGTACCAGGCCTCCGGCTCCACATCGAGAAAAGCGCTGTATTCGAGGCTGCTTTCGCCGTCCCAGCGGTCAAATTCGGCCTTGAGAAACGCCGCGCGGCTGGTCAGAAAGCGCTCCAGCTCCCGGACCGCGTCGTTCCAGCTGTCCGCGCTGCCGCCGTGCCAGAGCAGGGCGTCGTTTGCGGCGGTGTCCGCCAGGGTCTCCCGGTACCAGGCAAAGGAACGCAGGCTTCCGGAAGCCGCGTCCCGCTCACCCGGCAGCGTTTTCGTGAGCAGCGGGTACAGGATATCGTTGTACAGTGCTTTCACGGCAAGCCGGAAATCGGCCTGGGTGTTGAGCTGTCTGCAGAGGCTGCTGCGGATGGTATACATCCCCGTGGGGTCCTGCAGGGCGCTGTCCTCGGCACTGTCTCCGTAGCCCACGCCGAAGGCCAGGTCATAGTCCCACAGCGGGCCCATCTTCATCCGGTCCGCGCCCCGGTCCAGATAGAGGTAGGCGGAGGTGCGGAAACCGTCCAGGTTCTTTGCCAGCTCATTGACCAGGTAGCACTGGGCGATGCTCGTAAGCTCCACATAGTCGGTATAGCGTTTGCCGGTGTCGGGGTGGGTGCCGCCCTGATAGAGCGCGTCCTCAAACTCCTGATAGAGCGATGCGATGTAGTCCATTTCCTCCCGGCTGCAGAATTCCGGGGACTTGACCACGACGCAGCTGCCGCGGCTGGTGCGGAACCAGCAGGCCTCCTCGGCGGCGCGGATGGGCATATCCATCTCCAGCAGATAGCCGCCGGAGTAGTCCTCCGGGGTCTTCATCCCCACGCAGTAGGTATAGCTCGCGCCGTTTTCCGTCCGGTCCGTCTCCCGGGGCAGGGCTTCCAGATCCCCCAGCTCCTCGTTGAGATCTTCGTTCTCGCCCTCCAGATCATAGATATCGACCCGGCCGGCATTGACCTGGACCTTTTCCGTCAGCAGATAACTGCCCCGGTAATCGCCGTCGTAATACAGCTCCACCGGGCGGCACTGGATGTTGTATTCCATCCCAAGGCCCTCGCCGAAGGCAAGGGCCAGCTGATTGCGCAGCAGACTGGGGTCGGAGAAATTGGCGATCAGCAGCCAGGTTTTGGCACGGTTGCCCTCATCCCCGGTCTCCAGCAGGTCCGTCTTGGCATCGAGCTTGAGCTGATAGGGCTTCTTCACGCCGCTCCAGGTGGTATTGCCGCGGCCCTTGATCTGGCCCAGATCACCGTCGTAAACCACCGCGCCGGACGGGCTGAGCAAAAGCATGGAGCCGGTCGCGGCGTTGGATTTGTCGGGGCTGGCCTCCACCCAGTCTCTTCCGTGACCGGCGGGATCCTGGCTGCGCAGGAACAGGGCGGCCACGCCGGAGGCGACAGAGACGCTGAGCTCTTCGGTCTCGGCGCCAAGCGTGCCTGGGGCCGTGAGCTGCAGATCGTAAGGCCCCTCGCCGCAGAGCGCCGTCAGATCCAGCACGTCGCCATCGCGAAGCGCCATGCTGCCCCGGCTGCCGCTGAGGGTCAGCCCGCCGCTGCGCTCTGCCGCGTTCAGATGGACGGTCAGCCCGCGCAGATCGGCACATGCCGGCAGGAACAGATACAGCCTGCCGTCCAGGGATTTTACGCGGACCTCAAAGGGCGTATCGCCGGAATAACAGGTGACGGAAAGCGCTTCCCAGTCCGGCCCGGCGTCCGGTACGCTCAGCGGCAGATTGCCGGCAAGAAAAATCAGACAGAGCAGAAGGGCTATCTGCTTCGGGAAAATGACACGGATCCGATGCATAGCGGTACATCTCCTTTGCTTTCTCGTTTATAATCTACCATAAGCGGCAGAAGAGTGCAAGACGCAGCCGGATTCCCATCGTTTCCGACGCGCCGGGTTTCCGGGCCGTCCCGCACCCGGGCGCGCGATTTGGCTTGCGTAAGGGCCCGGGATATGCTACAATATCTTGTGGAGTTGATTTTATGCGGATCTTAGGCATCGACCCGGGCGTGGCCACCATCGGCTTCGGCGTGGTGGAGGCGGAGCGGAACCGGCAGAGGCTCATCAAATGCGGCGTGATCACCACCCCCGCCCATACCTCCCTCTCCAGCCGGCTGGAGCAGATCTTCCGGGACATGGCGGATCTGCTGGACCTGTTCAAGCCCGACGCGGTCAGCATCGAGGAGCTGTTTTTCAATACCAATATCACCACCGGCATCGCCGTGGCCCATGCCCGCGGGGTCATCCTGCTGGCCTGCCGGATAGCCGGGGTGCAGATCTTTGAGTACACGCCCCTGCAGGTGAAGCAGGCGGTGACGGGCTACGGGAAGGCGGAGAAGAAGCAGGTGATGGACATGGTCAAGCGCCTCTGCAATCTCCCCGCGCCCCCCAGGCCCGACGACGCGGCGGACGCCGTGGCCCTGGCCCTGTGCCATGCCCGCAGCACCACCAGCCTCTTGAATCAAGGAGGGAACAACGAATGTTCTACCATCTGAGCGGGACCGTTGCCGAGATCAGCCAGAATCTGGCGGTGATCGACTGCGGCGGCGTGGGCTACGCCGTGAACGTGACGGTCAACACCCTGAGCCGCCTGAAGCCCGGCGAACGGGCCAAGCTCTATATCACCGAGAGCATCGGTGAGACCAATTTCGATCTCTTCGGCTTTTTCGATAAAAGCGAGAAGCGCTGCTTTGAGATGCTCATCGCCGTCTCCGGCATCGGGCCCAAGGCGGCCCTCTCCATCCTCAGCTACAACAGCCCCGAGAGCCTGGCTCTGGCCATCCTGAACGACGACGTGAAGGCCCTGACCGTGGCCCCTGGCATCGGCAAAAAGATCGCCCAGCGGGTGATTTTGGAGCTGAAGGACAAGATCGGCAAGGAGCTGGGGGAGACGGATTGGGGGAGCCTGCCCGCGATCAGCGCGCCCGCGTCCCCGGCAGGGGAGAACAAGGCCCTCGCCGACGCCATGGCGGGTCTGGCCGTGCTGGGCTATTCCAGCGCGGAGCTGGGGCCGGTGCTCAAGCGCATGGATCTCACGGGCCTGGACGCCCAGGCCATCATCAAGCAGGTGCTGAAGGAATTTGTGAAGTAAGAGTGTTTAGTTTTTAGTGTTTAGCGTTCGGTTTTTAGTAGACGGCGGATATGTCTCTCGTTCCCTCGTCCCCTGAAAACTAAAAACTGAAAACTATAAATCCTGAAAACTGAAGGAATTTGTGAAGGTAGAGTGTTTAGACAGCCTCCCCCTGTGGGGGAGGTGCCCCAGTGTGAGCACTGGGGCGGTAGGGGAAAACCCGCGTCCCTCAGTCAGATCCGTGGGGGACGGACACCCCCTCAGTCCGCTTCGCGGACAGCTCCCCCGGAGGGGGCGCCAATTAGGAAGGTGATTCAATTGAGTATCAATTTTTCCGAAGAGACCGGCGAGGTGCTGACCACCACGGCAAGCCTGCCCGAGGATCACGCCGAAGGCTCCCTCCGGCCCCGTACCCTCACCGAGTACATCGGCCAGGAGAAGGCCAAGGGCAATCTGGAGATCTTCATCAATGCCGCAAAGCTGCGTAACGAGCCCCTGGACCACGTGCTGCTCCACGGGCCCCCGGGCCTGGGCAAGACCACCCTGGCCGCCGTCATCGCCAACGAGATGGGCGTGAACATGCGCATCACCTCCGGCCCCGCCATCGAAAAGCCCGGGGACCTGGTGGCCATGCTCACCAACCTCAACGAGGGGGACATCCTCTTCGTGGACGAGATCCACCGGCTGAACCGGGCCTATGAGGAGATCCTGTACCCGGCCATGGAGGACTACGCCATCGACATCATTCTGGGCAAGGGCCCCTCGGCAAACTCCATCCACCTGGATCTGCCCCGCTTCACCCTCATCGGCGCCACCACCCGCTCCGGCCAGCTCACCGCCCCGCTGCGGGACCGCTTCGGCGTGGCCCTGCGGCTGGAGCTCTACACCCCCGAGGAGCTGCAGAAGATCGTGCTGCGCTCGGCGGGGATCCTGGACGTTCGGATCGAGCCGGACGGGGCCTATGAGATCGCCTCCCGCTCCCGGGGCACGCCCCGCATCGCCAACCGCATGCTCCGCCGGGTGCGGGACTTTGCCCAGGTCCAGTCCGACGGGATCATCACCCGGGCGGTGGCGGACAAGGCCCTGAGCCGCCTGGAGGTGGACAAGCTGGGTCTGGACTCCCTGGACCGGAAGATGCTGCGCAGCATCATCGAGTTCTACGGCGGCGGGCCCGTGGGTCTGGAGACCCTGGCCGCCACCATCAACGAGGAGGCCGTGACCCTGGAGGACATGTACGAGCCCTATCTGCTGCAGCAGGGCTTCCTCACCCGCACCCCCCGGGGCCGCTGCGTCACCCGCAAGGCCTATGAGCATCTGGGCGTGGCCTACATGGGCCAGCAGCAGATGGACAGTTTTTAGTTTTTAGCATTTAGGATACGGGGTCGTAGGGGCAGCCTTTGGCCGCCCGCAGATTACCGCCGAACCCGTAGGGGCGGCCTATGGCCGCCCGCAATTCCGCATCCCGCATTGGCCCGCGCCTTGCGTGCACAGCATTTTTCACTTTTGCACAGGAAATCTATTGACTTTGCCCGAACTTTTGTTATAATATCCTGTGTATGAGTATATAGAGTAGTTCGTGTGCAATGATGGATCTGTACCCTTTATCTGACGCTGAACTGCAGCGGCTCGCCGTTTCGGGCGACCGCGCCGCGGAAGAAGCCCTGGCCGCACGGTATATGCAGCTGGTCCGTGTCTGCGCCCGGCCCCTGTTTCTGGCCGGGGGCGACAGCGAGGACCTGATTCAGGAGGGCATGTTCGGCCTCCTGTCCGCCATTCGTGAGTTTGACCCCGAGCAGGGCGCCAGCTTCCGCAGCTTTGCAGAGCATTGCATCCGCATGCGCCTTTACTCCGCCATCAAATCCGCTTCCCGTTTGAAGCATCTCCCGCTGAACGACAGCATGCCCCTTGAGCAACTCTCCGATGACCCCGGTTCCCAGTTATCGGCCGCATCCCAGGCGTTTCGCCGCAGCCCGGAGGATCTGATCCTGGCCAGAGAGAGCAAGGAAGAGCTGAAAGATCTGTTCGCACGGTGTCTGTCCAAGCTGGAAAAGCAAGTCCTGGACCTGTATCTGGAGGGTCTGTCCTATCGGGATATTGCCCGGTCCCTCCAAAAGGACGAGAAATCCGTGGACAACGCTGTGCAGCGCATCCGGCACAAGCTGGCGCAAACCCTTCACCCCGGCGATATCAGCATCAGCTGATCGCAAATACAGCCGATAACGGCAACTATCAAAAGAGAGGATTCCAAAAATGTACGAAGACAAGACCTTAGTTTGCAAAGAGTGCGGCAAAGAGTTCGTTTTTACCGCCGGTGAGCAGGAGTTCTACGCTGAGCGCGGCTTCCAGAATGAGCCCCAGCGCTGCAAGGCCTGCCGTGACGCCCGCAAGAACGCGGCCCGCGGTCCCCGGGAGTTCTTTACTGCTACCTGTGCTGCCTGCGGCGGCGAGGCCAAGGTTCCCTTTGAGCCCAAGTCCGATCGTCCCGTCTACTGCAGCGAGTGCTTTGCTAAGATGAGAGAGCAGGCCTGATCAGCCTGACAGGAAAGTGGGATGCGCCCGTCGCGTCCCACTTTTTCTTTATGAGAAGCACTTCTGTTTAGCCTCCCCCTCGGGGGAGGTGTCCCAGTGCTCACACTGGGGCGGTAGGGGGCATAGAACCGGCAAAGCGGACAAGCCCTCAACAGGATGTGCGGAAGCCCCACACCCCTATCGGCGCTGTCGCGCCACTTCCCCCGGAGGGGGAAGCGAATATTGAAAGGAGAATTGGAATGGAAATCACACGTGAGACTGTCATCGGCGATATCGTGGCCAACTGCCCGGAGGCCATGCCCGCCTTCATGGAGATCGGCATGCACTGCATGGGCTGCGCCATGGCCAGCGGCGAGACCGTGGAGCAGGCCTGCGCCGCCCACGGCGTGGACCCGGACGAGTTCCTGGAAGCCCTGAAGGAATACCTGCAGTCCCTCTGACGGCCATGAACAGGCGTCTGCAGGCCATTGAGGCGCTGGTGGAAGACGGCGTCGGCCTCATCGATGTGGGCACGGACCACGGCTATCTGCCCCTGGCGCTGGCCAAGCGGGGCTATCCCGGCGCGCTCATCGCCGCCGATATCGGGGTCGGCCCCCTGAACGCCGCAAAACGCAACGCGGCGGAGGCGGGGCTGGAGCAGCGCATCCGCTTTCTCCTCTGCGACGGGCTGGAACGCTGCCAGCCGGAGGCGGTGGATACCATCGTCATCGCCGGCATGGGCGGGGACACCATCTGCGGCATCCTGGACCGGGCCGAGTGGGTCCTGGACCCCCACTACACGCTGCTCCTCCAGCCCATGACCCGGGCCGAGGTGCTGCGCTACTGGCTCACGAACAACGGCTTTTCCATCCTGGAGGAGCGCCTGGTGCGGGATAACGGCGCCATCTACGCCCTGCTGCGCGCCCGCTACGGCGGCGAAATGAAGCTCACGGACGCGGAGCTCTATACCGGTGCCTTCCCCCTGATCGAGAGGGAGGCCCTGTGGCCGGAATTTCTCTCGCTGCAGCTGAGACGCCTGGAAAAGAGCATCGCGGGCCTGGAGCAGGGAGAACGAGACCCCGGACGGCTTCGGCTGCTGCGGGGAATCTTTCGGGAACTGAAGGAGAGGGAATCATGCCAAGCGTAAAACAGATCTTTGATACCGTGGAGAGCTGGGCGCCCCTGAGCCTGCAGATGGGCTTTGACAACTCCGGCTTTCTCCTGGGCCATGGCGAGCGGCAGGTCACGCGCTGTCTGCTGGCGCTGGACATCACCCTCCCCGTGATCCGGGAGGCGGAGGAGCTGGGGGCGGAGCTGATCGTGTCTCACCATCCGCTGATCTTTGACCCGCTCCGCTCCCTCACCGAGGAGGGCCCCGGGCGCAAGGCCATGGAGCTGGCCGAGAAGGGGATCGCCGCCGTCTGCATGCACACGAATCTGGACATTGCCCCCGGCGGGGTCAACGACGTGCTGCTGCGTCTCCTGGGCGCGGAGCCGGAGGAGGCCCTGGACCCGGAGGGCTGCGGCCGGGTGGGGACGCTCCCGGAGCCTGTGCCCCTGGAGGACTTCCTCGCCCGCTGCAAGGAGCGGCTGCAGACCCGGGGCCTGCGCTATGTGGCCGGGGGACGGGCGGTGCGGCGTCTCGCCGTGATGGGCGGCGCCGGCGGAGACGCGCTCTCCTGCGCCGTTGAGAAGGGCTGCGACACCTATGTGACCTCCGACGTGAAGTATCACGTGTTCCTGGAGGCCGCGGAAAAGGGCGTGAATCTTATCGACGCCGACCATTTCTGCACCGAAAACCCGGTGATCCCGGACCTGGCCCGCCGCCTGCGGGAGGTCTATCCCCAGGTGGATTTCCGCGTCTCTCAAGTCCACGGGCAGACCGTCTCCTTCTATTGAGCCATTCTGCAGGCTTGTTCTATGCCGCCTTCGTCTCTCATACACTCGTAGCAACGAGACCATGAGAGCGGAGGCGTTTTTTTATGACGGAAATCAAGATCTATCAGGAGCTCAGCCGCAGGACCGGCGGAGCCTGCATGCTGGGCGTGGTGGGCCCGGTCAGGACCGGAAAGTCCACCTTTATCAAGCGTTTTATGGAGACCCTGGTGATCCCCCGGATCGAGAACAGCTATATGCGCCAGCGGGCTTGGGATGAGCTGCCTCAGAGCGGCTCCGGCCGCAGCATCATGACCGCCGAGCCCAAGTTCGTGCCCGAGGAGGCGGTCAGCATCTCCCTGGGGGAAAACAGCGAGCTCTCCGTCCGGCTGGTGGACTGCGTGGGCTACATGGTCCCCGGCGCCGCCGGCCAGACCGAGGACGGCCAGGAGCGCCTGGTGACCACCCCCTGGTTCGACCACGAGGTGACCATGACCCAGGCGGCGGAGCAGGGGACCGCCCTGGTGATCCGGGAGCACTCCACCCTGGGCGTGGTGGTCACCACCGACGGCAGCATCTGCGACCTGCCCCGGGACGCCTACGCCGAGCCGGAGGGCCGGGTGATCCGGGAGCTGCAGGCCATCGGCAAGCCCTTTGTGGTGCTGCTCAACAGCGCGGACCCGGCAGGGGAGAGGGCGCGGGAGATCGCGGAGGAGATCCGCCGGCGCTATGACGTATCCTGCCTGCCGGTGAACTGTCAGGAGCTGGGGGAGCAGGAGATCGTGGAGATCCTGCGCCGGGGTCTGGAGGAGTTCCCGCTGCGGGCCATGGGCTTTTTCCTGCCCTCCTGGGTGGAGGCCCTGGATGGGGACGACCCGCTGAAAACGGCGCTCTATACCGCCATCCGGGAGGCCGGAGAGGGGGCGGAAAAGCTGCGGGACCGGACGCAGATCCTGGAAAAGCTCTCGGAAAACGAGCTGGTCTCCGCAGCCCGCATCGTGGGGGAGGATCTGGGCCTCGGCACCGCAAACGCGGCCTTGGAGCTGCCCAGAAGCCTGTATTACCAGCTTTTGAGCGAGCACACCGGGCTATCCATCCAGAGCGACGGAGACCTGATGTCCGCCATGACGGAAATGAGCGCGGCAAAGCGGGAGTACGACCGCCTGCGGGACGCTTTGGAGCAGGTCCAGGCCACCGGCTACGGCGTGGTGCTGCCATCGCCGGAGGAGATGCGCCTGGAGGAGCCCCAGATCGTGCGTCAGGGCGGGAAATACGGTGTGAAGCTCCGGGCCGGCGCCCCGGCCATCCACCTGCTGCGCACCCAGGTGGAATGCGAGGTGAACCCCGCCATCGGCGGCGACACCGCCTCGGAGGACATCCTGGGCTTCCTGCTCCAGGGCTTTGACGGGGACGTGAATCGGATCTGGGAGTCCAACATTTTCGGCAAATCCCTCAACGAGCTGGCGGAGGAGAGCCTGATCGCCCGCATCGAATCCCTGCCGGAGAACGCCAAGCTCCGGCTCCGGGAAACTCTGCAGCGCCTGGTGAACGAGGACAGCAGCGGCCTCATCTGCATTTTGCTTTGATCGGAACTCTCTCTAAAGCTTTCCATCCGGTATTCGTATGATTCCCTTTGACTTGGAGAGGAGGAGCCGCTATAATGAAATCGGAAACGCACGAGAGAACGGGGCGCGACCCCTATCGGAAACAGAGGCTCCTGACGGTCCTGGCGGCGATCCTGCTGCTGATCGGCGCGTTTTGGGCGGCCCATCTGGAGATCCGCCCGGCGCAGCCGACCCTTTCGGCCGTCTCCCGCCCCTGCCTCATTATCGACCCCGGCCACGGCGGAATCGACGGCGGCGCTCTGGCCTACAACGGCGTGAAGGAGAGCGACCTGAACCTGTCCATCGCCCTGAAGCTGCGGGATCTGGCGGCTTTTTACGGCTGCGAGACCGTGATGACCCGCCAGGATGACAGCCGCCGTACCGATATTCTCTCCTACAGCGAGCATGAGGATCTGGTCCACCGGGCGGAGCTTGTGAACGGAGTACCCAACGGCCTGCTCCTCAGCATCCACCAGAACTGTTTTCCCACCTCCCAGCCCTCCGGCGCCCAGGTGCTCTACGGCCCCGGGGAGGAGAGCCGGCGCTGGGGAGAGCTGACCCATAGCTGCATCTTATCCGCTCTGCAGCCGGAGAACCGGCGGGTGGCGGAACCGGCCTCGCCCGGGCTCTATCTGACCGCCCACGCCCAATGCCCCGCGATCCTAGTGGAGTGCGGCTTTCTGTCCAATCTCTCGGATCTGCAGCTTCTCAGCAGCGAGAAATATCAACGGTCCTTTGCCGCGGCGCTGCTCAGCGCCTACCTGCAATACACGGCCCCTGTGGCCTGACGATAACGGAGAAAAAACATGGCGAATAAAAAGAGAAGCGTCTATGTCTGCACCGAATGCGGGCAGGAGACCGCCAACTGGGCGGGAAAATGCCCGTCCTGCGGCACCTGGAACAGTCTGAAGGAGCTGGCTCTGGACTCAGCGCCGGCCCGCGGCGGTTCCGGGGTGAGAGCTGCCCGGCACAAGCCCAAAAGGATGCGGGAGCTGGACAGCGAGGCGGAGATCCGCTTTCTCACCGGGATTCCGGAGTTTGACCGGGTCCTGGGCGGCGGCGCGGTCCTGGGCTCGCTGAATCTGGTGGGCGGCGCCCCGGGCATCGGCAAGTCCACGCTGCTGCTGCAGATGTGCGCCCAGCTGGAGCCGGGCCGGCGGGTGCTCTATGTGACCGCAGAGGAGAGCGAGCGGCAGCTCAAGCTGCGCGCCCAGCGCCTGAACGTAGAGAACGAGGAACTCTACGTCCTGGCGGAAACGGAGCTGGAAAGCGTTCTCGCCGCCGTGGAGGAGCTATCCCCGGAGATCCTGATCCTGGACTCCATCCAGACGGTTGCAAGCGCGGAGGTGGATTCCGCCCCCGGCAGCGTCAGCCAGGTGCGGGAGTGTACCCTGCGGCTCATGCGCCTTGCCAAGGAGCGCGGCACCACCGTGTTCGTGGTGGGCCATATCACCAAGGAGGGCAGCATCGCCGGGCCCAAGGTGCTGGAGCACATGGTGGACTGCGTGCTTTATTTCGAAGGCGAGCAGAGCACCAGCTTCCGTATCCTGCGGGCCGCCAAGAACCGCTTCGGCTCCACCAACGAGATCGGCGTGTTTGAGATGAACGAGGAGGGGCTGCGCTGCGTGGCCAATCCCTCGGAGCTGCTGCTCTCCGGACGCCCCGAAAACAGCCCCGGCACCTGCGTGGCCTCGGTCATGGAGGGCAGCCGTCCGCTGCTGGCGGAGGTCCAGGCCCTGGTCAGCCCTGCCGGCTATAATGCGGCCCGCCGTTCCAACGGCATCGACTACAACCGGGCCGCCATGCTGCTGGCCGTGCTGGAAAAGCGGGGCGGCATCCCCGTGGGCAACTGTGATACCTATATCAACGTGGTAGGCGGCCTCAGCCTGGATGAACCGGCTGCGGACCTGGCGACCGTTCTGGCCGCGGCCTCCAGCTATCTGGATCGGCCGCTTGGCAGCGACCTGGCCGCCATCGGCGAGGTTGGCCTGGCAGGTGAGATCCGCAGCGTCAGCAACCTGAATCAGCGCCTCACCGAGATCGCCCGCCTGGGCTTCCACCGCTGTGTGATCCCCGCCCACGTGCGCCATGAGCTCCGCTGTCCCGAGGGTCTGGAGCTGATCCCGGTCAAAAACGTGGGCGAAGCCGTTGCCGCCGTCCTGGGCAGGAATCGGAAGCAGAGCTGAGCGGCAGGGGAGTGGTACTATATTCGGCTGAATTATTCTATTTCATCTATATTTCTAATGTTCTGATAACTTTTTTATCCAATTAGCGCAACACAGCCCCGCAGGATCGATCCTTTGACAGATCCCGCGAGGCTGTTTTTTTATGCAAAACAGGAAAAAAAGCGCAAAAGGTAAATTGCTAAGTATTTAACAAATAAGGAAATTTCCGAGCGTCACCCTGATAACTTCAAAGGACATTCAAATAATTATGACCAAAGGGGAGTGCTCATTCGTCTTCCTCCCGTTCCTGCCGGGTCCTGCGGCCGATGGGATTGGCCATGGCCGCCTCATGGAGCGCGGCGTTGTCCAGGTGGGTGTAGATCTGGGTGGTGTTCAGATTGCTGTGTCCAAGGACCTCCTGCAGCGCGCGGGTGTCTACGCCGTTTTTCAGCATCAGGGTCGCCGCCGTGTGCCGGAGCTTATGGGGCGAATACCTCGTGGGGTCCAAGCCCGCCTCCAGCAGCTTTTTTTCTACCATCTGCTGTACGCCGCGGACGCCGAATCTGCAATTTTTCTGGCTTATAAACAGAGCGTTTTTATCATTTTCCTTCACTTTATCAACATTTCTGACCATTAAATAGTCATCCAGCGCCTCCCGGCAGCCCTCGCCGAAATACACCACCCGTTCCTTATTGCCTTTGCCCAGGACCCGCACATGGTCCTCATAGACGTCTGTCAGATTTAAGGAAACCAGTTCGGACACGCGCAGGCCGCAGGACAGGAACAGCATCAGGATCGCGTAATCCCGCAGACCGTAGGGCCCGTCGCAGGCGTTCAGCAGTCGTTCGCATTCCGCTTCTTCCAGGTATCGGGGCAAGCTGGCCTGACGCTTGGGCATGTCAAGTTCTTGACAAACATTTTTCTCCAGCAGATGACGCTTGGTGGTGAGATAATTGAAAAAGGACTTGACCGTGGAGGTCCGGCGGCAGCGGCTGGCTGCAGACAGAGACTGGGAAGACTCCGGCGAAAAAGACTGATAGCGATACAGCTCCTCGATCCGGATGGCTTTGATAAAGTCCAGGTCAACGTCGGTAATATCGATCTCATCAAAAGGCGTCGCAGGATCCACCAGACGGCGTCTGCGTTTCAGAAAACGAAACAGGATCTTCAGATCCAGATAATAGGCCATGACCGTGCGATCGGAATGACCGCGCACGGTAGAATGGTATTCCAAGAATTCCATGACGATGTCCGGCACATCGTTGATTTCATCCAGTTTCATAGAGAAGCGCTCCTTTCCCGAAAAAACGGGGCTAAAATCTCGCTAAATTTATATTATGCGAGATTTTGTTTCTTTTTTGTAACGGGTCCGCTTACACTTCCCCGTCAATGGTATTATAGTAAAGAGATCTCGGCCTGTCAAGTCCCGGGACGAAATCAGCGCCTCTTCGATCGGAAGAGGCGCTGACGGATCAGTTTGGAAAGGTCTTAGTCCTGGTCGTCCTCCGCAGCCATTCTGCGCAGATCGATCAAAGGATCCTTGGTGACGCGAATGGCGTTCAGCAGCGTAGCCAGAACGGCTGCCACATCCATGAACATCACAAACCAGATGCTGCAGTAGCCGATCATGCTCAGGAAGACCATCAGCGCCTTCACGGCGAAAACGAAGATGGCGTTCTCCTTGGCGACCTGGCTCATCCTGCGGCTGATCTGAATGGCAAAAGGCAATGCGGCGCTGTTATCGGCCGGGATCATCAGGTCGGCATACTTGGCCTTGCGGTTCAGCCGGACGTCCACATCGGCTGCGGTGTGGGTCTCCACGCCGTTTGCGTACAGGAACATCACGTGGTTGCGGCTGCTCTGATTCAGCTCCTCCAGGTGGTGCAGCTTCCGCTCGGTATCACACTCGGCGTAAACGTCGTCCACGCCCAGCTCCTCGGCCAGGCGGCGGCTCTCCCCTGCTCCCTCTTCGGTCAGCAGGATCGTTTCCCGGAAGCCGGCATCCCGGACGCTGTCCAGCAGCTCGGAGGCGTTCTCATTGACCTGGGAAGAAATGTTCAGGCTGCCGACATAGCGGCCGGCAACGGTGAGATAATAAGTCTCGCCGTCATCCTCTGTCTCGGGCAGCTGGATGCCTCTTGCCGTCAGATAGGCCCTGGTGGCAAGCACCACGGGAGATCCGCCGATCTTGAGCTCCACGCCGCAGCCGGGCACGTCCACGAAATCGCTGATGACGTCCAGCTTGTAATCCTGCTCGTTGAGCTGCGGGATCGCCTTGGCAAAGGCCTGCTCGGAATAGTACACCGCATGAGCCACAAAGCTCATGAAGGTCCGCTCATCCAGTACGCCCGCGTCCACAGACTGGAGCTCGGGCTCGCCGGAAGAGAACACGCCGGCCTTGTCGAAGACCGCCACATTCGCCTCGGCGGTACGCTCCATGGCCTTGGCATTGCGGAACAGGACGCCCCGCTTCGTGCCGAAGCACAGTCCGACCAGCGCGGTGTAGGGCATCGCCGCCACAACAGACGCGGGGATCGCCGTCAGAGCGATCATCAGGCCGCGATGGATGGACACACGATAGCTGTAATCCCCCAGCAGCGGCAGCAGGAACACATAAAGCAGGGCCAGGATCAGGCCGATCTTCAGCACGAAGTTGGCGCTGTGAAGAGCCGCAGGCTCCATGTCCATCTTCAGCGCGTCGTCTTCCTTGTACAGCTCCCCTGCCCGTTCGCTCAGTTCCTCGTCCTGTCCTTTCAGGAGGGCAAAGGCGGAGCCGCGGGTGAGCTTCTGCGCATAGGCGATCACGATCAGGCCAAGCTGATAAATCAGCAGCATGGCGGCGCCCTCAGCACCGAAGCCGATCAGGAACGAAACAAACGCGACGAAGAGCACCAGCACGGGAGACGCAAAGTAGTCCCCGTCCAGAATACTGTCGAACGCCTTGATCCCCAGGTCATAGCCGGACGCAAGGGCCGAAAGGACAAGCATGATGATCTTCACGATCTTGTTGCCGACAAAAATAGAAGCGATCAGAAGCGCGGCCGCAAGCGCAAGCCGTCCGATCAGGATCATATCCAGAGAGCCGGCGGGCTTGTCAGCGGGTTTCACCGCAAATCTGGCGCGTTCGGGTCTTTGGCTCATATTTGCCACCTCCAGAATCTATCTTTCTAAGGCTTATCTCTATTATAGGGTGGAGCGTTGAAAACTCAGGCCTTGCCGTCGGAGCCGAGGACGTGGACGATCTTGTGGGCGACCATGTCCTTCACAGCCTGGCGGGCGGGCTTGAGATACTGGCGCGGGTCGAAGTGATCGGGATGCTCGACAAAGTACTTGCGGATGTTGGCGGTCATGGCCAGACGGATATCGGAATCGATATTGATCTTGCAGACGGCCAGCTTCGCGGCTTCGCGCAGCTGATCCTCAGGAATGCCGATGGCGTCGGGCATATTGCCGCCGTACTGGTTGACCATCTTCACGAACTCCTGCGGGACGGAGGAAGAGCCGTGCAGAACGATGGGGAAACCGGGCAGACGCTTGATGCACTCATGCAGCACGTCGAAGCGGAGCGGAGGCGGGACCAGAATGCCCTCGGCATTGCGGGTGCACTGAGAGGCCTTGAACTTGTACGCGCCGTGAGAGGTGCCGATGGCGATGGCCAGAGAGTCGCAGCCGGTGCGGGACACGAACTCCTCCACCTCTTCGGGGTGGGTGTAGCTCTCCTTGCCGTGCTCCACGTTGACCTCGTCCTCCACGCCGGCCAGGGTACCCAGCTCAGCCTCGACCACAACGCCGTGATCATGGGCATACTCGACGACCTGGCGGGTCAGGGCGATGTTCTCCTCAAAGGGCTTGGAGGAAGCGTCGATCATAACGGAGGTAAAGCCGCCGTCGATGCAGTTCTTGCACAGCTCGAAGGTGTCGCCGTGGTCCAGATGCAGCGCGATGGGGATATCGGGATTCTCGATGATGGCGGCCTCCACCAGCTTCACCAGGTAGGTGTGGTTGGCATAGGCGCGGGCGCCCTTGGACACCTGCAGGATGACGGGGCTCTTCAGCTCCCCTGCCGCCTCGGTGATCCCCTGGACGATCTCCATATTGTTGACGTTAAAAGCGCCGATGGCATAGCCGCCGTCGTAGGCTTTCGCAAACATTTCTTTTGTAGTTACCAGTGCCATTTTCAGTTCTCCTTGTCAAATTTTGTACAAATAGCATATTTACAAATTTGCTTTTCTATTATATTCTCAAACCTGCCCAGAATCAAGAAGCACCTTTCACAAAAAACACATTTTTTTAATTATTTTTTGGAGGAACAATCGAATGAGTGAAAAACTGATCGGAGCTGCCATATTTGGCCAGTCCGGCGGCCCTACCGCCGTCATCAACGCCAGCGCTTACGGTGTGATCCGCGCCGCGCTGGACGCGGAGGAGATCACAAAGGTCTATGGCGCCGCCCACGGCATCAAGGGCGTGCTGGAGGATAAGCTGTATGTGATGGACGAGGAGGACCCGGAAGAGCTGAAGCTTCTGCTGCACACCCCCTCCTCCGAGCTGGGCTCCTGCCGCTATAAGATCGCCGATCCCGAAAAGGACGACACCGACTATAAGCGCATCCTGGAGATCTTCAAGAAGTACAATGTGCGTTATTTCTTCTATAACGGCGGCAACGACTCCATGGACACCTGCAACAAGATCAGCCGCTATATGGAGTCCGTGGGCTATGAGTGCCGCGTGATGGGCGTACCCAAGACTATCGACAACGATCTTTTCGGCACCGACCACTGCCCCGGCTTTGCCAGCGCCGCCAAGTATATCGCCACCTCCTGCATGGAGATCAACAAGGACGCCCGGGTTTATGATAACGGCATGATCACCATTGTTGAGATCATGGGCCGTCACGCCGGCTGGCTCGCCGGCAGCGCCGCTCTTGCCACCGAGTTTGGCTCCGGCCCGGATCTGATCTATCTGCCTGAGGTGGACTTCGACATGGATCGCTTCCTTTCCGACGTAAAGCGGGTCTATGCCGCCACCGGCAAGGTCCTGGTCGCCGTTTCCGAGGGCATCCACTATGCCGACGGCAGCTTCGTTTCCGAGGCCAAGACCTCCGCTACCGACGGTTTTGGTCACGCGCAGTTGGGCGGTCTGGCCACGCTTCTGGCCAGCATCGTGAAAGCGCACACCGGCGCCAAGGTCCGCGGGATCGAGCTGAGCCTGCTGCAGCGCTGCGGCGCGCATCTGGCCTCCCAGACGGATATCGACGAGGCCTGCAATGCCGGCCGTGAAGCGGTGCGTCAGGCTGTTTCCGGCACCACCGGCAAGATGGTCGCCTTCCAGCGCGAGTATGTGGACGGAAAGTACCGCTGCAAGCTGGTGCTGCTGCCGCTGGAATCCGTGGCAAACTTCGAAAAGAAAGTCCCCCTGGAATGGCTCAACGAGGAACGCAACGGCCTTAAGCACGAATTTATCGACTATGTGCTGCCCCTGATCCAGGGTGAGCCTGTGCTGCCCTTGGAGCATTCCCTCCCCCGCTATGCCCGGCTCAAGAAGGTCCTGGCAAAATAAGACAGAAAAACGTCAGCCCCGCGTGTTCATTCACACGCGGGGCATTTTCATGGCTACAGATTCCGGATCTGATTTTGCAGCAGGTTCCCTACCGCGTCTGCAAGCAGCTCAACCGATGGGATCCAGGCGAAATCCTTGCCGTAAACCAGCTTTGCCGCCGGAAGATCGGCCTCGTCGCCGGTGAATACGCAGATCACCGAGATCCCGTCCGCCCGGGCTCTGCGGACCTCCGCCGCGGTATCCCGGACACCGGCGTCCTTTTCATAGGCGAGATACTCTCCATCCTCCGTGGGGATGCGCATGGCGTCGTGAGGCTTCACGTCCGAAAGAAGGATCAGGACCTTATGTTCATAGGGGCTGTCCTTCATCAGCTCATGGGCAGCGCGTACGGCAAGGCCGTCCCGGTTGCAGCCGTTGGAGACATATTCGAAGATCTTATCGTTTTCCCGCTGCTCCCCATAGTCCCGAAAGACCCGCAAAATGGTGTATCCGGTCATGGAACAGAAGGACATGACCCTGCAGGGAATGCCGCAGCGGTTCATGGCCTCCGCGATCATATACCCCTGGGTGGAGACGGTCTCCTGCCGGTTCATCTGAGAGGTGGAGGCGTCCAGCAGGATATCCACGCTCAGATCGCCCATATTCCCCTGCTCGGTCCGCTGAAAGACCTTTCCGTCCTGCAGGCAGGCAGCACGCCACACCCGGCCTCCATCCAGCTTTCCGGCATCGGAGCGCACAGAAGACGGCTGCAGATACAGCAGGACCGAATTCTGGATCCTGGAGGCAAGCCTGGAGATCGCCGTCCTGTTTTCCGCCAGATGATCCCGGTAAAACTGCCGGTTCCTCTCGATCTGCTTGCTCTCCTGCTCCTTTTTCAGCGCTTCAAAGCCGTTCTGGATCTTTGCCGCGGCCGGAACGCCCTTGGTAAAATGGAGGTGACAAAAGGCGTGATTGCCCACGCAGAGCTTGCGCTCCAGTTCCATGATCTGCTGGGGAGGATACATGGCCTCGCCGTATTTCCCCGTCATGAATCGGCGAAGCTCTGCCGCGCTGAGTTTGGTGGCAGGGCTGTCCTCTTCCCGAAGTTCATCCGCTTCCGGGGCATAGATCCTGTCTGGATGGTCGACAATGCCGATCCCAAAGCGCCGGTAACGCCCCCTCCCCTTCTGCTTTCCGCCTTTTCGGAGTCGGAGGAGAAGCGGTTTCTTCTCTCTTCTCCGTTCCTCAGTCGTGATCTGAAACCAGCGTTCAAAAAGGCTCTTTGCCCGGTCCACGATCTCGTCCGTGTCCATCTCCGGGGAAAACTCCAGCTCATCCAGCAGGCTTATATCATAACGGTTCAGTCTGGGCTCCTCGCCCAGGGCTCTCCGGTAATGCGCGCAGGCCAGGCAGTCGTAGAGATGATAGTCATCCTGCGCAAGGGCGCCATAGACTTTTAGAAAGCGCTCGGCATAATCACGCCGCAGCTCTGCCAGGACCGGCCGTTCCGCCAGTTCCTTCTGATATACCGCGTTTTCCAGACCCAGCCAGAACAGGCCCTCATAGGTGTCAGAATCCTCATACTGCTGAAACGCAGAAAGCACGGCGGCAAGCTTGGGGTATTCATAATGCCGCCTCACGGCGCCGATAATGCTGTTCCAATAGACGTCTGCGCTGCCCTCGCTGTCATAGGCCTTGAAATCCGGCGCGAAGTGATAATCCTTCGCCGCGTTCCAGATCTGATTGACCGCGCGTCTGCGCTGCTGCTCACTGACCTCGTTCATTCTTTCAAAAACAGATCATCCGCCCGCAGATCCTGCCGGATCCGGGCCGTGATCAGATCGGCCACCAGCTGGCGCTCAAAGGGATCAAAGGATTTGTTCACGATGCCCATTTCCAGAGCCTGCCCCACCGGCAGTCCGTTCTCCACCAGGTTGATGGCGGCCAGCAGCCCGCGCAGGTCAAGGGCCTTGGTGGAGATCTCCGAGCTGTCACACTTTTTCCGAATGTCCTGAAACAGGCCGGAAAGCTGCTCGGCATAGCTTTCTTTCAATTTCGGGAACTGGGAGAGAAGCAGCTTCTGCAGATTATCCTGGGAAATGATGGGCATATTGATGACCATAAAGCGGGAGGCCAGGGCCTCGTTCAGTTCCCGGGTGCCGGCGTAGCCGTAGTTCATGGTGGCGATGAAGCGGGTCTCCGGCCGCAGCGTGATGCGTTCATAGCCCGGCACGTCAATGATCCGCCGAAAGTCCAGCGTGGCATGGAGCACGGCCAGAGATTCGTTCTTCGCCATGTTGATCTCGTCCAGCACGCCGAAACCGCCCTGTTCGGCGCACTGGGTTATGGGGCCGCTGCGAAAACAGACTTCTCCGCCGCGAAAGGTATCGGTTCCGATGAGAGACGCGGCGTCGGTGTTCAGATAAAAGGAAATATCCCACTCCGGTCTGCCGAACACCGCCGCCAGATTCTCCGCCAGGACGTTCTTCCCGGTTGCTTTCGGCCCTACCAGAAGCAGGTTCTCCCCTGCCAGCAGCGCTGTCAGGGCCTGCTGCCAGATCTCTTTTCCGTAATAGTGAAACTTCGGCTGCGGGATCCGATGTGCCTGCTCCTCGGATGCCGGAAAGCGGCTGTGAAAAGCTGCTACCTGCTCCAAAACGGACTCCTCAATCCCCTCTTGCCGTAAAAAACTGATCATATTGCGCCTCCGTATGTTTGTTCCAACAGATTATAGCACAGTGCTTTTCTCTTTTCCATCCCGGGATTGAAAGAAGGAGAAAAATAAAGTATACTGTCCGTAAGGAGCTGAGAAAATGATTGCTTTGAAACAGCCTTATGTCCGTGTGCAGAAAAACGGGATCGTTTCCTACGGCGGAAGTCAGATGTGGAACGAGAGTAAATCCATCCGCGTATGCGGCTGCGGTCCTGTCGCTGCGCTGGATACTGTATTGTACCTCTCCGGACAGAGTGCGGATCTGATTCCTCAGGAGGACTATAATCGGGAGCTTGCGAAACTGTGTCGCAAATACTTTCCCTTGATCCAGCCCTTTGGGATCAACGGACTTCTCCTGGCCGTAGGGATGAATCGGCTCCTTCGAAAATACGGGCTTCCCTACCGCTCCTTCTGGGCGGTTTCCGGCGGCAGATTCTGGGATCGTATGGAGGAGCTGCTGGGGCAGGATATTCCGGTGATCTTTTCCGTGGGTCCCAGCTTTCCCGCAGTATGGGAAAAGCACCGCTTGACTTTTTACGTACAAAAAGCTGACGGCAGTTATACTCCCGCCAGCTCAGCCCGCGCCCATTACGTCTGCGCCACGGGCCTGGATGAAGAATGGCTCCGCATCTCCTCTTGGGGGCGTATGTACTACATCAGGCGAGACGAGTTTGACGATTACGTGCGCAAGCACAGCGCTTCCCTTGTCAGCAATATCCTGATGCTGCGGAAAACCCGCTGATTTTGTGCAGTTTTCCAATTGATTTTTCCAAGGCTGCGGCTATAATAAGGCAAACTATGAGTGACAGCGGAGGACAAGAACCATGAGCCGTCAGGAAGCCGCCGAACAATATGCTCTCGCACTCAAGCGCGGGCAAAAATACTATAAAAATGCCGTCAACCAGGGGAACTATCCATATCCGCAGGTTTTGGACGAGATCCTGGATGAATCTATGTCCGCGGGGAGCGTGGAGATCGGCCTTGTAAGCATCCCCTCCGAGACCATTGTTGGGACCAGATCCGCCGGGCGCCGCGCCGCTTTCGCCGGCAATTTCATGCCGCTTTTGGGTGAAGAAACAGAGTTTGCCATGAAATGGATGTCTCTGTGCGAGGCCCATCTGAGTGACGAGGGCATCCGGGATCCGATCCGCTGTTACGAGTATCTGGGTCGGTTTTATGTTGCCGAAGGCAATAAGCGGGTCAGCGTTTTAAAGAGCTATGATGCGCCGAGCATTCCCGGCATCGTTACGCGTATCCTGCCGGTATACTCGGATGATCCGGTCATTCAGCGATATTATGAGTTCATGGAGTTTTATCCTCTCTGCAGCCTTTATCAGATCCGTTTTTCCAAGACCGGATGCTACCAGAAGCTGCAGAAAGCCATGGGCTATGAAAAGGATCATGTCTGGTCCACGGATGAAGAACGCGCTTTTCTCGCGCTGTACAGCCGTTTTCAGTCTGCATACACGCGCCTTGGCGGCGCTTCTCTGCCCGGGACCGTGTCAGACGCGCTGCTGATCTGCCTGCAGGTTTTTTCCTTCCAGGAGCTGAAGGCCCTGAGCAGCGATGAGTTGCGCAAGACCCTGGAAAGCCTGTGGCCCGACATCAAATCCGGCGTCCTTCCCAGCGCCATTTCGGTCAGCACAGCGCCGGAGAGCAAGGAGAAGGGCCTCATCAACAAGATCATCGGCATCGCCAGACCGGACCATCTAAAGGTCGCTTTTATCTATGCCTATGACCCCCAGGTGAGCGCCTGGACCCGTGCGCACATTCAGGGTGAGCGGGAGCTGGCAAAAGAGCTGGGCGACAAAGTATCGATCCAAGAATATTGGGCTCTGGATCACGACTATGAGCGAGCCATGACAAACGCGGTCGAAGATGGCGCAGAGTTGATCTTCGCCACGACTCCCCAGATGATCGGAGTCTGTCGCAAGATCGCGGCGCTGAACCCCTCTGTTCGCATCATGGCCTGTGCCCTTTCGCAGCCCTATACCGGACTGCGCACCTATTACAGCCGAACGTATGAGGCCAAATTCATCACCGGCGCGATTGCGGGCGCCATGGCGAAGGAGGATCGGATCGGCTATATTTCCGGCTATCCCATCGTCGGCGTTCCTGCGGAGATCAACGCCTTTGCTCTGGGGGCGCAGATGACCAATCCCCGTGCCCGGATCGATCTGCTCTGGTCGTCTGAAACGCCGGACCCCCTGGTGGAGCTGCTGGAACGCAAGATCACCGTGATCTCCAACCGGGACGCAACAGATCCGAAACACGCACACTGGGCCCTGGACTGGGGCACGTATCGCCTCAGAGAGGACGGTTCTCTCCAGCCCCTTGCCCTTCCCTGCTGGGATTGGGGCCGCTTTTATGTGCAGGTGGTGCAGAGTATCTTCAGCGGCGCCTGGGACGCTCTGGGTAAAAACCAGGAAAAGCAGGCCATCAACTATTGGTGGGGCATGGGAAGCGGCGTGATCGACGTTCAGTTTTCCTCCGAGCTTCCGATCGGGATCCGCCGCCTTGCGGAGCATTTGGTCCATGACCTGCGCGGCGGCTGGTTTGATCCCTTCTGCTGCCCCATTCTCGACCAGGACGGTGTCCAAAGAAATGATGGCAGTCACAGCTTTACTCCGGATGAGATCATGCGCATAGACTGGCTCTGTGAGAATGTAAACGGTCATATTCCGGCGCCTGAAAACCTCCGTCCCGAGGCTGTTGAAACCGCAAGAATCCTCGCGATCCACCCCGAAAACAACTGATAATGAGTATATGGCAAAACAGCTTGGCTGTTTTGCTGCGCAGCTAAGCTTCGCGGCGAGAAGCTTCTTCGCTTTTCGCCATCATATAATCACTATAAGAAGGGATCGACATGAAGCTGCTCCTGATTTCCGACGAAGAGAGTCCTTACTTTTGGGATTATTATCGGCCAGGCAAGCTTGATGGGATCGACCTGATCCTTTCGGCGGGAGACCTGAAATCCGAATATTTGAGCTTTCTCGTCACCATGGGCCGTGCTCCCCTTCTCTATGTCCACGGCAACCATGACGGCAGCTACGAAAAGAACCCCCCTGAAGGCTGCGACTGCATCGACGGCCAGCTTGTCAAGGTCAAGGGTCTTCGGATCATGGGGCTGGGCGGCTGCCCGCTCTATAATGGAGGTCCCCATCAATATACGGAAAGGCAGATGGCTGCCCGGATCCTGAAACTGCGATGGAAGCTATGGCGCATGAAGGGCGTTGATATCATCCTGACGCACGCACCGGCCCGGGGTCTCGGAGATGACGAAGACCTGGTACATCGCGGTTTTCATTCGTTCCTGAAACTGATGGACCGATATCATCCCCGTTATCTTATCCATGGACACATCCATCCCAGCTATCATCACCGACAGAAAGGCGACCTGGAATACGGCGGAACCACCATCATCAACGCCTGCGGTTACCGTATTCTGGAGATCCCGGATCCCGAAACATAAAAAGCACCCTGTACGAATGATTTCGTACAGGGTGCTTTTTAATTCACACTGAATAGCAGATCGCTGTAGGTGGGCAGGGGCCAGAAGGAAGACGCTGTAAGCCTTTCCATTTCATCGATGTCAACGCGCAGGGAATCCATTGCTTTCAAAACATGCTCCCGATAATACCGCGCCAGGGTCAGGCTGTCCGTATTCGGCAGTTCGTTCAAGACCCGTTCCAGCGCGCGCACCTTCCCGGCTGCGGAAGCTGTCAGCGCGCCAAGCGTGTTCGCAAGCTCCGTTTCAAAGCCGCAGTCTGTATCCGGCGAAAGGCTGCGCTTTGCAAGCGCTGTCTCCGTCAGCTCCCGTACATAGCGGGATGTGGCGGGGAGGATCTCCTTCCAGGCCATATCCAGCATGGTCTGCGCTTCCATGTGCAGGACCTTGCAGTAGTTTTCCAGCTTGATCTGATACCGGGCCCGGATCTCGGTCTCGGAATAGACTCTGTGCCGCGCAAAAAGCGCCACGTTCTTTTCCGCCAGGTAATAAGGCACGCAGTCCGGCGTGCTCGGCAGATTCAAAAGCCCCCGGGCTTCCGCCTCACGGACCCAGGAATCGTCATATCCGTTTCCGTTAAAGATGATGCGCTTATGTTCCCGGATCACCCGCTGGATCAGATCGTGCAGCGCGGACTCGAAATCATCCGCCTGCTCCAGTTCGTCCGCATATTGCCGAAGAGACTCGGCAACAGCGGTGTTGAGCACCACGTTTACACCGGAGATGGATGCGGAGGACCCGGGCATACGGAACTCGAATTTATTGCCGGTGAAAGCGAAGGGCGAGGTCCGGTTTCGGTCGGTGGTATCCCGGGGGAATTTGGGCAGCACATGCACGCCAACCTTGATAAGCTCCTTCTTGGTGTTGCCGTAAGGCTCATCAAACTCAATGGCCGTGAGGATGTTCTCCAACTCCGTCCCCAGGAACATGGAGACGATAGCGGGGGGCGCCTCATTGGCACCCAGGCGGTGGTCGTTTCCGGCAGACGCCACGGAGATGCGCAGCATATCCTGGTAATCATCCACCGCCTGGATCACCGCGCACAGGAAGAGCAGGAACTGGGCGTTTTCATAGGGCGTCTCACCGGGCTCCAGGAGGTTCACGCCGGTGTTGGTGCAGATGGACCAGTTGTTGTGCTTGCCGCTGCCGTTGAGTCCGGCAAAAGGCTTTTCATGCAGCAGACAGACCATATCGTACTTTCTGGCGATCTTCTGCATCAGCTCCATGGTGAGCTGATTGTGGTCGGTGGCGATATTGGTGGTGGTGAAGATCGGCGCAAGCTCGTGCTGGGACGGCGCGGCCTCGTTATGCTCAGTCTTGGCCATCACGCCCAGCTTCCACAGCTCCTCGTTCAGCTCTTTCATGAAAGCCGCGACCCGGGGCTTGATGGTGCCGAAATAATGGTCGTCCAGTTCCTGCCCCTTGATCGGCTTTGCGCCAAAGAGCGTGCGTCCCGTGAAGATCAGGTCCTTGCGCTTTTCATATACGGCTCTGTCGATCAGGAAGTATTCCTGCTCCGGCCCGACGGTTGTTTTGACTGACGTGACCTGGTCGTTGCCAAATAGCTTCAACACGCGCATGGTCTGCCGGTTGATGGCTTCCATGGAGCGCAGCAAAGGCGTCTTTTTATCCAGCGCTTCCCCGCCGTAGGAGCAAAAGGCCGTCGGGATGCACAGGATCCCGTCCTTAATAAAGGCATAGGAAGTGGGGTCCCAGGTCGTGTAACCCCGGGCTTCAAAGGTGGCGCGCAGGCCGCCGGAGGGAAAGCTGGAGGCGTCCGGCTCTCCCTGAATCAGCTCTTTGCCGGAAAACTCCATAATGACCCGTCCCCCGCCGATGGGAGAAAGAAAGCTCTCGTGCTTTTCCGCGGTGATGCCGGTCATGGGCTGGAACCAGTGGGAAAAATGCGTGGCTCCCTTCTCGATCGCCCAGTCCTTCATGGCGTTTGCGACCACAGTCGCGGCTGCGCTGTCCAGACGCTTCCCGTCGATGATCGAACGCTGAACCTGCTGGAAAACCTCTTTCGGCAGACGCTGGCGCATGACAGAATCATTAAAGACCATGGAGCCAAAGGTTTCGGTTACAGGGTTCATAAGTTCAACCTCATTTCTGATTATATCTGCAAAAAGCCGTTCTCTTTGCTGAAACAAAGTTTAAACCTCTTTACTCCCTTCGTCAAGCATGCAGAATATCCAAAATCCCCACGTGGAGATCATATTCGGACAGGCTAAATGATATAAACCAGCAGATCTGCCCCGCTTCCCTTCTTGCCAGGGCAGCAAGACGGTGCTAATATGAAGAAAAGGAGATGATTTCATGAAAGAAGACTCCATTACCCGCAGAAATCTTTGGTTCTTCCCCCTCGGCACCGTTGGCCGGGACATGGTCTACAATCTGATCACAAGCTTTCTCATGCTCTTTGTGCTCTACACCAAGGGCCTGAACGCTTCCCAGCTTGGTGTGATCACCGTCATCATGATCGCCGCCCGTGTTTTCGACGCGCTGAACGACCCTATCATGGGCAATATCATCGAACGCACCCGCACTCGCTGGGGCAAATTCAAGCCCTGGCTGGTCATCGGCATCGTCACGACTTCCATCGTCATCTATCTGACCTTCAACGTAAGGCTCCGCGGCTGGCCCTTCGTCATTTTCTTCGGCGTCATGTATTTCCTCTACAGCATCACTTACACCATGCATGACATCAGCTACTAGGGCATGGTTCCCGCCCTCAGCTCCAATGCAGATACCCGGAACAAATTCACCGCAAGAGCGACGCTGTTTGCCGGTATCGGCGGCCTGACCGCATCTGTCCTGATCCCCATGCTCACCAACGGCGAGCACGCCATCGGCGGAAACGCCATCACGGCTTACGGCGTGATTGCCCTGGTGATCGCCATCCTCGCGCCGGCTTTCCTCGCCATCACCGTCATAGGCGTCAAGGAGCAGCGCGACTCCAGCGTGGAGCCGGTGCCCCCCGTCAGCTTCAAAAAGATCTGGGGCACCATTACCGGAAACGATCAGCTGCTGTGGATCTCTCTCATCCTCCTGATCCAGCAGATCGGCAACGGCATCGTCCTCTCCGGCGTTGGGATGAACTACATTTACATGGAGTTTGGCTACGAGGGCGGTTTCTTCTCCCTCTTCCAGATCGTCGGCATGGCCGTCACCGGTTTCCTGATGATCTTCTATCCCGCCATCTCCCGCCGTCTGCAGCGCAAACGGTTTATGGACGTGATGATGCTCGTCGGTACCCTCGGCTATATCCTCATGCTGATCTGCTTTGTTATGAAGAAGGGTACGGCCTTCCCCTTCGGATACGACCTCAAGTTCCTTGTGTTGACCGTAGGCTATATGCTCGCCAACTTCGGGCAGTACGGCTTTTACCTCATCATGATGATCTCTGTCATGAATACCGTGGAATACAATGAGTATAAACGCGGCACACGGGACGAAGGCATCATCACCTCGCTCCGTCCCTTTATTACCAAGCTCGCCTCCGCGCTGAATGTTGCGATCGCGTACCTGGCTTACATCCTTTTCAATACTCTGCACTTCACCAACGGAATCTCCGATCTGGAAATGCAGTGCAATGAGCAGCTGATCACCGAAGCCAGCAAGAATCAGCAGATCGCGGCCCTGCTGCAGGATGTGATGCCCTATCAAAGCGGCGGTCTTCTCCTTGTCATGACCGTGCTGCCCTTCCTGCTGATGCTGGTCTCCTATCTTCTTTACAAGAAGCATTACAAGCTGGACGAGCTGGAATACGAGCGCATTTGTGAAGAGCTGGAAAACAGGAAGAAGGCGGTCGAGGCATGAGCCTGACGAAAGCCGTCCTTCGCTTTGCCGCCCCCCTGCCGGACTTGGAATCTTTTGAGCGTTTTCTCTTCGTCGGACCGCACCCGGATGATATTGAGATCGGCGCAGGTGCGACCGCAGCCAAGCTTGCATCCCTTGGAAAGCGGGTTTGCTTTGTGATCTGCATCGACGGGCGCTACGGCCTTGCAAACGCGCCAGCAGGGACTACGCCGACGGACCTGATCCCCATCCGCATGGAAGAGGCCCGGAGATCCGCCAGTATGCTTGGCGTACAGGATCTGCGCTTTTTGGGTTTCTGCGATGGCGGATTCTACGAGCAAAAGGAGCTGATCCAAGCTCTGGCAAAAGTCGTAGGAGACTTTAAGCCGGACGTGATCTTTGCCCCCGACCCGGATGTGAGCAGCGAGTGTCACGCCGACCATCGAAATGTGGGCGCCGCCGCGCGGCAGATCGCCTGCTTTGCACCATACAAGGACCTGATGGCAGGATATGGGGCTTCTCCGGCGCCGGTAAAAGCCCTTGCCTATTATATGACGGCAAAGCCAAACCGGACCATCAATACATCCGGATTTCTGGACCGGCAGCTGGACGCAATTTTCTCCTGTCACCGCTCTCAGTTTCCGGAGGGATGTGCGGAGGCCAAGGCGATCCGACTGTACCTGAAGCTGCGCTCGGCAGACCACGGCATCCGCCGTTTTGCCAAAGCCGCAGAGGGCTTTCGTGTACTGGGTCAAACCCACATGCACTGTCTGCCGGAAGCGGGAGACTAATAGAAACAGCACCCACCGCCTCGTGCTCTCACGAGATGGTGGGTGCTGCTTCACTTTGCCGAAGGCTTACTCAAACAGAGCCTCGATCATGGGTTTGGGGATCACGCCGATGGAGGACTTGACCACCTCGCCGTCTTTGAAGACCTTGAGTGTGGGGATGCTCGCAATGCCGTAACGCACGGCAAGCTCAGGCTGCTCGTCAACGTCGATCTTGCCTACCTTGATCTTTCCTTCCTGCTCCTCCGCAATCTGGGCGATCACGGGGGCGAGCATGCGGCAGGGGCCGCACCAGGTGGCCCAGAAGTCTACCAGAACGGGCTTGTCGGAACGAAGGACTTCTTCCTCAAAGTTATCTTTGGTCAATACGATTTCAGACATAGGGTTCTCCTTTCGGATAAATCATTCTCAATATACGCGTTATTCATAGATGAAGCAAGAATAGACATGTAAAAAAGGATTCCCCTTCCAGGGATCGATCATACACCACATCTTTCTTGCGGGCATTCTATCACATATCATCCAACATTTCAAGGGCCTTTAGTAATGCTAAATTATATTTTTTGCAACCGAACGATAATGGTCTTGGGCGTGGTCCGCCATTTGGACCACGCCCAAGTAGAAGAGCTTCTGGCTTCCGAGGATGCAACCATCCGTAGGCTTTATCCGCGGCGAGGCCGCGGCATCGGAAAGATGCACCGCCAGTCTTTTGTATGTACCGCTCTTGCGAGCATTATTATAGTAGCACAGCCCCGTCAAAAAATGCTGAATAGCCCGTGAACAGCTTGTAAAATCCATGTTAAATATTTATCTAAAAGCGGTTACATTAGTTTGCTGAAGTATTTCGCTCTATTGCTATTCCCCTTTCGGGTACCCTATCTTTCCTGCAAAGCACCCAGACGACCCAAAACCGAACCAATTTCGTCTCCCATGGGTCGGTGCCGGAGGGGATTGGGTATTCCCTCCGGCCTGTTTGAGCGAAGCGGATCATTGCCAGCCGCAGGCTTGCCACCAAAAAGGAGAGGATCCTGTTCGGATTCTCTCCTTTTTGATGTGCCTTGGCAATCCAAATCCGATCCTTCGTTTAAAACCAAATCGGAGAACCCACGTGAGTTCTCCGATTTGAAAAGGAAGAAGGACTCAGTGGATGTGCAGTATTCGCGGCTCTTTCTGAAACCGCGGAAACGTTATATGATGGCGAAAAGCGAAAAAGCTTTTCGCCGCGCAGCTTTGCTGCGCGGTAAAACAGCACGGCTGTTTTGCCATATACTCATTGCAATGAGCATATGGCGAATGATTTTGAGAATCATTCGCTGCCAAACCTGTCGTTTGGCAGCGAAATCAATCGAATTCTCGATTGATTTCGCCAGCCGATGGTCATTATAACGACAAACTTTGTAGCCCGCAAAAGGTCGGTAGCGACAGCGCGCCGTTGTGAGCGCGTTTACAAGCGGGCAGGCAAGCCGAGCGTGACCTTTTGCGGAAAGGAGGAGCGACGGAGTGAATGAGAGATGGCGTTTGCTTTGAAATAGAAAACGCCGTCGCGAACGATACGAAGTCCGCGACGACGTGGTGCCGGTGGTGGGACTCGAACCCACACGCCATCGCTGGCAACGGATTTTGAGTCCGCCTCGTCTACCATTCCAACACACCGGCATGCGCATGGTATTGTATAACAGATCTGAGCGAATTTCAAGTATAAAATGACCTGGTGATTAGAAGTCCCGGCTCTGTTGCTGTTTGATTTCAAGCATCCGAATCCATCTGCGGCAGCTTTCTTTTCCATTTGCCGAGCTTAAACAGCAGGATCGTCAGCACCATGCCCAGGATCCAGTTTGCAAGCAGCGATACGAATACCATCTTCTCTTGCGTCAGAACCGGCGCGCCGGCATTCCGGACCAAAGCAACCAGGATATAGGCCAGAGGCAGACGCAGCCCGATAGCCGTTCCAAAGCTGATCCACATGGGGGTCACCGTATCTCCCGCTCCCCGCATCACCCCCTGCAGGACCTGGGTCACAGACATGGCGATATACCCTGCGGCCAGGATGTACATCATCTGCATGGAGAGGTCGATCAGCCCTTGCTCAGGCGTAAAAAGACGCATCAGCGTCGGCCCGGCCAGCAGGACCGCAGGCGTCAGCACCAGCGCGGTGCCCACCGACATCATGAGGCCCTGACGGGTCCCGTCCTTCAGCCGGTCCAGGCGCCTGGCACCGATATTCTGTCCCGCGTAGGTGCCCATAGCCTGCCCGAAGCTAAAATTCGGCAGCATGGCGTAGCCGTCCACCCGCATGACCATCACATTACAGGCGACGAACATGGCGTCGTCAAAGCTGTTGATGAGCCGCTGTACCACCATCATGGCGCAGGAGAAAATGGCCTGTGTCAGGCCGGACGGAAGCCCGAGCCCCAGGATCCGACTGACGTATGTCCGTTCGGGGCGGAGATCCCGCTTATGAAGGCTAAACACACTCTTCAGGGAGAGAAGCTTCCGCAGGCAAAGAATCGCGGAGACAAACTGGGCGATCACCGTGGCAAGAGAGACGCCCGCAACGCCCATATCTCCCACAAACGCCAGGTCCAGCACAATGTTCAGGGCAGCCGTGACCATCAAGTACAGCAATGCAGAAAAAGAATCCCCCAGGCCGCGCAGGATGCCGGCAAACATATTATAAAAGAATCCGCCGGCGATCCCATAGAAAAAGATGCTTAGATAAGACTTGCAGCCGTCATACATGCTCGGCAGCGTCCCCACCGCACGAAGCAGCGGCCCTGTGATCAAGGGACCCACGACCATAATGATAAGGCTTGCGATTGCTGTCAGGCTGATACAGTTGCCTATTGTCCTGGCAAGGGCCTCGCTGTTCTTTGCCCCGAAATGCTGGGCCACCAGGATGCCGGCGCCGGTTGAAATGCCAACGAACAGCGCCAGAAGCAGATTCAGCACCGGCGCAGCATTTCCAACGGAAGCCAGGGCGGTATAGCCCCATTTGCTGTTGCCGACCACTACGGCGTCGACCGTATTATAGAGCTGCTGGGCAAAATTCCCGATCAGAAGCGGAAACGCAAACTCTGCGATCCGCTTCCAGGGCTTTCCCACGCTCATATCCCGGGGAGAAAACAGTTCTCGAAACTTCGACATTTCGCCATGTTCCTTTCGATTCTCTAAGGAATATACATAGCAGAAAGAACGACAAGATTCAAGGGGCAATTGCTGTTTCAGGAAGAATCCTGCGGAAATGAAAAAGATCCCCGGGAATGATCCCGGGGATCGTACAGCTCCAGTCAGCGATCGAAGGACGGGTTGACCGCGTAAAGATTGCGCTGATCCATTTTCTCCATGGCAAGGCGCAGGCCCTCGCCAAAGCGCTGGTAGTGGACGATCTCCCGCTCCCGCAGGAAGCGGATCACATTGTTCACGTCCGGGTCGTCGCTGAGCCGCAGGATATTATCATAGGTCACGCGAGCCTTCTGCTCCGCCGCCAAATCCTCGTTCAGATCCGCCAGCACGTCGCCTTTCACCTGCATGGAGGCTGCGCTCCAGGGGAAGCCGGAGGCCGCCGTGGGATAAACGCCTGCGGTATGATCCACGAAGTACGTGTCAAGGCCGCTTCGGAGGATCTCCTCCGTGCTCATCTTTCGGGTCAGCTGATGGATGATGGCTGCGACCATTTCCATATGGCCAAGCTCTTCCGTGCCGATATCCGTCAGCAGGCCTTTCAGTTCAGGATACGGCATGGAATACCGCTGGTTGAGGTAGCGCATGGAGGCGCCGAGTTCACCATCCGGTCCGCCCACCTGGCTAATGATGACCTTGGCAAGCTTCGGATTGGGTTTTGCGATTTTTACCGGAAACTGCAGTTTCTTTTCATAAACAAACATCTCTCAGCCCTCCCTGTTTTTCGAAAATTCCCAGGGCCACGGACCGTTGAGCCACACATAACGATCCATGCCGAGCTGATCTTTCTGCTGAATGGGGCC
The DNA here is from genome assembly GCA_902765595.1 of Oscillospiraceae bacterium. Taxonomy (GTDB): domain Bacteria; phylum Bacillota; class Clostridia; order Oscillospirales; family Oscillospiraceae; genus Limivicinus. Next base: position 142,525 of record CACXAQ010000004.1, on the reverse strand, counting down.
GCACATGCTCACATAGCGCTCGCGTGCTTCCTTCTGCATGGCCAGCATCGTCTGATACATGGCAAATGCTTCCCGGTCTCCGGCGTGCGTATCCAGATAAAGCTCCAGCTCATCCACCACGAAGTCGATGGCCATCATCTCGGTCATAGGCGTTTCGTCCAGATCCGGGTTCACGATATTCATAAACGGGAGGTCAAGCCCGGGAAATAAAGTTCCACGCGAAAGCGCTTCATTGGTCGCGTAGCTGGGCTCTGTGCTGTCCTGCATGGGTACATAGGCCGCCGCCAGGGGCGCAGGATTCGGCAGATTACCCAGACGGTAGCGTCCCTCATCAGGTCGATTTGCTTCCAAAATACGATTCCTCCTGTGTTTCAACTGAGGATTCCCTCGCGGTATCCTATGAGAGCAGGAGAAAAAGTGTGTATCACATGATGGCACCCGCATATAGAAAGGGATCACCCGGACGCTCAGTCGCGCCGGGTGATCTCCACGATTTCTCCCTGATGGATGCGGATCTGTTCCTGGGCCTGTGCCGCCACGTCCATATCATGCGTCACAAGGATCAAGGTCTGACCCATCTGGGCCACCGTGTCCTTCAGCAGGGATAGGGTCTGTTGGCTGGTTTTCGGGTCCAGGTTTCCGGTTGGCTCATCTGCCAGCACAATAGCGGGCTTCGCCGCCATAGCCCTCGCGATGGCAACCCGCTGCTGCTCGCCGCCGGAAAGCTGTGCCGGATACTTATTCAGCAGGTTCCCGATTTCAAGCAGTTTCAGAATCCGATTAAGATAGTCCTCATCCGCTTCCCTGCCGTCCAGGTGGAGCGGCATCAGGATGTTTTCCAGCGCCGTATGCTCTTGCAACAGGTTATAGGACTGAAAGACGAAGCCGATTTGCCGTCGTCTGAATATGGCAAGTTCCCGGCGAGAACGGCTGAAAACATCCTCTCCCTCGCAAAGGACTTTTCCGCTTGTGGGAACGTCGAGCGCGCCGAGCAAATGCAGCAGCGTGGATTTGCCGCAGCCGCTCTTGCCCACGATAGCGTAATAGCGTCCCCTTTCAAAGCTGAGGTTGATGCCGCGCAGTGCCTCCATCGCCTGAGGCGTGCCGGGCGAATAGGTTTTTCGAAGCTCGATTGTCTGCAGGATGGGTTCCATGATATTCAGCTCCTCATGTTCTGGATCGGTCTCTGCTTTGTGACGCGCAGGATCGGCATGGTCTGCAGGAACACATAGACCAGAATATAAGCCCCACAAACCAAGCCATGCGCAGTCCAGGGATAGTTCTCAAGCGCCAGCATGAGCGCAGCGCGGAAGCTTCCGCTCAGCACCGCAGAAGCGAGCTGCACAAGCAGCAGGACCAAATGAGCGGTAAGCAGCGATGCAAGCGCCACACCGAGAGAACGCAGAGCCTCGCCCCACAGCATCTGCCGGTCGGTCACGCCGAGAGACTGCAGGGTACCGTAGCGGTATCTGTCCTGTTCAGCCGCCATGCCTGCGGCAGAATAGGACAAAGTCGAGAGGACAAGCGCCATTTCAATGCCAAGCAGCAGGAACAGCATCCAGCGCCGCTGTGCGTTGATTTGTTCCCTTTCCTTCTGCATCCGGTGGTTCACAATATCCAGGCCGTAAGCGTCCGCCAGATCGGAGACGGCGGTGTCCTGCGCGATGGGGTCGCAGTCCTCCTTGTTTACGGCGACGAAACGGGTCAGACCATAGCAGTCAGGATAAAAGATTTCTGCCATGATCCGGTGGTTTCTGGCCTGCGCTGCCGTCATACGGGTATTGGCAGAAGGATATAGCTGCCGCACCAAAGAATCGCTCGCGATCAGCACGTGGCTGGGACATTCGGCAGAAAGGGGCCAAATCGGCTCCGCCAACGTGGAGATCACAGCCTCCACGCGAATACTGCGCTCAACGGAACGCTCCAGCATCTGCTCGCCGGAGATGGTCTGGCTGAAGGCCGTCAAGGTGATCACCCCGCCCGCCCGGATCGCTTGGTCCTCCATACCGGCGTCCCGATAGGCCCGTTCAAAGTGCAGATCCAGCAGGCGGCCCGCCTTCTCATCCTCGCGAAGCTCTTCCAGCGTTGCCTCGTCCACGTCGAGGCGCCCAACAAGCTGTCCGTCAGGGATATAGCGGGGGACCAGCAGGATGCAGGCATCTCCGGACGCGAAAGCATCCTTGTCGAACGCTGTTTCGGGCAGAGAGGAAAGGATCTTCTGCAGTCTCACATCCTCCTGGCTGAACCCGAGAACACGCACGGAAAAACCTCTCTCCCCTCCCGGGAGCTGACGGAACATGGATGCCGCCTCCGGGAGCGACTGCAGCGTGCGCAGAATAGGGCTGCTATCCACATATTCATCGCAATGCAGCCAGACATTCGGCGCTTCCCGGGAGACGGACAGGTACGCTCCTTCTGTGAAGGGCGCGGCATTTTCCAGAAATCCGTCCAAATACAGTCCACTCATCCCATAGGGCGCAACAAGCTCATAGTCCGGCATTCCGCTCTCGGTAATCGATTTGCGATAGTTTCCGTAGGCACTGTGACAAAGATAGACCGTCATCAAGCAGATCAGCGCCAGCATGGCGGCAAGCGCAAGCTGCAAGGCGCTCCTGCCCCTGTCTGCCCGCATCTGCCGCAGCAAGATGCCCAAATAGCTTTGCCGTTTGATCCTATCAGGCCGACGAAGCCGGAGAATTCTTCTGCTCAGCTGTTCCCGCCCGGTCAGCGACACATGGAGCACCAGCAGCATGGGGATCAAGGCGCTGATCAGCACCGCAGACAGGCAAAGCCCGATCCCGGTCAAGAGAGCAGCCCAGGGTACGAAATACGCTGTCTTCATTGCGCCTGTGATGAATCGGGAAAGTGCAAAGCCCAGGCCGGCCCCAAGCAGGCAGGCGGCAGTCAGCAGAAGCGCGATTTCCAGCAGCAGCATCCGCAGGATCTGTCCGTCTGTAGCGCCAATGGACATCAGCGTGGAAAGACGCATCCTGCGCCTGCGGAGCTGGACCCAAAACACTTGAAACGTGGAGGTCGCCGCGACGCCGATCAGCACACCGCTGCAAAGCATTTGGATGGTGCTTTCAGCACTGTTGGAGGGCGGATAGGCATATTGATTCAGCCTCAGAGCATAGCGGCTCCCCTCTTCCAGATCGGTCATCGTCAGATCTTCCGGCTGGATCGGCTGAAGGAGTTTCTCAAACTCTGCCCATCGGGAGGCTACGGTCGGATCGCCGCTCAAGGCACGCCAGGTCCCGTCGTCCGCCTGGAGGTAGTAGCTGGAGCCGTAAACCTGCATCTGCAGGGCCTTTTCCTCTCCCGTATCAGGATCAAGCCCGATCAGGAAACCCTGCTGCAGCTCCATGGAATCGGCCATTAGCCCTTCAACGCGAAAATAGGGCGGCTGCAGTTCACAATAGATCGGAAGGATCTGCTCCGCCAGAGGCGCCTTTGCATTCTGTGCCGGCGTCATAAGCAGGATGCTGGAAGGTTCAAAGCTTGGCGCACCCTCATAGTAGTCCTGCTCCGCGCGGCGAAGGGCGGAAAGCTGCGCCTCAGCGGCCTCCGGCGCGACAAAGGCGTCAGGCATGGCGTATCCTCGAACATCCCAATGATCGGCATAGGGTGAGAGGTACCCTACCACCGTATATGTTTTGTACAGCAGTGCCTGGCTTGTCTGGGTCAGCGCCATAGACGTACCGCGGATATCGTCTGCGAAGGCCCAGCCAAGAAAACTGACCTGGTTGCTTCTGTTCTTGACGTTGATAAGAAAGCTCTCATAACTGTACAAACCGCCCGGATAAGCGTTCACAAAGGACATCCGGAAAGGCGGCGCCGAGGGATAATCGGAACCGCCGAAGCAGTTGATCGCCCAGGCGTAAAGCAGCTCGTCCTCCATGGAAGTCATGGCGTCTTCCAGCTCCATGTCCGGAGGAAGCTGCACCCGTGTCCCGCCATACGCCCCCGTATTATTCCGTGGAAAATCGATCCGACGGTTTACTGGGTCGTAGTACTTTATGACGTCATCATGGAATTGTTCCTGCAGATCCTCCCAGCGGATCTCGTTTCCGTTGGGATCATGCATCGTTCCCCGGATCGATCGCAGGACTGCGTCCTGGATCTCGCTGCCCCATTCCATGCGTCCGCCGCGCATGTAATCATAGAGATAGACCAGGTCCACTTCTTCCCCGACGGTCGGCTCCTTCGCCATGCGCCCCAGGACAAGCAGGATCTCATTCTCGTTCTCCGGCAGGCGGCCTTCCTCCAGATTCAGGCTGCCGAGGGCCATCACCTGTTCATCGACAGTCCCCACCAGCTCCGCATCCTTGGTTTTACCCACGAGACGGATCTGTGCCAGGTCGGACACCTCGGCACAGCGTGCTGCGGTCTTATCATCCGTGCCGTAATACATCATCTGCCATTTTCCGTGCAGCGCCTGACGCTGCTGTCGCGCAGTTTCCGAGAAGGAAGCCAGAAGGATAGAAGACAGTGTCAGGAAAAGAAAGGCGAGGAGCAAAATACCGCCCAGAACAGCCGTGTCCCGCTTTCTGCCGCGCAGCCCGCTCAACACCATACCCAAGATCCGCATATGCTCCCCCCCTTTCCGTGGAACGTTCCAAATCCGACCCGCCTGACGGTATCGATCAACCGCTGGAACAGGCGTAGTCCGCAGTGCCGTTCTTCCACGCAGGCAAATCCGATAAACAAGGTCCAAAGGCCTTGTACACAGGTTGTAAACCCTGTTTTGTTAATCATGATAACATATCAAAAGATCCTGTTCAAGGAACAACGAGACAAAAAGACGTCCGGGCGGACGTCTTTTCATGATCTGGGGAAGGTGGATTCGCTTTTCTGCGGAAAAGCCACGGCGGTTGCGACAGTCCACCGGACTGTCGCCAAGAGCCGCCTTTCGAATCCACCTTCACAATCACCCAATCGAAGAAAAGCGAGCCATCCGAAAGGATGACTCGCTTTCTGGTGGGGGAAGGTGGATTCGAACCACCGAAGGCATTGCCAGCAGATTTACAGTCTGTCCCCTTTGGCCACTCGGGAATTCCCCCATATTCAATTTCGCTCATGGTGGAGCTGGTGGACGGACTCGAACCCCCGACCTGCTGATTACAAATCAGCTGCTCTACCGACTGAGCTACACCAGCATTTTCACCGGCCTGATGATAATAGCAAATCCGAAGTGTTTTGTCAATAAAAACTTTTTGAAAAAGAGATAAGATTCGGCAATTTTTGATTGGCGAGCCACTTGGAATTGAATTCTTTGTCGAACTGTGGTAGGATATCATATCAGTACACACAAAATACAGGAGATCCTTATGAAAACTGCAGTACGCCCGCGAACCGTTCTGCTCCTGCTTCTGATCCTCGTGATCGGGATTGCTCTGGGGCTTTTAGTAGCTCGTCCCCTTTTTCGAAACAGTGCAGATGATATCAGCTACATAGATCCGCATGAGGGTCAGGTCCAGGTCTATGACCACATCGGCTGGACATGGATCACGCCGCTGGAAGGCGTGGATGTGAACCCGTTTTCCAAGGAAGAGTTTCGCCTTGTCGACGGCTCCCCTGTCTATTACGGCACCGCCTACACGGCCCTGCGCGGTGTGGATGTGTCCGAGCATCAGTATGACATCGACTGGAAAAAGGTTGCGGATTCCGGCATCGACTTCGCCTATATTCGGATCGGACGCCGGGGGTATACGGAGGGCGGGCTCTTCAACGACCCCTGGTTTGAAAAGAACTACCGGGAGGCCAAGGAGAACGGCCTTCTTGTGGGTGTGTATTATTATTCACAGGCGATCTCGAAAGCCGAAGCGCTGGAAGAGGCGGAATTCACCCTGAATGCCCTGCAGGACCGGGTACCGGACTTGCCCATCGTGTATGACTGGGAGTATGTCTCCAACGAGGACGCCGCCATCGCCCGGACACGGGATCTGGATATGGAGACCCGCACCGATTGTGCCGTTGCTTTTTGTGAGCGCATCAAACAGGCCGGGTTTGACGTTTCCGTGTATTTCAACCGTCAGATCGGCTATCATGGCTATGATCTTTCCCGCCTGACGGATTATTCCTTCTGGTTCGCTCTTCCCATCAATCCCCCGGACCTGTGCTGGCCAAGCTTTTACTATACGCTTGACATGTGGCAGTATTCGATCAGTGATACCGTTCCCGGGATCGAAGGCCCTGTGGATACGGATATGCTCTTTAGGCCCGTATCCACGCCGGATTCCGCCAACGAAGAAGCGGAAAGCGCAGACAACTGAACAACGCGTTTGTGTACGAAAAGACCGCCGGGCTTTGTTCCGGCGGTCTTTTACAGTAACGCTTATTCTTCTTTTTCGAACTCTTCCGCGACCTTGACCAGCAGATCCCGGATTTGAAGATGCTGGGGACACACGCTCTCGCATTGACCGCAGCGAATGCAGTCGGAGGCTTTTCCGCTGTCCTTGGTAAGCTCGTTCCGATACCGTGCCTCCTGGCCCCAGTTTCCATAGGCTTTTTTCAGGTTCATGGCGTCAAAGAGATCCGGGATGCGGATCTGCATCGGGCAGCCGTCCACACAGTACCGGCAGGCAGTGCAAGGGATCATATTCTGGTCCAGGTAAATATCCCGTACAGCTGCAACAGCCGTCAGCTCCCGATTGTCCAGAGGCCGAAAATCCTTCATAAAGCCCGTGTTGTCCCGGATCTGCTCCAGATCGCTCATACCGGACAAAACCACGCTCACCTGGGGGAAGCTCGCCGCAAAGCGAATGGCGTAGCTCGCGTTGCTGCCGCCTCCCAGCTCATCCAGCACCGCTTGTGCCTCATTAGGGAGCTTCACAAGGGTACCGCCCTTAACAGGCTCCATGATCAGTACAGGTTTCCCATACCGCTCCAGCACCTCGTAAACAGCCCGGCTCTGTACGGCAGGGTTTTCATAGTCCAGATAGTTGAACTGGATCTGCACGACCTCGATCTCAGGATAATCGTTGAGGATCCGCTCCAGCATATCGGGGCTGTCATGGAAGGAAATGCCCACATGGCGCACCTTGCCTTCCGCCTTCAGCGCAAAAGCAGTTTCATAAGCACGGCAGTCTTTAAAATGGTCGTAGTTCCGCCGTCCCTGGGCGTGCATGAGATAAAAGTCAAAGTACTCCACGCCGCAGGCGTCCAGCTGCTGCTGGAAGAGCGGGCGGATGTCCTCTTCCTTCTCAAAGTAGTTTCCCGTCAGCTTATTGGTCAGAAGGTAACGATCCCGGGGATAGCGGCTGGTCAGCCCGGCGCGGAGAGCCGTCTCGCTCCGGCCGCCCAGATAGCCGTGGGCCGTGTCGAAATAATTGAAACCGGCGTCCAGAAACGCATCCACCATCTGCGAAAACTGTTCCTGGTCAACCTCCTCCCCGATCAGGGGCAGCCGCATGCAGCCAAAGCCGAGATTTCCGTGGATCTCCGGGAAAAAGCGATTGTTTTCCATATGGTTCCTCCTCTTTATGTTCTGGGCTTGATCTTTTCGTCTATCCGCTTCAGGCGTTCAAGCGCCTCCTGCAGCGTCTCATCCTTTTTGGCAAAGTGAAGTCGGATCAGATGATTGACAGGCTCGTGGAAAAAGCTGGAGCCCGGCACCGCGCCGACGCCCACGTCCCGGGCCAGGTCTTCGCAGAATTCCAGGTCGGACGGATAACCGTAGCGGGATATGTCCAGCAGCACATAGTACGCGCCCTGCGGCACGTTATGCTCGATCCCGATTTCATCCAGACCTTTCAGCAGCAGATCCCGCTTATGGGTATAGAGCGCCAGCAGATCATCATAATAGCTCTGTTCAAAGTACAGCCCCGGGACGACCGCCTCCTGCAAGGGGGCCGCGGCTCCGACGGTCAGAAAGTCATGGACCTTTTTGGCCCGCTCCGCCACCTCTTCCGGCGCAATGATGTAACCCAGGCGCCAGCCGGTAATGGAATAGGTTTTGGAGAGAGAGGAGCAGGATATCGTTCTCTCCCGCATGCCGGGCAAAGAGGCAAAATACACGTGCTGATAGGGCTTATAAACGATGTGTTCATAAACCTCGTCCGTGATCACATAGGTATCATACTTTTCCGCGAGGGAGCGATTTGCAGCAGCTCTTCCCGAGTAAAGACTTTTCCGCTGGGGTTGGAAGGATTGCAGAGGATCAGAGCTTTGGGATTCTGCCGGAACGCTGCTTCCAGCTCCTCCGGGTCAAAATCAAAAGTGGGCGGGTGGAGAGGGACATAGATGGGCTGTGCGCCGGAGAGAATCACGTCCGCCCCATAGTTTTCGTAAAAGGGAGAGAAAACAATCAATTTGTCTCCCGGGTCCGTCACAGTCATGACAGCGGCCATCATGGCCTCGGTGCTGCCGCAGGTGACGACGAGCTCCCGGTTCGGGTCAATGTCCATCCCCATAAAATGGCTCTGCTTCCGGGCGATCGCCTCTCGCAGATTCTGGGCGCCCCAGGTAATGGAGTATTGATGATAGTTTTCTCCCGGCATTTCGCCGAGCCTCTGCAGGATTTTTTTCGGCGGGTCAAAATCCGGAAAGCCCTGGGAAAGATTGACCGCACCGTATTGATTGGAGATCCGCGTCATGCGCCGAATCACGGAATCGGTAAATCCCTCTGTTCTTGTGGATAAGCTTCTCATGCGATCCCTTCTTTCGGAATATTGGAAAAAGTATATCATGGCAGGAGCCGGTGTCAAGCCTTTTTCCCGATCACCGATCCCGTCCGGCACAATGGAGAAAGTCTACCCTCCTCACAGAGTTCAAAGCATGCTCACTCTCTGCTTCAGCGCTGTGATATCGTTCTTTTTTTCGTTCACTATATTACAAAAACGCTTTATCGGCAAGGCAGACCATGCAGGATAATACGATCTGGGATCTTTACTCGATTCCTGTTGGTGATTTTGCGATTTATGGTTGTAATCGTATGGGATTTCGTTTATAATGCAGGGGTATTTTTATGACTTGGAGAGGATTTCCATGGAAGAGAACGCAAGAAACTTTATTGAAGCCTTTGTGCAGGAGGATCTTGCCGAGGGCGGCTCCTGCTACGGCATGCAGATCCATACCCGTTTCCCGCCCGAGCCCAACGGCTATCTGCATATCGGCCACTGCAAGGCGCTGACCATCGACTTCAGCACGGCCGAGCACTTTGGAGGCATCTGCAACCTGCGCTTTGACGATACCAATCCCGCCAAGGAGGACACCGAATACGTCAATGCCATCCAGGAGGACATCCACTGGCTGGGCTTCGACTGGGGCGACCGCTTGTTCTACGGTTCGGATTATTTTGAAAAGACCTATGAATATGCCATTGAGCTGATCGAAAAGGGCCTTGCTTACGTGTGCGAGCTGACCCCGGAGCAGTTCAAGGAATACCGGGGCGACACCACCCGTCCCGCCCTCAGCCCCTGGCGCGACCGTCCCATTGAGGAGAACCTGGATCTCTTCCGCCGGATGCGCGCGGGCGAATTTGAGGAGGGCAAATACACCCTCCGTGCCAAGATCGACCTGGCCAGCGGAAACTTCAACATGCGCGACCCGGTGCTCTACCGGATCCGTTACATCGAGCATCACCGCCAGGGCACCAAGTGGTGCATTTTCCCCATGTACGACTTCGCCCACCCCATCCAGGACGCGCTGGAGGGCATCACTCATTCCCTCTGCTCTCTGGAATATGAGGCCCATCGGCCCCTCTACGACTGGGTGGTTTCCAATGTCTCCATCCCCGGGCACAAGCCCAGACAGATCGAGTTTGCACGGCTCGGCATCAACTACACGGTCATGTCCAAGCGTAAGCTGCGCAGACTGGTGGAGGACGGCCGGGTCTCCGGTTGGGACGACCCCAGGATGCCGACCCTCTGCGGTCTTAGGCGGAGAGGCTACACCTCCAAATCCATCCGCGATTTCTGTGAACGCATCGGCGTCAGCAAGGTGGATTCCACCGTGGACTGGGCCCTGCTGGAAAGCTGCCTGCGGGATGATCTGAACGCCAACGCCCAGCGCGTCATGGCGGTCCTCCATCCCGTTAAGCTCACCGTCACCAATTACCCCGAGGGACAGACCGAGCTGCTGACTGTGGAAAACAACCCCCTCAAGCCTGAGGACGGCACACGGGAAGTCAGCTTCTCCCGAAATCTCTGGATCGAGGAAGAGGACTTTATGGAAGTCCCCGCTCCCAAATACAAGCGTCTCCACCCCGGCTTTGAAGTCCGTCTCAAGGGCGCGTATCTGGTCACCTGCACCGGCTGTGTCAAGGACGAGAACGGCAAGGTCGTGGAGATCCTGTGTGAGTATGATCCCATGAGCCGCGGCGGAGACCCCGCCGACGGGCGCAAGGTCAAGGGCGCCACCATTCACTGGGTAGACGCCAACAACTGCGCCGACGCGGAGGTGCGGTTGTACGACTACCTCTTTGCCGATCCTGAGCCCGACGGCCCGGACAAGGATTTTCTGGACTGTCTGAATCCTGACAGCCTCCAGATCCTGAACGGCTGCAAGGTCGAGGCCTGCCTGGCAGATGCGCCCATGCCGGAAAAGGGCAAGAACTCCACCGGCTATCAGTTCATGCGTCAGGGCTATTTCTGCCTGGACAACCGGGACGCCGCTCCCGGACATCTGGTCTTCAACCGCGCCGTGGCGCTGAAGGACAGCTTCAAGAAATAAACCTTTGTAAATCTTTGTAGGAAGAGGACGTTTGAGGCGTCCTCTTCTTGTTATGTTTTTATCAAAAAACTGTACAAAACGAGTGCTTTGTTTTTGTATAAATCATACATGTTTTTAAGAGTTTTTTCTTCCCTTTATCATGGTTCCTGTACAAAAAAGGCAATCTGTAGGGTTGACGAAAGCCCTCGTTTTCCAGTATAATGTATGCGTATTCCTATGGTGAGATCAGCCTGGTTTGGTATCTCGCCGGGCTGGATCATTTATTTTTTAACGGGAGGGAAAAAAGCAATGTTGCAGAAGGTCAAGGCATTCTTCGAGAAAAAGTTTCCGTTTCTCTTTGATGACGACCTGTACTTCAAGGTCAGAGACGTTGTGCGTCTCCTGGGCGATCTGATCGTATGGCCCTACAACTACGTGAAGAGCTTCTTCAAGTAAGGCCTAATCACTAAAATTCAAGAAAGAAGGAAATGTAATGGACGAAAAATACAGCGCCTTATTTACCCCGTTCAAAATCGGCAATGTAGAGATCAAGAACCGCATTGTTCAGTGCTCCATGGGCGGCACTTCCCTCTTCGGCTGGCTCGAGCCCTGCCATTTCGATAAAGAAGCCGCAAACTTCCTGCTCCAGCGTGCGCAGGACGGCGTTGGCCTGATCCTCCCCGGCATGCAGTGCGTCCGTGACACCATGGGCTGCCGCTGGCTGTGGCAGAACGACCGCATGTTCAAGGAACTGGCCGAGTGGATGCCCGAATTCCACAAGACCGGTGCCAAGCTCTTTATCCAGCTGGCCGCCGGCTTCGGCCGCTCCATGGCCGTCACCTCCTGGATGGTCATGCTCAACAAGAACCCCCTGCTGGGCAAGCTTGCCAGCCCCTTTGTGGACGTGAGCTTCAGCTGCGCCTCCGCTTCCGCCACCCCCAACCGTTGGCAGGAGGACATGCTCTCCCGTCCCATGACTGTGGAAGAGATCCACACCATGGTCGACGCCTTCGGCAAGACCGCCAAGAAGCTGCGTGACGCCGGTGTTGACGGTGTTGAGATCCACGCCGTCCACGAAGGCTACCTGCTGGACCAGTTCACCATTGCCAACTGGAACAACCGTACCGACCAGTACGGCGGCTCCTTCGAAAACCGCTTCCGCTTCCCCGTGGAGATCGTCCAGAGCATTAAGCGTCAGGCCGGTGCGGACTTCCCCGTGTCCCTGCGTTACTCCGTCGTGTCCAAGACCAAGAGCTGGTTCCACGGCGCCATGCCCGGCGAAGAGTTCGTAGAGTTTGGCCGCGATATGGCCGAGTCCGAGAAGGCCATCAAGTACCTGGAAGACGCCGGCTATGACTTCTTCAACTGCGACAACGGTACTTACGACGCCTGGTACTGGGCTCATCCGCCTCAGTACATGCCGGACAACTGCAACCTGGCCGACGTGGAGCACATCCGCCAGTTCACCAATGCTCCTGTGGCCTGTGCCGGCCGTATGGATCCTGTCAAGGCCGCCGAAGAGATCGCTGCCGGCCGTCTGGACGCCATCGCCATTGCCCGTCAGAACCTGTGCGATCCCGACTGGATCACCAAGATCCGCGAGGGTCGTCACGAGGAGATCAAGCCCTGCATCCGCTGCCACAACGGCTGCTTCAACTTCGCCAAGTTCAAGGGTACCGCCAACATTCAGGCTCTGCCCGACTCCCTGCACCTTGGCCGCTGCGCTCTGCATCCGCCCACGATGCAGCACAACCGCTATAAGATCGTTCCCACCAAGAACCCGAAGAAGGTCGCCATCATCGGCGCCGGTATCGGCGGCTGCGAAACCGCTCTGGTTCTGAAAAAGCGCGGTCATAAGCCCGTGATCTTTGAGAAGACCGACAAGATCGGCGGTCTGTTCCTCACCGCCTCCGCCATGAGCTTCAAGGAGAACGACAAGCAGCTCCTGAAGTGGTACGAGCGCGAGATGAAGGCTCAGGACATCGACATCCGCTTCAACACCGAGGTCACCGACCTGGGCACTCTGCGCGGCTTTGACGAGATCGTCGTCGCCACCGGCGCGATTCCCAGAACCATGCCCAACGTCAAGGGCTTCGAGAAGTGCATCACCTTCACCCAGCTTCTCCGCGAGAAGAAGCCCGTGGGCGACAAGGTCGTGTTCTTCGGCGGCGGCCAGTCCTCCTGCGAGGCTGCCTACGAGATGATCCTCCAGGGCAAGCACCCCATTATCGTTGAGTACGCGAAGGACCTGGTCCCCGCTCAGAACGTGTGCCTGGCCAACGCCTCCTTCCTGCGTGATATGATGCTCTACAAGAAGGTTCCCGCCTTCCTGGAGTCCACTATCACCGAGATCAAGGACAAGACCGTTGTCATCCGCGGCAAGGACGGCAAGGTCACCGAGGTCGAGTATGACGACATCGTCAACGGCATCGGCTTCGTTCCCACTCCCGTCGGCGGCAAGGGCCCGCACATCCACCGTGTGGGTGACTGCGTCACCATCGGCAACCTGCGCACCGCCATCTGGCGCGCGTGGGACGTGGCCATGAAGATCTAAGTCTTCGGACTGCGCAAGTCACAAAGCATACCGGAGCCCCTCTCCGAAATGGAGAGGGGCTCTTCCTCTATGTGCAAAGAACGCCTTCCGATTCGGAAGGCGTTCTTTGCAATTTTATCGGATCATGTCCGCAAACTCTTCTTCGCTGAGTACCGGGATCCCCAGACTTTGCGCCTTGGTGAGCTTGCTGCCGGCATTTTCCCCCGCCACCACGTAACTGGTTTTCTTGGAAACAGAACCCGACGCTTTTCCGCCAAAGCTCTCAATGATCGCGCTGGCTTCGTCGCGGGTAAACTTGCTGAGCGCACCGGTCAAAACAAAGGTCAAGCCGGCAAAGCGGTCGTCCTTCTTCTCCTCGTGGCTGGTAAAGTCCACACCTGCGGCGCGGAGCCGTTCGATCAGATCCATGGATTGAGGATTGGAAAACCAGTTGAGGATAAAGCCTGCAGTAATCGCTCCGATGTCCGGGATCAGCGTGAGCTCTTCCGCGCTTGCCTCTGTTAGGCTCTCCAAATCGGCGTAGTGGCTTGCGAGGACCTTGGCCGCCTTCTGGCCCACCTGACGGATGCCGAAGGCGCAGAGCAGGCGTGCAAGCCCCGCTCCCCTGCTGGTATCGATGGCAGAAATCAGGTTCTCCGCGGACTTTTTCCCCATGCGCTCAAGCTCCGCAACCGACTGGGGCTCCAGGTAATAGAGATCCGCCGCGTCTTTTACGAGGCCGGCGTTGATCAGGCTCTCACAGACGGAGATCCCAAGGCCCTCAATATCCATGGCCTCCCGCGAGGCAAAGTGCGCGATGTTCCGCAGGCGCTGGGCGGGACATTCCGGGCTGGTGCAGCGCAGCGCCGCTCCGTCCTCATCCCGCACCACGGGCGAACCGCATTCCGGGCAGAAGGCCGGCAGAACGAAGGGAACCGTCCCCTCAGGACGCTTCGCTTTGTTGACGGAAAGCACCTCCGGAATGATCTCCCCCGCTTTTTGCAGCAGCACCGTGTCTCCGATCCGAAGGTCCAGCCGGTCGATATTGTCCTGATTATGCAGTGTGGCGGCGGAGACCGTCGTCCCCGCGAGGCGCACCGGTTCCACGATCACCTTTGGCGTCAGAACGCCCGTACGGCCCACCTGGACCACGATGTCCAGCACCCTGCTCTCTTTCTTCTCCGGCGGATACTTAAAGGCCACGGCCCATCTGGGGGCTTTGGCGGTGCTGCCAAGAGCCGTCCGCTGGGCAAGAGAGTTGATCTTGATGACGGCGCCATCCATATCAAAGGGAAGCTCGTCCCGATGCTCGCCCAGCCACTCGATCCGCTCCACGCAGTCACGGATGTTGTCGTAATGCTCATAGCTCACCACCGGGAAGCCCATTTCCCGCATGGCGTCCAGCGTCTGGGCGTGGGTCGTGTAGCCTCCGTCGGAGCTGAACTGCATGTTGAAGCAGATGATATCAAGCTTCCTTGCGGCGGCCACCTTGGGGTCCAGCTGACGCATGGAACCGGCAGCGGCGTTGCGGGGATTGGCCAGAAGCGGCTCTCCTTTCAGCTCTCTGATCGCGTTGAGCTCCTGAAAGACCGCTTTGGACATGTACACCTCGCCCCGCACGATGAGCCGCGCCGGGGCATTTTCGATCCGCAGCGGAAGAGAGCGGACAGTCCGCAGATTTTCCGTCACGTTCTCGCCCGTGACGCCGTCGCCCCGAGTGGCTCCCCGGACAAAGACGCCGTTTTCATATTCCAGGGACATGGAAAGGCCGTCGATCTTCGGCTCCACCACGTAATCGTGTGCGTCCGGGAGCAGGCTGTCCATCCGATCTCCAAAGGCAAAGAGCTCATCGTAGGAAAAAACGTCCGTCAGGCTCTCCAGCGGGACCTGATGACGCACCGGCTCAAACTGGCTCAGCGCCATGCCGCCCACCCGCTGGGTGGGTGAATCCGGCGTCACCAGCTCCGGATGCTCCGCCTCCAGCGCCTTCAGCTGGTTCATCAGCATATCGTAATCATAGTCGGAGATCACCGGCGCATCCAAAACATAATAAAGCTTGTTGTGATGCTCGATCTCCCGGCGCAGCTTTTCGATTTCCTTTTGTACGTCCATAATTCTCATCCTTTGTCCTGATCAAAATTCAGGTAGGTATCCGGGACCTGTCCCACCACCACGGTGTCCGCGATCAAAACCTCCGTGACCACCTGGGTGTTCTCGCTTCCCCAGGGGACCAGTACGTCGATATCGACGATCACGTTCAGGCTGATCTGGTGCTTGGTCTGATTGATGCCGGCGGTGACGATGCTGTTTTGAAACTCCACCCGGGAGGAGGTCAGGACCAGGATCTCCACGGGAACGCCGGGGCCGCGCCCCATCAGAAGGCTGATGCCCGTGAGATTCCCCGCCGGGATCGATACCGTCAGCGTCCTGTTTTCCGTCAGCCCCACGACCCGATCCAGGATCTCCGCCGAAAGGGCGTTCACATGGGTCATGTTGCTGCTGATGGCGGTCACTTCACCCGATTCGTTCTTCTCAAACTTGACGAAGTAGTCCGCGTCGTAATCCCCTTCCCGCAGCACTTGTGCAATAGCAGTATTGACCTCCAGGGTCATGATATCGCAGGCGTCAGACACGGCGATCTGGCCGGACAAATCCTTCAAATACAGCATCGCCGCGGCCAAAAACAGGATCAGCGCCGCAAACAGCAGCACAAACGCCGCGCCGGCTCTGTGCTTCTTCGGGGTCGCCTCCGGGTCGCGTCGGGGACGGCGTCGGAAAAATGGTCTGTGATGCATGGAGTCACCTCCATGCATTCTATGCGCCTCAGCCCTCCAACATGGCACTCACTGCCATCATGATGCCAAGTTTTCCGGATTCATAGGTCAGGCCGCCCTGCATGTAAACGATATACGGCTCACGCATCGGCCCATCTGCAGAAATCTCAATGGAAGAGCCCTGGACAAAGGCTCCGGCCGCCATGATCACCGGGCAGTCGTAGCCCGGCATGGGCCAGGGCTCCGGCGTTACATAGGAGTCAACCGGTGCCCCGGCCTGGATCCCCAGGCAAAAACGCTTCATCCTTTCGGGAGAGCCCAGCTTGATCATCTGGATGATGTCAGAGCGCTTTTCATTGACGCCAGGAGAACTCTCGATGCCCATTTCATCCATCATGGCAGCGCAGAAAACAGACGTTTTCAAGGCCTGGGCGACGATATGCGGTGCCATGAACAAGCCCTGGAACAGCAGGCGGTTGTTCCCCAGTGTGGAGCCGCACTCCCCGCCGATCCCGGGGGTCGTGAGCCGAACGGCGGCCCGTTCCACCAAGTCCGCTTTTCCGGCCACGTATCCGCCGGTAGGCGCAAGCCCGCCGCCGGGATTTTTGATCAGAGAACCGGCCACGATGTCCGCGCCCACGTGGGTAGGCTCGATCACATCGGTAAATTCTCCATAGCAGTTGTCCACCATGATTTTGGCGTGTGGATTCACGCTTCGAACCGTTTCGCAGATCCGGCCGATCTCATCCACCGTCAGCGCCTTGCGCTCTCCATAACCGCGGGAGCGCTGAATCATCACGCCGGTGACCTTGGGGTCGGACGCGGCAGCGCGAATGCCGTCATAATCCGGCTCCCCATTTGCCGCAAGATCCACCTGCGCATAGTTTATCCCATAAAATTTCAAGGATCCAAAGCCGTCCCCGCTGATGCCGATGGCGCTGCGGAGGGTATCATAGGGCGTGCCGGTCACGGCCAGGACGGTCTCCCCCGGAGCCGCCAGAGAAAACATGGCGGCAGTCAGGGCATGGGTGCCGTTCACAAAGCCGATCCGCACGAGAGCGGACTCGGTCCCGAAAAGCTGGGCGTAGATCTTGTCCAGGGTTTCCCGACCCAGATCGTCGTAGCCATAGCCTGTAGTCCCGGCGAAACAGCTGTCTGAAACCCGGTGGTCCTGAAAAGCCTCCATCACCCGACGGGTATTGATCTCCGCCACCCGGTCGATCTCCGAAAAACGCTCCCGGCAGGCTTCCTCCGCCCGGTGGGCCATCTCATAGACTTCCGGGCGAATCTCTGATATTTTCATCTTATTGTATCTCCATCACGATCTGTTTAAAAGTATTGCCGCGATCCTCAAAGTTGCGGAAGTGGTCAAAGGACGCGCAGGCGGGAGAAAGCAGCACAATATCGCCCTCCCCTGCCATTCGGGAAGCGGTCAGGACTGCCTCACGGAAATCCTCCACCATGCAGACAGGCAGCCCGGAATCCTCATAGTGAGAAGAAGCGAGGATCGCAGCACGGATCTTTTCCGCCGTATGCCCCGTCAGCACCACAGCCTTGGCGTTCAGGCAAAGCTCATCCCCCAGGTTGTCGAAGGGGATCTTCTTGTCGTAGCCTCCGCAGATAATGATGGGCTTGGTCTTGAGGGCATGGAGGCCCGCGATGGTGCGGGTGGGACTGGAGCCAATGGAGTCATTGATATACCGCACCCCGCGCAGCTCCCGTACCAGCTCCAGGCGATGCGCCACGCCCGGGAAGGTCTTCGCCACTTCCCGGCAGGTCTCCGCGTTGACAAGGCCTCTCACAGCCTCAAAAGCAGCCAAATAGTTGAGCACATTGTGCTCGCCGGGGATGCGGATCACCTCCGCCCGGACAATGGCCTCCGCGACGCCGTCCGTCATCCAGCAGAGGGTCCCATTCTTGAGCATGGTACCCTGTGAAACGAACTGCCGGTCGGAAAACAGGCTGACCTGTCCGGGGGCGGAAGCTCTGTAATAGTCCGTATGTGCGTCGTCCGCATTCAGGACAAGACGTCCGGAGCGATCCTGATGTTCATAAATCGCGCGCTTGGCGTCGATGTAATCCTGGAAATCTTTATGCTTATCCAGATGATTGGGCGTTAGATTGGTGATGACCGCAACGTCCGGGCGGCAAATCATGCTGTGCAGCTGGAAGGAGCTGAGCTCCAACACCACATAGTCCTCCGGCTGCATCAGCGGCGTGTCGCAGAGCAGCGGACGGCCAATGTTGCCGCCGACGTGGACCCGATAGCCCGCCGCCTTGAGCAGTTCGGAAATAATGGTGGTCGTGGTGGTTTTCCCGTCGCTTCCGGTAACGGCGATCACCTTGCAGGGGCAGAGCTGCAAAAACACCTCCATCTCCGAAGTGATCAAGCTACCGCGCGCTTTGGCGGCCTCCAGGTGGGGATCAAAAGGCATGAGGCCGGGGGTGCGGAAGATCACGTCCTGATCCAGGTCCTCCAGATAATCCTCCCCCAGTTTTAGCTTCACACTCAGGGCCTGCAGCTTCTGCCCCAGCTCACCCATCTGTTCCGGGTTACGCTTATCGCAGGCGGTCACATCGCAGCCATTCTGCGCCAGCAGTTCAATGAGCGGCGTGTTGCTTACCCCGATCCCAAGAACCGCGATCCGCTTATTTTTCAAAGAATCTACATATTCCTGTAAAGTCAAAATTCTGCATCCCCCAGCTAAATTGAATTGGAAATCTAACTTATTTATTATAATTCTTTCCTCTCTTCATTACAAGAATTTTTATTGACTTTGTCGTTTCAAATGGGTACAATACAGCCTGTGAGTTGGCCGAACGACCGCGGGTGCACGGCGAAAGCCGGTACATGAGGAAAGTCCGGGCTCCACAGGGCAAGGATAACGGGTAACGCCCGCCAGGGGTGACCCTCGGACAAGTGCAACAGAAATAGACTGCCGCGCCTCGGCGCGGTGATGGTGGAAAGGCGAGGTAAGAGCTCACCCGCCGCATGGAGACATGTCGGTGCTGTAAACTCTATCCGGAGCAACACCGTGGGAGAGCAACAGGCTGGCCCGGCCGCTCTCAGGAGGTGGCTCGAGCCAATGGGCAACCATTGGCCTAGATAGATGGTCGTTCACGACAGAACCCGGCTTACAGGCCAACTCATAAAAAAACGGACGCATAAGCGTCCGTTTTTTTATTTCGGTCAAGCCCTTGGATGGGCTTTGTTGTAGACATCCTTGAGTTGCTTCTTCACCAAATGCGAATAAACCTGGGTAGAGGATATGTCCGCGTGACCAAGCATCTCCTGGATGGCGTGAATGTCCGCGCCGTTTTCCAACAGGTGGGCAGCAAAGGAATGGCGCAGCGTATGGGGGGTGATGTCCTTTTCGATCTTGGCTTTTTTCTGGTAATACTTGATGATTTTCCAAAAGCCCTGGCGAGACATCCGCTCACCGCTCACATTCACAAACAGGGACTCCTCGTCGGGCAGCGCCAGCATCTGGGGGCGGACCAATTCAATGTAATCGGTCAGCGCCTTGATGGCGGCGGGATACATGGGGATATAACGTTCTTTCCCCCTGCTCTCGCAGCGGACGACGCCCGCGCCGAGATTCACATCGGATATGTTCAGATCGATCAGTTCGGTCACGCGCATGCCGGTGGCATACAGCAGCTCCAGCATGGCCCGGTCCCGATACCCCTTGGCGTCCACACACTCCGGCTGATCCAGAAGCAGCTCCACTTCCTTGCTGGTCAGGATCTGGGGCAGCTTCTGCGTCCCTTTATCCGTCACAAGATGAGAGGCAGGGTTTGTCACCGTGATCTGTCTCAGGCACAAATAAGAATAGAGATTCTTCAAGGAGGCGATGCTGCGGGAAACCGTCGCAACAGACTTTCCGTTTGCTTTCAGCCAGTTGATGTATTCGGAGAGCTCTTCTTCTCCCGCATCCGCGATCCCGGAGTCAGTATGAACGTCCAGATAAGAAGAGAACTGACGAATATCCCGAAGATAGGAACTGAGGGTATTGGCAGAAGCCTTTTTTTCTTCTTTTAAGTAGTGCTCAAAGAGCTTCATGCATTCCTCGTTTGTCAAGGAATCCCCCTCCTTTCCGCAGGATGTCTCTCAAGTAAAATAGAAGATGGCGGCAAAGCCAGCCACAGCAAAGAATACAACGGCAAAAATCTCGCGCTGGCAGGTGATTTTTGCACTGGGGCTGCCGCTTGTCAACGCTGACTGTACGGCGCCCGAAACCGCCATGCCATGAAATGCGCAGAGAAAGAATACCGGAACCAAAACAACGCTGCCCAGCAATGTGCGATAATCCTTGACGCCCTCCGTCCAGCATGAAAACCAGGACACAGCGATCATCTCCGAAAAGGCGCCGGAAGCCAAAGCACAGGCCGGCAGAAGCACGCCGCCGAACAAAGAAGCGGAGGAAAGCATCACGGTCCCCAACATCCCACATAGAAACAGCCTCGGCGTGAGTGCCGCCGGAAGCGAAACGGAACCGAAAAACGCCAGGAAAACGCCGGTTACAAAAAATGCAAAGATGATCAGGCGATAGGAAAACGATACATCTCCTCTTGAGGCATTACGATCCGACATATTCATACGACTGGATCTTGCCCCGCACGAAGTATCATAAGAAAATGATTGACATAACGACGCTTCGACAACAATATATTACAAATTTGCAAAGTAATCAAGTCCTTTTTCCAAAAAAATAATCTTTTATGTAAACTCTTGTAACTTATTGACACAAACTATTGTGATTCCGATCCCCCTTTTTCCCCTCATTCGCCTACATCTTGTGTTTTTTTCGCCTGAAAAAAGTTTTATTCGGAAAGAATTATGTCAACCTTTTCTGAAAGCTCGGGATCGTTTCAGTCCCTTTTTGCTTTTCTTTCGTCTGAAGCTGCCGAACATCACAAGGCCAAAGAGCACACCGGATATGGTAAAGGTCACAACGCTGAGGATGCCTGACGCATTCAAATACTGCCCATGGGCGAGAAAGCCCATTGTCAGTAAGAGGATCACAAGAACAATCGCGGTCAACAGGCCTTGCAGCAAAGGCCTGTCCCTGTTCTTTTTCGCGGAAGCCGCACCGGCTGCCACAGCGCAGAGAAAGCTGATGCCCGAGCTAACATAGCCGATCACATCTGAACCTGTATCGGTCCGGCTTAAAATAAAAGAGAAAAATGTGAGAAGCGCCAACGCTGTGAGCGTCCAAAGCAGCATGCTTTTGATCATCAGGCGCAGGCTCCCTCCTCCTATTCCCATTTTGCCCATAAGAACACCCCCACAGATAAGATCACAACATCTTATTCCCTGTGGGGGTGAAGCATTCAATTATTTTTTGCGTTTATACTTGGCGGCTTCCTCAGCCTCAAGCTTTGCGGTGGTCTGGATGGCCCATTTCTTTGTCTGGATCCGAACCCGGTCTTCGCCAGTCTCAAAAGTAACAGTATCTTCCGTGACCTGAACGATCTTGCCGGTCATACCGCCGATGGTGGTGATTTCATCGCCGATGCTCAGGGAGTTGCGCATTTCCTCGGCCTTTTTCTTCCGCTTGTTCTCCGGGCGGATCATGAGGAAATACATAATCGCAAACATCGCCACGATCATAATGATGAACATGGGATCCATCAGGCCTGCAGTGGGCTGGGCCGCTTCAAGAAAAATAAACATATTGGGGTGAACCTCCGAAAAAAGTATAGGCTTATTATACATGCCAAGCACGGCAAATGCAAGAACCTTAAATTCTTTTATCCAGGATTTCTGTGTAATTTCGACGGAAGCTGTCGAAGCTTCCCTCGTCCAAGCTCTCCCGGATCCTGCGTGTCAGGGAATTATAAAAATACAGGTTGTGTCCCACCGCAAGGCGCATGGCCAACATTTCCTCTGCCTTGAACAAATGTCGCAGATAGGCCCGGGAATACCGCCGGCATACCGGACAATCACACTTCGGATCAATGGGCTGCTCGTCCGTCTGATACTTTTCGTTCTTGATGTTGATAATGCCGCTCCAGGTAAAGAGATGGCCGTGGCGGCCGTTTCTTGCCGGCATCACACAGTCGAAAAAGTCCACGCCCCTTGCGACAGATTCAATGATATTGCCCGGCGTGCCGACCCCCATCAAATACCGGGGCTTGTCTTTGGGCATATACTCCTCCACCGCCTCGATGGTGTCGTACATCTCCCGGTGGGTCTCCCCTACCGCAAGGCCGCCGATGGCATAGCCCGGCAGATCCAGCTCCGCGATCTTCTTCATGTGCTCGATACGAATGTCATGGAACACCGCGCCCTGGTTGATGCCAAAAAGCATCTGGCCCGGATTCACCGCGTCGTCCTCGGCGTTATACTCCGCAAGCGCTTTTTTGCAGCGTTCCAGCCAGCGCACGGTACGATCACAGGAGCGCACCACGTAATCTCTCGGGGATGGGATCTTGATGCACTCGTCAAAGGCCATGGCAATGTCGGAGCCCAGATTTGCCTGGATCCGCATGCTCTCCTCCGGCCCCATAAAGATGTGCCGCCCGTCCACATGAGAGTTGAAGCGGACGCCCTCCTCCTTGATCTTCCGCAGGGATGCAAGGGAAAAGATCTGAAAGCCGCCGCTGTCTGTCAGGATCGGGCCGTCCCAGGTCATGAAGCGGTGCAGGCCGCCCATCTGCTTTATAAGCGAATCGCCGGGGCGCACATGGAGATGATAGGTGTTGGACAGTTCCACCTGACACCCGATCTCTTTCAGATCTCTGGCAGAAAGCGCCCCCTTAATGGCACCTTGGGTACCAACATTCATAAATACGGGCGTCTGGACTGTTCCGTGGGGCGTCTCAAATTCGCCCCGTCGCGCGCGTCCTTCTTGTTTTATAAGTCGATACATGGCGTCTCCGTTTTTCTTAATCGATGAACATCGCATCGCCGAAGGAGAAGAAACGATAGCGCTCCTCCACGGCGACCCGATAGGCATTCAATACATGCTCCCGTCCGGCCAGAGCCGAAACCAGCATGATGAGCGTGCTTTCCGGCAGATGGAAGTTGGTCACCAGCGCGTCCACGCACTTAAACCGATACCCGGGATAGATAAAGATATTGGTCCATCCGGAGCAGGGCTCCAGCGTACCGTCCTCTTTGGCAAAGCTCTCCAACGTGCGGCAGGAAGTCGTCCCCACGGAAACGATCCGGCCGCCTTCGCGCCTGGTCTTTGTTACAAGCTCCGCTGTGCGCTCCGGTACGATGCAAAACTCCGCGTGCATCGGGTGATCCTCGATTTCTTCTTCCTTAACGGGGCGAAAGGTACCGAGCCCCACATGAAGGGTGACATACGCAATATTTACGCCCATGTCCTCGATTTGGGCCAGAAGCTCTTTTGTGAAATGGAGCCCGGCAGTGGGGGCCGCGGCGCTTCCGAGGTCTCGGGAATAGACCGTCTGATACCGCTCCGAATCCTGCAGCTCCTCCCGGATATAAGGAGGAAGCGGCATTTTCCCCAGACGTTCCAAGACCTCCAAAAAGATGCCTTCATAGTGAAACTGGACGATCCGGTTGCCGCCCTCCGCCACTTCCAGGACCGTGGCCGTCAGCTCCCCATCACCGAAAGAAAGCTCGGTCCCGGGTTTTGTTTTGCGCCCGGGGCGGCTGAGGCACTCCCATTTTCCATCACCAAGGTCCCGCAGCAGCACCAGCTCCACGCCGCCGCCGCTGGAGCGGGTCCCGATCAGACGGGCAGGCAAAACCCTGGAATCGTTCAGCACCAGGCAGTCCCCTTTTCGCAGAAAGCGGGGAAGATCATAGAAATGCGCATGCTCCAGCGCGCCGGTATTTTTATCCAGATGCAGCAGGCGCGACGCGTCCCGGCGCTGCAGCGGCGTCTGCGCGATCAGTTCCTCCGGAAGATCAAAGGAGAAATCCGTTCTTTTCATGCAATATAAGCTCCCGTGAAATAGAATCGAATGATATCGTTGTAATCATAGCCATACACTTCGTCCATGGCTTTGGCGCCCCACTGGCTCATCCCGCAGTTATGTCCAAGTCCGCTTCCCTTGAATTGGAAACTCCCCTCGCTCTGTTTGAGCTGATAACGACAGGACGGCAAGCCCAAAGCAATATAGCTGTCTCTTCCCTCCAGGCGCAGTCTTTTCCCGTTTTCATCGATAAAGGTAACGGCGACCACGTTTCCCAGGGCGGAATACTCCGGTTCAAGTTTTGCGATGGTTTCCAGATCGATCGTCATTTTCAGATAATTTTGCTTTAGGAGAAGTTTGATCCTGATATCGTCCCCATCGTATATCTGGCTCCAGGAACTGTAGTAGTATTCTTCCGCCGCCTCAAAAGGATCTACTTTTCCGCAGAGATAAGGCCGCTCTGTATCAAACATATAGCGCCCATCCTCTGTCGCCCCACCGTCCCCGGCGGAATAATAGATCTCGCAGATCTCGCCCTTGTAACGCACAAGCTCTCCCCTTGTTTCGTCGACGGCCTGGTCCGTCCACCAGTTCGCGCCGCCGGTCCCGCTGTACACCTGGCAAAGGGTTCCGTCGTTCAGGTCAAAGCCATACTCCGCGAACTGGTTTTGGTTATAAACCACATAAGTACGCGCGCAGACCGCTTGAGCTTTCAGCGCCTCCATGGGCCAGCCGACGGCCATTTCATAAGGGATCACGCCTTTGACATAGTCCTCAAGTCCGACGCAGTTTACCACAATCATCTTTTGCCCATAAGTCTTGCAGCACTCAAAACCGCCGCGGTAGCTGTTTTCACAAAACAGGGTCTCCCCGTTGATTGGCTGGATCGCGACAGTTGCATTGGCACCAGATTGATAGATACACTCTTGTTCTTCTCCGGCAAGGACCACCAGTCCCTCTTCTTCAACATCCGAGTAGAGGACCGTCAAGGAGTCGTGGTCTGTGGTAAGATACTCTACAAAATGACGCTGCCAATCATAAACGCCGATGGAAAAGCCGCTTTCATTTGTGTTCTCAAACACAGCAAACTCCGCTGCTTTTTCTCCGTAGCAAAGGCCGATGCGCACATATTCCACGTCAGTCGGCGGATTATCATACATGCTGCCGTCCACGTAGTTGGCCCTGTCCAGTTCTGGACTCTCCGAAGGGATCGTTCCCTTCAGATTGCGCAGGGACGAGGCATCTTCAGCGAGCGCAGCAAAAGAGACATAATGGGAAAACAGAAGCAATGTGCAAAATGCAGCGCATAGGATCTTTCGGATCTTCCTCACACATTATCCCCCTCTCAAAGACATTTTTTGTAGTATAACAGAATTATCTCCTGATTTCAATGGTAGAGCGCATATCGAGGCGGTGAAGCCCATACACTGTGCAGAAATCCAAATCCATTCAGGAGGAAGCTATGAGCAAAAACCCTGTCTTTCAAGGCTCCTGCACCGCAATCGTGACCCCGTTTGACGAAAAGGGCATCGATTACAGCCGACTGCAGAAAAATCTGGAAATGCAATATGAAGGCGGCACCGCCGCCATCGTGGTTTGCGGCACCACCGGTGAAAACGCCACCCTGGGCCAGGATGAGCACAATGAGTTGGTCCGCTTTACCGTGAACGCCTGTCGTGAGAAAATGAAAGTGATCGTTGGCATCGGCGGAAACAACACTTCCGCCGCGCTTAAAAAAGCGGAGAACGCCAGGGCTGTCGGCGCTGATGCCGTACTAATGGTAACACCCTATTACAACAAGACCTCTCAAAAGGGGCTGATCGAGCATTTCAGCTACGTGGCAGATCGTGTTGACATCCCCATGATCCTATATAACGTCCCCAGCCGCACCGGAATCGGGATCAGCGCCGAGACCTACCAGGCGCTCTCGAAACACCCGAACATCAACGGCGTGAAGGAGGCCTCCGGAGATTTCAGCCTTATCGCCAAAACGCGCAGCCTATGCGGTGACGAACTGAATCTCTGGAGCGGGAACGACGACAACACCGTCCCCATGATGGCGCTTGGCGCACTGGGCGTGATTTCGGTAGCCAGCAACCTGGTCCCCGCCGTGGTCTCCAAGCTTTGCAAGCTTTGCCTTGAGCAGGATTACGCCGCAGCGACAGAGCTTTACTGTAAGTATGCCTCTCTCTTTTCCACGCTCTTTATTGAGACCAACCCCATGCCCGTCAAAGCAGCCATGCATCTGCTGGATCTTGACAGCGGGGTCCTGCGCCTTCCCTTGACGCAGATCTCCGAAGGGCATCTGGACACGCTGCGTGGCGTCATGCGCGAGCTCAATCTGGTATAAGAAAAGGAAACTGCCGCAGGCTTGAACCTACGGCAGTTTCCTTTTGGTGACGGTGTCCGGGATAGCCGATCCGGTGAGAGAGCAGACCGATATGTGCATTCCTTCCAAAGCCGTATGCCAGGCAGAAGCGCCATCCGGCAAATCGAATACGGAAAATGAATCCATGGGTATTCGAAGGCCTAGTCCCAAGGCTTTCATGTAGCTCTCCTTTTGGGTCCATATCTCTGTAAAGGCCTCGTCCCGGTCTGTCGAGGATCTGACGTATTCCTGTTCGTCGAGGCAGAAGCAGCGACGCAAAACCGCGTCCCTGCAGGGGCTAATAACCTGAATATCAAGACCAACAGGAGCGTCCGAGACCGCGCAGGCCGCAAAGTGACCGGAATGGGAAAGATTAAAATGAATGGTCGAATCCAACAGACAGGGCTTTCCGTTTATTCCCGATCCAATGTGCAGTGGGACCGGAAACGCTTCCCCAACCGCAGAAAGCTCTTTTACCAACAAAAGCTCTGCGCCGATGCTCTGTCTGCGCTTCTCTGCAGGCTGCAGTTTCGCAAGGCGATCAAGCCGGTATTCGGAAAGCCCCAGGCCATCGGGATCTGATGGAACCGAATCGACATTTCCGTATGAGACAAAAAGCATGGGGGCCCTCCTTTCTTGATCGTATGATACCCCCACAGCAACAGAAAAGCAAGAAAAAGGACGCGTCCTTTCCTTTCAGGGCGCGCCCTTTTCCTTACGGATTTTGAGTGGTTCCAGGTGCTGTGGTAGGAGAGGTGCTTCCATTGGTACCGCTGCTGGTGCCGCCGTTGGTGCCGCCGTTGGCAGTCCCGTTGGTGCCGCTGCTGGTGCCGCCGTCATTGTGATCGTCATGGTCGGCCCCATCGGTGTGACTGTTGCCAATGACTCCGTCATGATCGTTGACAACACCATCCTGTGTGTCAGGAGAGATCATAGGCGTCACGTCCGGGAGGATGTCCATGTCATTCGTCCCGGGTCTGTTGCCCGTTTGATCCATACCGCATCCGCACAGGATCATGCAAAGGAATGCCGCGAAAAGAATGCAAATGATTTTATTTCTCATGTTGCGCCTCCTCAGAGAATTACGGATATAGTATTTGAATACGGGAAAAGAATATGAAATAGAAAGTTTTCCAAAAATGTTTCACTGGCTTTCGATTGCAAGAGGACCTTCTCTGTGTTAAGATGAATGACATGGAAGAATTAAGGAAAAACAACGTATATACGGTTACGATCGACGGCTGGAGCTCAGAAGGGCTTGGCGTTTGCCATCTGAATGGGCGGGCAGTCTTCGTTCCGCATGCTCTGCCGGGAGAACAGTGGGTCATCAAGCTCCTCAAGGTCACCGGCAGCGCCGTCTATGCCAAAGGCGAACGACTTTTACTCACTTCGCCCGGCCGCGTGGAGCCGGATTGCCCTTATTACGGCAAATGCGGGGGCTGTGATACCCGTCACATGAGCTACGAAGAGGAGCTTCGCTTCAAGCTGGACCGGGTCAACGCCGCGCTCTTTCACATCGGGAAGCAGCGTGTACGGGCAAAGGAGATCCTGGGAAGCGAGCAGACCCAAAGTTATCGCAACAAGGCCATTTTTGCTGTCGCAAATCATAATGGTATGCCCGCCTTCGGTTTTTATCGGGAGAGAAGCCACGAACTGATTCCGGTGTTGAACTGTCTCCTGCAAACGGAGCTGAGCTGTCGCTGTGCCGATGCGGTAACGGAGTTTCTACGCAGCGAAGGTCTTTCTGCCTATGACGAGGAAAGCGGGCGCGGTACCGTGCGGCACGTGTTTTGCCGGCAGGCCGCGAAGACAGCGGATGCCTTGCTCTGCATAACCTCTGCCAAGGGTTTTGGAGCAAAAACAGAAGCCTTGATCGCACATCTGCGCGCCCGCTGCCCGGAGCTGACCGGGATCGTTCTGAACATCAACAAGACCCGGGGAAACACAGTCTTGAGCGGGGATTTTTACACCTTATGGGGAGAAGCCGTGCTCCATGACTATCTCTGCGGATTGGCGTTTGAGATCGCACCCCAGGCCTTTTTTCAAATCAATCCGCCCCAGGCGGAGCGTCTGTATGAAAAGGCCGCCGAATATGCCGCAGCGGGGCCGGAAGATCTTGTCTTCGATCTTTACTGCGGAGCCGGGACCATCAGTCTTCGTATGGCGAGAGACGCAGGAACGGTCATCGGCGCGGAAATCGTGCCGGAGGCGGTGAAAAACTCAGGCGAGAACGCAAAACGAAACGGTATACACAACGTGGAGTTCCTCTGCTCAGATGCGGGTGAGGCGGCAAAAACGCTGGCGGCGCGCGGCCTGCGGCCAAAGATCGTTGTAGTCGACCCGCCCCGCAAGGGCATGAATGAGGATGCGGTCAAGGCAGTGGCCTCCATGGCTCCGGATCGTGTGGTCTACGTCTCCTGTAACCCTGCCACGCTGGCCCGGGATATTCTGCGCTTCGAGGAACTTGGCTATAACCTGCAAGAAGTTACCGCCGTGGATATGTTCCCCAGGACCTGCCATGTGGAGACTGTCGTTCTGCTGTCCAGAAAATGAGACGGACAGCGGGAAAATGGCTTGAAATAAGGGCTTTTGCGGGTTTATGTCTTTAGTGGGGGCATAGATATGTTTCCACAGAGCGAGAGAGTAAAATTGGGGAAATCCGCTGCTGTAACTCTACTTTCGCTATCAACGGCAAAAATGTGAGATTGAGACTATCGGATTGTTGTCATTTGGTCCTTTTCGAGAGGTTGAGACTCTCGGTCTGTTGTCAAATGGGACTGTAACGGTAGTTTCGATGTCCGAAGAAAAATGGAGGTATTAAACTATGGAATACATCAGAGTAACAAAAGAAAATCTGGAAAAGGAGCATATCTGCTGTGCCATCTCAAATAACAAGGACATACAAGTTTCTTCCAAAAAGGCATGGCTTTTGGATCGGTTCGATGAGGGACTGGTGTTTCTGAAAAGCGTGGAACGGGGTAAGTGTTTTATTGAGTATATCCCTGCTGAAAAAGCATGGAATCCGATTGATGCAGATGGGTATATTTATATCGACTGTCTGTGGGTCTCCGGCTCGTTCAAGGGGCACAGATACTCCAATGATCTGCTGAGTGCTTGTATTGAGGACAGCAAGAGCAAAGGAAAACTGGGCCTTTGCATTCTTTCATCAGCTAAGAAAAAGCCATTCCTTGCCGATCCTAAGTTTCTGAAACACAAGGGCTTTACCGTATGTGACGAGGCTGATAATGGTATTCAATTGTGGTACTTGCCTTTCTCTGCTGACGCTCGCCAGCCTAAGTTCAAGGACTGCGCTAAACACCCTCATGTTGATGAAGCAGGCTATGTTCTGTACTATACCAGCCAGTGTCCGTTCAATGCAAAGTATGTTCCGATTGTAGAGCAAACAGCAAAAGAAAACGGCATACCGTTTAAGGCAAAACATATTGAGAGCAAGGAACAGGCACAAAATGCTCCGACACCGATTACGACATATGCTTTGTTCTGTGATGGAGAATATATTTCCAATGAGCAGATGAATGACACTAAGTTTTTGAAACTGGTATCAAAATAACAGATACATCACGGCACCCGCACGGCCATCAAAGGCGGCGGGGAGCGGTTGGATGACAAGATTACAGTTATAATAATAGGTTTGAAAAATGGAGGGATTGATGCTGTGAAAAAATATGAAGACGTAATGAAGTTAAGTCCAGACGTGTTTTTTGATTATGTAGCTTCAATTCGCTATGGGTATAAGGATCTACAAGGAAACCTTCATTTTCAGGATGAAGATAACTTTACAGTCCGTGATTACACTTTTTCTTCTGTCGAAGAAGTTGTTGAAAATAACTGTGCTTGGTGCTGGGAAATAGCCGAGCTCACAAAACAGTATTGTATCAGGAACAGCATTCCATACCACTCATGGTTTATGGAGTACAGATCAGAAGAACTCCATCAAACGCACACGCAGGTTTTTATGCTCTATCAAGAGAAATGGAGTCCCGCTCCCGACAACAGTCTCGGTATTCAATTGGGCGAACATGGATTCTTTGATATAAATGAAAGCGTACAATGGTTCAAAAACTTTTTTACAGACTATCTAAAAGCAGTGCTTAAGGATAAATATGATGAGAAAAATCTTCTGCTGAAGGAATACAACTGCGAATTTCCGACCGGTATTTCTGATGATGAGTATCTTGACAGGATAAGACAATAAAAGAGGATTGTAAGGATGCTACTCGGCACCCGCGCTGCCATCACCGGCGGCGGGGAGCGGTTCGCAGACATGTTTCCTTGAACGCCCACTGTTGTCTGACTTGTTTCCTCGAACGGTCAGCGCATATCGGGCACGGATACGAGAGTTCCGAGGCACGTGGAGACGGTAGTATTGATGACACGGATTAAGGATTGACCGCAGAAAAGGTGTCGTATTTCCGGGCTTTCCGGGCATCAGGCAATCAGCGCCGCAGCGCAAAACCGACCGCGAAAATCGCTCTATCAGAACAGATCAATCGCTCTGGTCGGATAGGTGAGTAGGACATGTCGGAGGGTTGAATAGGCCATTTAGATGTCATAAGCTTGAGTGGCCGGTTTAGATGTTTTTGCGGTTTGGTTGAGTTCGTGATTTGGATAACGACAGGTTGCAGTTGTGGTTTAGATAACGGAGGAAACGCTAAATGGCCTCAAGCAAAGAATACTTGGACTTTATGTTGGAGCAGTTGTCCGAAATGGAGGATGTGACCTATCGTGCGATGATGGGAGAATACATCATTTATTATCGTGGCAAGGTAGTCGGCGGCATATACGATGATCGATTTCTTGTGAAGCCCACGAAGTCCGCTGTGGCCATGATGCCGAACGCGGGTGCAGAATTGCCGTATGAAGGAGCAAAAGAAATGTTGCTCGTGGATAACGTGGACAACAAGGATTTCCTGCGAGGACTGCTGGAGGCGATGTACGAGGAGCTTCCTGCAGCGAAGAAGAAGAAATAGACAAGAAGAAATAGGAAGGCTCCCACGCTGTCATCATCGACGGCGGGGAGCCTTTGCTTATATTGTCAGTTTTTGCGGAGTTTGCGAAGCGCCGGCAGCAGCTTGCAAGACGTCAGATGATCTGCAAACGGCGGCCTCAAAAACAGAAGTGGTCAAAATGTATCTGCAATTGGCTATTAATTATTATGATTATGATACTTGGATAAAGCCATAATTGCAAGACTAAATTCCTTGTATTTCTTAGCAATTACTGATATATTTCTGCCATTACATATTAATCCGTGTCTGAGCACAGCCTGAAAACGCAGGCGCGGAAGCCCGATCAAGTTTTCTCCTTGCAAAAAAGCTGGGGTATCTGATACAATGAGTGAAATAATACTGTAGTTTTCCTCTCTGAAACACGCGCAGGAAAAGATTGGCTATTGTGAGTATGTAAAACAGGCGTTATTGCTGCAGGAGAAAGAATGAGCTATTTCGGACAATTCTATCTGGACAAGGAAAAGGACATCGTAGTGGAGCTGGATCGCGATGGCGCAGAGCTGCGCTATGTTCTGCGTACGCCCAATCACCACAGCGGAAACCTGATCACGAACCTGGCAAAGCTCTGCCGTCTTCCCATCAGCTTTGACGAGAAAGGTCTCAAAGTTATCCGCGGCACGGTCCCCCGCTATGTAGACGGGCAGAACCGGGAGCTTTATATTTTCCGCCTCGGCAACACCAAGGTGGCCAACATTTGGCCCGACGGGACTATTGAGCTAAAAGCCTCCATCCCCGCCATATCCAAGACTCTCATGAGCCAAACCAAGGACTATCAGTTGGACGAAGTGCGTACCATCGTCAAAACCTATATCCGCAGCGAGTGCAAATTCCGTACCGATCTGCATACGCACATGAATGCCAATCTCTCCCCAGACCTTTTGATCGCGCTGGGGATCTGTCATCAGATCCGCTACCCGCTGTATTATATCAAGAAGCTGGGACTACGCTGCACGGATAGTCAATGGTCGCGTCTGAAAAAGCAGCGGGAATCTGCTGCTGAAAAGATGTCAGGCTCTGCGCTCACCGGAAAGTATCTGGAGCGAAGGATCGATGACAATACTTTTATCAATTTTGCGGACTTGATACTGAACAACATTCCGGATGCGGCTGAAAACATCGTCCGCATCCGCAATTCCCTCACCATTCCCAAGGACGGTCAGGCCGTTTTTGCCAATCTTGAAAAAGTATACCTATACCGCTATGTTTTTACCAAGGGCCAGCGTGCGGATGAACAAATCGCCCTGGATGCTCTGTCACAGATCCCCGAGCCGGACGTCCTGCGCCATTGCCTGCGCATGATGGAGGATCGAAAGAATCCCGCCTATCAAAACAACACCCTCTTCCAGGACAAGCTGCTCTGGATTGCCCGCTCCTATGCCCGCTGCGGCATCGAATATGTGGAGATCTCCGACACCTCCCTGGTAAAGCCCCGGGAATCCGTGGAGATGCTGCGTCAGATCCATCAGGTCATGCCGGCCGTGGTGTCGGAAACAGGCGTACTGATCCGTTTCCTCGCCGGCATCCGGCGCGTTCCTCTGACCATTATCAAGGACCATGTCACACCCAATGATTATCTGGCGGAAAACCTGCAGGTCCTTCGTGCGGTCGCGGCAGATCCCTATGTGGCCGGAAGCGATATTCTCGGCGAAGAGATCAACGATATACTGGAGCTGCGGCCCGTTATCCGGGAACTGGTGAGCATAGCCGGCGACACTCCGGGCTTTGTGATTCGGATCCATGCCGGGGAAAACGACAGTTTGCGGGACAATGTGGCAAACAGCATCCGATGCGTGCGTGAGTCTCTTGCTCCCGGGCAGGCTATGCCCCGTCTGCGGATCGGCCATGGGCTCTATGCCGCAGATCTGCGCTCGGTAAAGGGCAGAAAGCTGCTGCAAGATCTGGTGGAAAACCGGGTCGTTCTGGAATTCCAAATTACGTCCAATGTCCGCCTGAACAACCTCAGCGACCTGAGTACGCACCCGCTGAAAACCTATCTGCGCGCCGGTGCGCTTTGTGTCCAGGGTACGGACGGCTCTGCCCTCTACGGAACTGACTCCATGGACGAAGAACTCTCCCTTGAAAAAATGCTGGGGCTGAGCTTTGAGGACCTCTGCCAGATGCGCGAGGCTGATCAGAGGATCGCACGCTTGAGCCGTGAATCCTTTACGGAAAAAACGCACTCTTTTGAGCAAATGCTCCAAGGAGAAGCGGTTGACTCGTTCCTGGCTCGCAGGATCCGGGAAACCGAAAAGGCCTCCTCCGTACTATGGCTCAGCGACGGAAAGCTGGACGCATACGGGGAATTGAAGGATCGGATCTCCGATCTGCCACCCGACAAGCTTCCGATCATTCTCGCCGGCGGCAGCTTCAACAACGACCAGCACCATACAAAGCTTCGGCTGGACAGGTTAGCCATACTGGACAAGCTGCTGGCAGAGGCAGACCCGAAAAAATGCTTTTTTGTCGTCGGGCATCGCTGCTGCGCATATGAAAAATACCTGATCAGCAAAAATGCCGGCAAATTTCAAATCTTTGCGATCGTGCCTACCATGGTCACGCGTTCCGAACGGGACAGGCTTCTGCGAAGCGGCGTTTCTGTACGCATTTCAATCGAGCCGTCCGGTCTTGGCCTGTACAAGAGCTTTGCCTACGAGATCTTCAAGCGCCGTCCGTCCGTGCTTTTGGCGCTTGACGGCAACTCCGCCGCGGCAAATCTGGTTCAGGAGGCGAAAAACGGGCGGGAGAAATGCGACATTTATATTGACAGCGGTTCTCGAGCGCTGAAGGCAAAGGCCGCGTCACTTCACGGCTATGTGACCTTGTTCTCGCCGGAAGATCACCCCGCTCAGCACATTCTGGATCATCACAGTCTGCGAGCGGATTAATCGACTCTGCAAATCTGAAAAACGGGAACTGAAGCAGTTCCCGTTTTTCACATACATGCACTGTATTCTTTTGATACGAAATCTCTGTCAGCAGCAGAAAACGTTCCACCCGCAGAGAGGGCCAAGACAAAGCTGGGAAGCGCAGAGCGTCATGCACAAGCGATCCACGTTGATCCCGCTGCGGTACTCATTGGTGTATCGCTCATAATAATCTCCCCCGCTCTGCAGCTGCTGCAGCAGGTTTTGATATTCGGTACAGTCCGGGTCCAGTTCCACCGCACGTCTGGCGTCCTCCAGGGCCGCGATCTTATTGCCTTGATACATTTTCGCGACGCCGCTGAGATAATACCAGCGTCCATCCCTTTCGATCCCAGGAACGCCTGCAAGAGCTGTCAGGGCCTCTTTATACATTTGGTTTCGAATATAATTACGAGCAGCCGTATACTCGCTGCGTTCTGTCTGCTGTTCATGCTGTTGATTCCAGGTATACGGATTCCATCCGCCGAAACCGCTGAAATCATACCAGCCGTACGGCCCGTAGGCCTGCTGGGTCTCGGCTCCGGCGCCATAGCTCTGCTGCTGGGCCGTGCCGTTTTTGATCGCGTCATACGCGGCATTCACGTCGTTCATTTTCTGGGCCGCTTGCGGATCCCCGGGGTTCAGATCCGGGTGGTATTTTTTTGTCAGGTCCCGGTATGCTTTTTTGATCTCCTCGTCGCTTGCGTCCGGTGAAATCCCGAGAACCTTATACGGGTCCTGTACCATCGGTGGAATCCTTCTTCCCCAAAAACTTTCGATCAAACTGTGCCCACAAACCGGCACAGAGGATATTTTTCAGCAGAGATGCATCCTGTACCAGCGGGAGCCGGTCGAAGGCACGCATACAGTCCCCCAGCAGCATTTTGAGCGCAGCTCGAAAACGCGGCTCATTATCCGGCAGCCCATAAAAACGTCGAAACGGATTATAGCGGTTGCGTACTGTGTCCGAATCCAGATCCATGCAGGCATCCATCACGTAAAGGAAGCGGCCCAGAGCGTCACCCATGGCGCGAAGAGTCTCATTCCAACGGTCCTCCCGCCAAACGAACAACTCCCCCATCAAGCTGCCAAAGGCAGCAGCGGCGGCGTCCGGATCTTCGACATTTTCCCGCTCAAGACGGCTTAATTCGGCCATTCCCCGACGGATCGCCTCGCATTGCCTGGGATAGTCGGCACAGACGCGCTCAAAAGCGCGGCGCAGGAAACTTGCTTCCGTCAAAGCACGAAGGCTTCCGTCGTCCTCCCAGTCATCCAGACACTTGTAATAGGCCAGGACGATGTTCATATCCGCCCCATATGCTGTGCAGGCGCTGCTCTGCCAGGCCCTGGGCCGGATGGGATGCGGGAGGCAGGTGTCCTCACCGCTGCTCTCCTTCGGTTCGTATAGGGACTGAAGCAGCAGGACCAGAAAGCACATGTCGTAGTTCAGCGTCAGTCTTGCGAGGCCGCCATGGCGCTCCCGCAGGCAGCGGCACAGCCCGCAATAGCAGGCTTTATACCGGTCGAGCTCATTTTGTGTCAGCAATCGAGTTTCGGCCGAGAGGTAGCCAAACATTTCAGGATTTCCTCACAAAAGAGGTGCCGCACTTCCGGCATACGATCTTGATCCTGCCACGTCCGCGCGGGACACGCAGCACGGTTTTACAGGAGGGACACGCAAAAAAGCGGTAGTCTTTGCGCTGGACCCACCGTTCTTTGACCAGGCGCAGAGACCCAAGAAAGCGGCTGCGCTGCTGATAATACCAGGCGTTTTCACGCTGACGCTTATACAGGTTGCGGGAAAACATGCGATAATAAGTCAGGACCAGCAAAATGAGAAAAAGCGGATAGAGAAGCCGTCCCAGGCTCTTGGTAAAAAGCACGGAAAGCAAAAGCAGCACCAGATCCGCCGCAATGAGGAAGCGGTTCAATGCATCGTTGCCGTTACGCCCGGCCATGAATTGTAACAGTCTTTCTCTCATAATCTCACCTGAACTCTTTGGTTTCTTGCATGTTATTTTATCATAATCAGAAGCCAAAACATCAAGAATCTGTGAACAAGAAGACCTTTTACCGCTGGACTTTCAGGCTCAATAATACGATCTTCTCGCAAAGTTCAGCATAATTCATCCCCGCGACGGCAGCCGCCTTGGGGATCAGGCTGTTCGGGGTCATCCCCGGCAGGGTGTTGACCTCCAGGCACCAGGCTCTCCCCTCCCGATCCAGGATGAAATCCGTACGGGAATAGACGGAGAGACCCAGCGCCCCATGGATTTGTAACGCGGCATCCGAAATCAGCTTCCGCTCTGCTTCCGTGATCGGCGCGGGGCATATTTCCCGAGCGCCTTCAGACCCGCTCTGATATTTGGAGACATAGTCGAAGTCCTTCCCCTCCGGGGGCACGATCTCAATAGGGCTGAGGGCCTTTCCGTCAAGCACGGGCACTGTCAGCTCACGGCCATGTATTTTTTCTTCCACAACGATACGGTCTCCGTAATGCAGGATCTCCTGCAGCGCGTCGAGAAGCTCCTCTCGCGTCTCCGGCAAGGCCACGCCGATGGAGGAACCGCCTCCAACCACCTTTACCGCGCAGGGCACCGGAAGGCTTTCCGCCAGGGCAGGGATTTCCTCCGCTGTATAGCGCAGCTCCCGCCAGGCCGGCGTTCTCACGCCGCAGCTTTCCATGATCCGCTTGGCAACGGCCTTATCCATGGCCATCGCGCTCCCCAGCGGCCCTGAGCCGGTGTAGGGAACGCCCAAGAGGTCCAACGCGGCCTGGATCTTTCCGTCCTCGCCGTCGGCACCATGCAGGCCCAGGAAAACGCAATCGGCAAGTCTGCAGGCCTCCAGCACGTTCTTACCCAGGCGGGATGCGCTCTGATCCTTTCGCGACGCGATCACCGCGGCAAGGTCCGGCGCCTGCTTTTCAATGGCGACCTGGCCGCAGCGTCCGTCGGGAATGTCGAAGATAGACTCCAGAGGGCCGTCATAGTCCTCCAGGCCGAGAAACAGATCCACAAATACAGCCTGATGGCCAAGGCTCCTCAGTGCTTTGCAAACCGAAGTGGCGGACACAAGCGAAACCTGTCGCTCGGTGCTGATGCCGCCCCCCAGGACAACAATTTTCAATACAGTCCCTTCTTTCCTAACACTGTATGTTAGCATACCACCTGTCTTGCCTTTTGCCAAGTTTTTTCTTTTGTCACTCTGTTCCGCGTTCAAGGTTAGGATTTAAAAATACTTCTTGACAAATTTAGGATTTGTGGTAAACTACCCCTTGCCGATGCGGGCATAGCTCATCCGGTAGAGCGCCACCTTGCCAAGGTGGAGGTAGCGAGTTCGAGCCTCGTTGCCCGCTCCAACAAAAACCTGTTGCTTTTGCAATGGGTTTTTTTCATAGGCGGGCATGGTGGAATTGGCAGACACGCTGGATTTAGGTTCCAGTGGGAAACCGTGCAGGTTCGAGTCCTGTTGCCCGCACCACGTCAGAAGAACACTGTTCCGTTTCATTTCTGCGGTTTGCGTAAGAGCCGCGACAACTGCACATCCACAGCGTCCTTCTTCCTTTCCCAAATCGAACTCGCTTCGCTGGGCTTCGATTTGGATACCGGTTCGGATATAGATTCGGCCGGTGCACCAGAAAAGGGGAAATCCGGACAGGATTTCCCCTTTTCTGGTGGTCCGCCTGCGGCGGGCGTTGATCCGCTTCGCTTAATCTCTTGGGAGGAAATAACCGATCCCCCTCCCCAGCCCGCTCATGCAGACGTGTACGTCGGTTCGGATCAAGAGGGTCATTCCCTTCCATCTCGCTCACACCCCAAAAAGCCTTAACAAAAATGCAGAAAGCGGGGCGCACTGCGCCCCGCCCGCGAATGATATTTTTCCGACCGGAAAAACTCTCATATCACTTGACTTTTTCCGGTTTTGGATGTATCTCTATACTCAACTACAGAGCCTCACATCCGGCTTCTATCTCTCTCGCCGTCGGAAAAAGTCCAAGCGTAGTATATGCGAAGATGCTCTTCTTCAATCCGGTATATTTTGCCTAAACCCATAAAGGAGTTCCTATGCAAGGTTTTACTTTTCCCGCCCTGTCGGGTGTTACGATCGTCCTGATCGTGATTCTGGTCATTCTCCTCATGAAGCCCCTTGGCAAGATCCTGAAGCTGGTGATCCACGCGGCATTCGGATTCGTGCTGCTGTTCGTCATCGATTTCTTTTTCGGCAGTGAAAGCTATCATCTGGAGTTGAATTTGCTCAACTGCATCATTGCCGGATTTGGCGGCATCCCCGGAGTAGTCATTCTTGCACTGTATAAATACTTCATTGCGTAAATAGGAACTGCCTGGTGCGCTCTTTCAAGCGCAGCCAGGCAGTTCTTTTATATCTCTTCGACTTGAATCACGTCGTCCAACTCATTCAGGCTTTGCGTGAACTCTTCGTCCAGCTTTTTTCGGGTCGCCTTAACGGCGAGCATGGCGCAGAAGCGAGGAACATTTTCTTCTCCGGAACTGCGCGTGATCTCCAGATCCGAAACGGTAAACTTTTTCTCACGAAGCAGACGCAGGATCTCCTCCATGGTTTCTGCCTTTGCGTATTCCAAATAAAAACGTGCGTCGTCAGCCTTTGTGTTCAGCGCATATTCCAGTCGTACCAGAAGCATCTCCGCCAGCAGGACCATGGCTGTTGCAAGGATAGCGCATTCCAGAAAGCCCGCGCCGCAGGCAAGACCGATGATCGCAGCCGTCCATAGCCCGGCCGCGGTGGTCAGGCCCTTTACCCGGCGCCGTTTGGTGACAATAATGGTACCGGCCCCGATAAAGCCGATCCCCGCGATCACCTGTGCCCCCAGTCGGGAAATGTCGGTATACAGATGCATGGCCTGGTACAGATACAGATTTGTCAGAATAGCGATACACGCGCCGAGAGCGATCAGGATATGGGTCCGAAAGCCGGCAGTTCGGCGCTTGAATTCCCGCTCCAGGCCGATCAAGCCACCGCAGAGAAATGCCGCTATCATACGCACGGCAATGGAGAGCGTCGTCATCTCTCTTGCAAAATCAAATATAGACAGCAACGCTCACACCTCCTCAACCGCAAGGACGCCTTCCAGGGACGAGAGCTTTGCCAGCAATTCCGCATGCTGCTGACGCTGATCGAGCCGCACCGTAAAGGTCCCGCTCAGCCTTCCCCCGCCGGCCCTGCTCTTCTCGATCTCCACATCGTAAAGGACAAGTCCGCCCGCCTTCATCCGATTGATCACCGCGCCAAGATGCACGACACTGTCCATCTCAACGAAAATGTTCATATTGCGCGATTTGGCAAGGACCCAGCGTTCCAGTCTTGGCAGAAACCGGATCGAAAATACAATCAGCAAAAAGCCTGCTATTACACACTCATAGAAGCCGGCGCCAATAGCGAGGCCCATACAGGCGGAAGCCCACAGGCAGGACGCGGTCGTCACGCCCTGGATCTCGTTGCGGGAGGTTATGAGAATGGTCCCGGTGCCGAGAAAACCGATCCCGCTGATGACCCGGGCGCCCAGGCGGACAACGTCTGTCCGTCTTCCGACCGTCTCAAATGCATCTGACCACGCTGTAGAAAGCATCAGATCCAGATACTGGCTCAGGATCATGGTGATAGCGGCGCCCATGGAAACCAGCATGTAGGTACGAAAGCCGGCTGCGCGGCCTTTTCGTTCCCGATCAAGACCGAGAAAGCCACCGATCACCGCGGCAAGCAGGATCCGGAGCGTCAGGGACAACAGATTCAATTCACGCAAAACGGGCAGATCAAGCATCCTGCTCTTCTCCTTGATAAAACAAACGTTCCAGCAGCGGCGGAAGCTCGCCGAGGGAACGGATCTCATAGTCCGGGCGGATCTCCCGATCCGGTGCGCGCCCGCTGGGATTATACCAGCAGGTACGGATCCCGGCATTGATCCCCCCGCGAATATCGGATGTAAGGCTGTCGCCAACCATCAAGGCCCGCTCAGGATCAAACGAGGGGATATTCGCAAAGCACCTGCAGAAATAATCTTTCGTCGGCTTGTCAGCGCCCAATTCTTCCGAGATGAAGATTCCGTCAAAGAATCTGCCGATGCCGGAGCTTGCAATACGTGCCGCCTGAACCGACGCAGAACCGTTGGAGGCTAGGTACAGCCTGTATCTGCCGGAAATCGTTTGCAGGAGCTCTTCCGCTCCGGGAAGAAAATGATAGCCGTCAGCCAGCAGTGCTTCATAACGCTCCCCCACGCCTGCGGCAGATGCCCGGATCCCTTTTTCCTCAAACAGGATCTCAAAGCGGCGTAAAAGGACCTGCTCTCTTGTCAACAGGCCGTCCTCCAAGAGTTCCCACTGCAGGCGGTTGATAGCATTATATCGAGCCAGAAGCTGCGGATCTGCCTCAATCCCCACCTCCCGAAAAGCGGCGGTCAGAGCGCGTTTCTCGGCCCAGTCAAAATCCAGGATCGTGTTGTCCAGGTCGATCAGGACGGCGGGTTTCGTCACAGACATTTCAGCGCCTCCGCAATCTGCTCAAAATGCATCCCGCGGGAAGCCTTGACCAGGACGCTGTCTCCCTTATGGATCAGCTCCGGCAGTGCCGCGATCAGATCCTGGCTGCTGGGGAACCATTTTCCCCGATCCCCCGCGCCTTCGGCGATCTCTGTGGCCAGCGGACCGCTGCACAGGACAAGATCGATCCCCTTGCGTGCAGCATATTCGCCCACGTCCCGGTGCATTTCCCTTTCCCCGGGTCCAAGCTCCAGCATATCGCCCAGGATGCAGACCCGGCGCCCGGAGAGGTCCAGCAGAGAATCGATGCCGCATTTGACTGAATCGGGATTGGCGTTGTAGCTGTCGTCTACAAGGGTGATCTTCCCGGTCTCCGAAACAGCGGAGCGCCGTCCCACAGTTTCGTAGGATGCGATGCCATCCGCGATCTCCCGCTGGGAAAGGCCCAATACCGTCCCCACAGCTGCGCCTTCCAAGGCCGCATAGATCATATGCTGGCCGTAGGCCGGGATGGTCACAGGGATCCTCTTCCCGTCATGCACGATCGTGCAGCGCATGCAGCCGTCCTCGCCCAGCGTCAGATCCTCCGCGCGAAAATCGCAGTTCTCACCAAGGCCAAAGCTCAGCTTCTTCTGGGGGCAGTTCAAGTCCCGCAGCAGATCGTCGTCTCCGTTTACCAGAACGACGCCGTCCGCCGGCATGCTCTCCAGCATCTCGGTCTTGGCGCGGAACACGCCCTGACGATCATGCAGGAATTCAAGATGTGCATGCCCGATCACGGTAAAAACGCCGATGGTGGGCCGGGCGATCCGGGTCAAAGCCCGCATTTCACCGAAATCTGAAATTCCCATTTCCACCACGGCAGCCTCATGTTCCGGCTCGATGCGGGAAATGGTCATGGGGACGCCGATCTGATTGTTGAGATTCTTATCGGTCTTCAGCACCCGAAAGCGCTGCTCCAGGACAGCGGCGATCATTTCTTTGGCTGAGGTCTTCCCCACGCTGCCGGTGATGCCTACCAGCGGGATAGAAAGCGTGGTACGATAGGCCTCCGCGATCTGCTCGAGAGCTCTCTGCACATCGTCCACCAGCAAAATGGGCCGGGTCTCCCCTTCCGGGACACGCTGAGCCAGACAGCAGGCCGCGCCGCGGTCAAAGGCAGCGCCGATGTAGTCATGACCGTCCACCCGTTCACCCTTGTAGGCTACAAACAGATCGCCCGGTTCCACCACACGGCTGTCGATCACCGCATGCCGAAGTTCCGTATTCTCATGAAACACGCCGCAAAGTCTGCCGATGCAGGCTTTGGCGGCAAGAGCAAGCGTCATATTCTTCATGTTTCTTCCTCCATGCTGCGAGTATACCATATGAAAGTGCAGGATGCAAAAGAATAACTTGCGCTTTTCCGAAAAAAAGTCGTGCATTCAGCGCGGGGATATGCTATACTGTCACGGTAAATTCGAACTGAAGAGGAAACCGATATGAATTACGTAGTGGTGGATCTGGAGTGGAACCAGGCCATGAGCTCCAAGTCCTCCGTTTTCAACAAATTGCCCATCCATTTGCGCGGCGAGATCATTGAGATCGGCGCGGTGAAGCTGGATGAAAACATGCGGCCCGCCGAGGAGTTCACCATCGACGTCAAGCCCGTCTACTTCCGGCGCATGCATTATAAGGTCAAAAAGATCACCGGCTTTGATAAAGAGCGCCTGGCCCACGGCGTCGGTTTTGCCGACGCGCTGGAGCAGTTTCGCGCCTGGTGCGGGGACGACGTGACCTTCCTGACCTGGGGCTGTGACGACCAGGGGATCCTGGAGCAGAACATCATCATCCATGACCTGGATTGGGACTGGATCGCCGGGTGGATCAACCTCCAGCTCATCTATAATCTCCAGACCGGCGGCGACAAGAACCAGAAGTCTCTTGCCAGCGCCATGGAGCATTTCGACATTGAGCAGACCCGCGTTGCCCACGACGCTCTGGGCGACGCCTATAATACCGCGCTTGTCAGCACCTTTCTGGACATGAAAGAGGGTCTGCGCCTCTATCCGGAGGCGGGAAAGATCCTGGCAGCCAGGATGCCCAACTACAAGCCCGCCGCAGAAAACGCCGGGCCCGACGCACTGCTCCATGAGAGCTATGAGGGCTTTGAGAGCAAAGCCGCCGCATTTGTTGACGAACGGCTGGAGGGGCTTCTCTGCCCAGTCTGCGGAAAAGCCCTGCAGGGAGTGCGCTGGGTCAACCAGGGCGATCAGCGCTATATGAACCTGTTCAGCTGTGAAGAGCATGGGGCCTATCTCTCCCGCGTCCGCTTCCGCAAGGACCCGGTAAACGGCAGCTGGACCGCCAACAAGCTGGTCTATCAGGCAGACACAGACATGCAGGATTTCTATAAGGGCAAGTCCGCCCAGTCCCGCCGTCGCGGCCGCGGTCATTCCACTCGCAAAAACCGCCCCGCCAGCAAGCAGTAAGATCTACATGAAGAACCCGGGGGAGCTGATCACGCCCTCGGGTTCTTTTTCTCTTTAGTCTGAATCTTTTTCGTCTTTGCTTCCGAACTCTATCGCCTTTTGGACTGCCGCAGAGATCCGCTTTCCAAGCTGCTCACCAAAGGAGGACATTTTGTCCATGTTCGGAACAAAGTTTTTTCCCACGGAAGAGAAACCTGCGCTGTCTTTTCCGGAAACGTCGTCGCACCGCACCGTCATACCGGCAGTCACATCACCGCCCACATCGTCGCAGTCTACATTCATTCCCGCGCTAACGCTGCCGCCCACATCGTCACAGTCGACGCTGCCGCCGGCTTCCACGCCCCCGCCCACGCAATCACAGTTTACATCACGGCCGGCGCATACGCTGTCGCCAACGTTATCACAGTTTACGTCGCGGCCCGCAGTTACAGCGCCGAAAACTTCCCCTTCGACCTCTACGGAGAAATCGCTGTCTATATTCTGAGCCGGTCCCTCATATTGGAAGACAAAATGCTTCGCCGCAGCTTCCAATTCCGGATCTGCGGCCAAATTCCCAATCAGCTCGTGGCCATGGTACAGCACGGCATAGAAGCAGTTGTCATCCGGCCATGGCAGTCCTTCAGAAAAATGCACGGCTTGCTCTTGCGGATTCTCCGGAAATTCCTCTGTCTGCCCCATCAGCGGCACACGTCCGATCAGCTGGTCCACGCTGACAGAGAACAGGTCTGCCAGCAGCGGAAGCGTGGAGATATCCGGGCAGGCGTTGCCCGTCTCCCACTTGCTGACTGCCTGATAGGAGATCCCCAGGGCATTGGCAAGCTGCTCCTGGGTCAGTCCATGCTCCTTGCGAAGGATCATAATGTTGTTGCCGATGATCTCATTCA
Source organism: Oscillospiraceae bacterium (assembly GCA_902765595.1). Taxonomy (GTDB): domain Bacteria; phylum Bacillota; class Clostridia; order Oscillospirales; family Oscillospiraceae; genus Limivicinus. The sequence continues at coordinate 98,501 of CACXAQ010000004.1, read as the reverse complement.
TGGTGGTTGCCTCCTTTGTTTTGTTGGCTTGATGGTACACAAAAAGCGCAAAAATGCCAATAAAACGTTCGTTGAATTGGGAAAAAGCTCGTCTCAACCGTTGGTTGAGGCGAGCTTTTCATTGGCAAACCAGGCTTTTGCGGCCTCGGCATCCCGGTGGATCTGCTCGGAGAGGGCAGAAAAGCTCTCAAACTTTTCTTCGCCGCGCAGGAAAGCGTAAAACTCCACTCTGGCCTGTCGGCCGTAGAGATTGCCGGAATAGTTGAGCAGGTGGCTTTCCACGCTGACTCGATTGTCTGTGCCCACGGTGGGACGAACGCCCACATTGGTCACCGCCACGTGGGATGCGCCGTCTTCCAGATAGACCTTGCTGGCATAGACGCCGTGCCGGGGCACGATCACCCCGTCCGGGAAATACATGTTGATGGTAGGGGTGCCCAGCTTTCTGCCCAGATGATAGCCGGAGTGGACCGTGTCGGCCAGCGTATGCGGATGCCCCAGCCAGCGGTTGGCCTCCTCAATCTCTCCCGCGGCGATCAGCTCCCGAATGCGCGTGGAACTGACGATCTGGCCGTCCAGCATCACCGGAGGGATCACGTCACAGCCCAAGCCATGAGAGGCGCAGTATTCCTTGAGCCGCGCCGCTGTGCCCAGTCCCTTATAACCAAAGCAGAAGTCATGCCCCACAACGATATGGCAGACCTTCAGCTCCTGGATCAGCGAAGCGAGAAACTCCTGCCAGTCCATCCGCATCACCCGCTGATTGAAATGAATAAAGACCACATTATCGATCCCGTAACAGCGGCGGATGATCTCCTCCCGGCCGATGGCGCTGTTGATGAGCGGCACTTCTTTGCCGAACACCAGCGTATCCGGGTGCACGTCAAAGCTCAGCACCGATGGCATTATCCCAAGCTCCGCGGCGCGTTCCTTGGTACGCCGGAGCAGCGCTCCGTGGCCGATATGGACTCCGTCGAAAAAGCCGAGGGCTATGACTCTTTTTTCCTCAGACATATGTTCAGACCTCAAAAAAGCTCTTGATTGTTTTCATTTCCCGTCCTTCAACCTTATCCAAAGCGAGAAAATCGCCCCGGGGACCGTAGACACGGTACACTCCATCGGGCACAGCGGCGGGGATCGAATTGCCGTTGCGGATCCTTGCTTCTTCTCTTTCGCCGACCCGCAGCACGGGATGATCGGCAAAAAGCGAATCGATCGAAAGAAGCAGAGTCTCTGCTGCCCCCTGCTCTGCAGCGGCCTGGACATCTTCCAGTCTGTGCGCATCGGACAGGGAATAGATCCCGGCACGTGTCCTGCGCAGGGAGCTCATACACCCGCCGCAGCCAAGCGTCTGACCGATGTCGTGGCAGAGGGTACGGATATAGGTTCCCTTGGAGCAGGTCACCCGCAGGGAATAATCCTCTCCTTCCCGGCCCATAAGCTCCAGTTCGGAAATGGTGATCTTCCGGGGCTTACGCTCCACTTCTCCGCCCCGACGGGCGATCTCATAGAGCTTTTTTCCGCCGATCTTGATGGCGGAATACATGGGCGGGATCTGCAGGAGTTCTCCGCGAAATCCAGCCAAAACGCCGGAAAGCTCTTCTTCCGTCACTTCCCTGCTCTCTCCGCCGATCCGCTTCCCGGTGGTGTCCTGCGTATCGGTGACAAGCCCCAGCCGCAGCCCGGCCAGATACTGCTTTTCCTGGGCCTCGGCAAATTCCACCGCGCGGGTGGCACGGCCCACAAACACCACCAGCAGCCCGGTGGCCATGGGGTCAAGGGTGCCGGAATGCCCGATCCGCCGCTCATGGAGAACGCCGCGGAGCTTGGCGACCACATCGCTGCTGGTCCAGCCGGCGGGCTTATCGATCAGCAAAATGCCGTTCATGCCCAGACCTCGTCGATCGCCTCCAGCAGCAGCTCCCGCGCCGCAAGAGGCGGTACCGGGAGATTGCAGCCGGCCGCCATCTTGTGACCGCCGCCGCCAAAGCGTGCGCAAAGCGCGCAGCTGTCGAAATCCGCGCCTGAGCGAACGGACACCTTACTGGCGCCGCCCGGCCAGTCACGGATCGTGATGCTGACGCTTCCACACTCGGCACGACCCGCAAGCCCGGCCAGATCGTCGCAGTCGTCCTCGGTGGCGCCGGCCTGAGTCAGCATATCGTCGGTGACGATGGCAAATACGACCTTCCCGTCCTTATAAAAGCTCATGCTGTTATAGATCAGACCTTCCAGCTTGAGCCTCGCAGCGGAGACCTTGCGGAAGAAAAGCTGGTTCAGGCGGCTGTTGTCCGCGCCCGCCTCCAACAGCTCCGCCGCCGTGCGCAGGGCGTGGGCATCGGTATTGGCATATTGAAAACAGCCGCAGTCTGTGGTAAGCGCAATATAAAGAAGGTCTGCCTCATCCTTGGTAAGTGAGACGCAGAGGGCGCGGATCACATCCAGCACGATTTCCCCTGTTGCGGCCCTGTCCGGGTCGATCAGTTCATCCGCGGCATAGTGACTGTTGCTGGGGTGGTGGTCGATGCAGAGGTCCACAGCACCGGAAAATCCGTCAGCGAACATCTTTTCCGTCGCCACATCGACAGTTATCACATAATCCGGAGCAAACTCCGCAGGAGCAAAATAATGCTCCACAAACGGCAGGAGCTTTGTGATCACCTGCCGGTTTGGGTATAGATACGCCGTTTTGCCGCAGCGGCGCAGCGCGGAGCAGAGCGCGGCGGCGCTGCCCATGGTGTCCCCGTCCGGGTTGCGGTGAGTGACCAAGAGGATCCGATCCTGCGCTTTCAAAAGCGCAGCGCAGCTTTCAGCCTTCATCGCTCTCTTCCTCGTCATGACGGATGTCCAGGGAGTTGATGACCTGATTGATATGCGCGCCGTATTCGATGCTGTGATCCACTTCAAAGACAAGCTCCGGAGTGTAGCGCAGCGTCATCGCCTGGCCCAGTTCATGCCGCAGCCATCCGGCCGCGGATTTGAGTCCCTTCTTGAACTCCTTTTCGTCCTCCAGGCCCAGCACCGAGAGCCAGACCTTGGCGTAGCGCAGATCGCCGGTGGTCTCCACGCGGGTCACACTGATCATCCCCTGCTGGACCCGGGGATCCTTCACCTGGGGGATCAGCCTGGAAAGGACGAACTGAATATCGTCATTGGTTCTTGCAAGTTTATTGGATGGCATGGTTTTCTCCTTTTGCGTTGCAGGGGCGGCCCAAGGCCGCCCCGTCAATGGACGACCGTAAAGGTCGCCCCTACGGCTTTCTTGAACGTATCCTCTATCAGTCTTTGATCTGCTCCATCACGAAGCACTCGATAATGTCGCCGACCTTGATGTCGTTGAACTTCTCCACCTGCATGCCGCACTCGTAGCCGCTGGCGACTTCCTTGACGTCATCCTTGAAACGGCGGAGGGAGGCCAGGCTGCCCTCGTGGATAACGATATTGTCCCGCAGGACACGCACGTCGCAGCCGCGCTGGATCTTGCCGTCGGTGCAGTAGCAGCCGCAGACCGTGCCCACCTTGGAGACCTTGTAGGTCTCGCGTACCTCGGCGTGGCCGATGACGACTTCCTTGAACTTGGGCGCCAGCATGCCCTTCATGGCGGCTTCGATCTCGTTGATGCAGTCGTAAATGACGCGGTACATGCGCATATCCACGTTGCTGCGCACGGCGCTGTCACGGGCGGCGTTGTCGGGACGCACGTTGAAGCCCACAATGATGGCGCCCGAGGTGGCGGCCAGCATCACGTCGCTCTCGTTGATGGCGCCCACGGCGCTGTGGATGACCTTGACCCGGACCTCGTCGTTGGAGATCTTCTCCAGCGAAGTCTTGACCGCCTCCGCAGAGCCCTGCACGTCGGCCTTGACGATCAGGTTCAGGGTCTTCATCTCGCCCGCCTGGATCTGGCTGAACAGATCCTCCAGGCTGACCTTCTTGGCGCCGGGCATGGCGTTGGTGTTCTGGCTGATCCGACGTTCCTCTGCAAGCTCACGGGCCATACGCTCATCCGCGACGGCGTTGAAAATGTCGCCGGCGCTGGGGACCTCGCTGAGGCCGGAGATCTCCACCGGGGTGGAGGGTCCGGCGGTGGTCACACGCTGGCCCTTGTCGTTGATCATCGTGCGGACACGGCCAACAGCGGTGCCGGCAATGATGATATCGCCAAGCTTCAAGGTGCCGTTCTGCACCAGGACGGTCATGATGGGGCCGCGGCCCTTATCCAGGCGGGCCTCGATGACGGTGCCTTTGGCCGCACGGTTGGGATTGGCCTTCAGCTCCTGGACCTCGGCCAGAACGACCAGGTTCTCCAGCAGCTCGTCAATACCCATACCGGTCTTGGCGGAGATGGGGACGATGATGGTATCGCCGCCCCATTCCTCGGAGACCAGGTCATATTCGGTCAGCTGCTGCTTGATGCGCTCGGGATTGGCGCCGACCGTATCCATCTTGTTGATGGCCACAACCACCGGGATCCCGGCGGCCTTGGCGTGGTTGATGCTCTCAATGGTCTGGGGCATGATGCCATCGTCCGCCGCAACCACCAGGATGGCAACGTCCGTGACCATGGCGCCGCGGGCGCGCATGGAGGTAAAGGCTTCATGGCCCGGGGTATCCAGGAAGGTAATGGGGCTGCCGTTGATCTCCACGGTGTAGGCGCCGATATGCTGGGTAATGCCGCCGGCCTCGCCGGAGGCCACGTTCGCATGACGGATATAGTCCAGCAGAGAGGTCTTGCCGTGGTCCACGTGACCCATGACGACAACAACGGGGGCGCGAGGCACCAGATCTTCGGGTTTGTCCTCATGGTCGTCGATCAGCCGCTCTTCCACGGTGACGATGACTTCCTTCTCCACCTTGCAGCCCAGCTCCATAGCGACCAAAGCCGCGGTATCATAATCGATGATCTCGGAGACGGAAGCGAACACGCCCAGCTTCATCAGCTGCTTGATGACCTCAGAGGCGGTCTTCTTCATGCGGCTGGCCAGTTCTCCCACGGAGATCTCTTCCGGGATCTCCACCTTGAGCTGCTGCTTGCGGGCGATCTCCAGCTGCAGACGCTGCATCTTGTCCCGCTCTTCCTGGCGGCGCTTGTTGGAAGGCTGCTGGCCGCGCTGCTTGTTCTTGTTCTGGATCTTTTCTTTGTTGCCGCGGCGCATGTTGTTATTGTTGCCAACCTTGGCGTCGCCCATGTCTTCAAATTTTTCGTTGTATTTCTCAATATTGACCGCAGAACCGCCGCGGGTATCCACCACACGCTTCTCCGCCACCTGGCGCGGCACATGGGGCTTCTCCTTCTTCTCCTGCCGGGGCTGCGCAGCGGCTGCGGGTGCAGTCTGCGCGGCTGCAGCGGGAGAGGGCTTTGCGCCGCCCTTTGTCTGGGCCTGCGCCGTGGCAGACTTCTCCTGGGACTTCGTCTCAGCAGGCTTCTCGGCCGCTTTCTCCGCCGGAGTCACCTTGAAGATCTCCTCCAGGCTCGCCACCTGATTGTGCTGGGTCATATATTCAAAGATCACGTCCAACTCAGGATTCTCCAGGACCTGCATATGGTTCTTCGGCGGCGCAATATAGTCTGTCAGGATCTGGGAGATCACCTTGGATGCAACGCCGAAATCCTTTGCCACCTCATGTACGCGATACTTGATCATACTCATACGTTAGTCCTCCTTGTACCTACTCGTTTCTTTCCCTTTTGTGCCTTTCTCCTGTCCGCTTTCTCCCGGCGCGCAAGCACTCTTTCCGCAAGCTCGCCATACTGCCCGGGATTCTCCGCTGCAAGAAGCCTGGCCAGCGCATCGGCAAAGCCAAGATCCGTCACAACAGCCACGGAGCAGGCGCTCATCCCGAGCGCTTTGCCCAGTTCCTCTCTGGAAGCCGGCAGCTCGGCAGTTTCCACATTGCGGCCGGACGCTGCGTTCTCCGCCCTGCGGCGGGCGTTATCAGACACGTCGTGCGTAAGGATCAGGATCTTCCCTTTCCCGTCGCGGATCGCTTCGAGGCTGTTGTCCTCACCAAGCGCGATGGCGCCTGCACGGCGCATCAGGCCCAAAAGGCCAAGAATCTTTTCGTTCATTCGCCCCGCTCCATTTCTTCGCGCAGGCGATCATATACTTCATCCGGGATCGCCGAAGAAAAGGCTTTCTCCAGGGCTCTGCCCCGGATCGCCTTTTTCAGACAATCCGAATTCGGGCACACATAAGCGCCCCTTCCGTTGGCCTTTCCCCGAAAATCAAGGCTGATCTCCCCTTCCGGAGAACGCACCACACGGATCAATTCTTTCTTCGGTTTCATTTCGCGGCAGCCGAGGCATTGCCGCATAGGGATCGTTTTCTGCATCACGCTGCCACCTTTCGTCAGAAGAAGCTCGCTGCGCTCCGTTTCCGTCGCAAGCTCCGAAAACTGCGCCTCCGCTCCCTCCTTCTTCCTCTCAAAATCAAACCCACTTCGTTGGGCTTTGATTTTGTTTATTCGAGAATGCTTAAAGAAGCTCGCTGCGCTCCGTTTCCGTCGCAAGCTCCGAAAACTGCGCCTCCGCTCCCTCCTTCTTCCTCTCAAAATCAAACCCACTTCGTTTGGCTTTGATTTTGTTTGTTCGAGGATGATTAAAGAAGCTCGCTGCGCTCCGTTTCCGTCGCAAGCTCCGAAAACTGCGCAAGCACTGCCCCTGAAAACTAAAAACTGAAAACTGAAAACTAATCAGGCTTCGCTGACGGGCTTGATGTCGATCTTGTAACCGGTCAGCTTCGCAGCCAGACGGGCGTTCTGGCCCTCCTTACCGATGGCAAGGGAAAGCTGATTGTCGGGCACGATGACCCTGCAGCTCTTGCCGTCCTCCAGCATGGTCACACTGACGACTTCAGAGGGAGAGAGCGCAGCCGCAATATACTCCTCAGGGATCTCGCTGTACTTGACGATGTCGATCTTCTCGCCGCCCAGCTCGTTGACGATGCTGGCAACGCGGCCGCCCTTGGGGCCGACGCAGGAGCCGATGGGATCAACATTGGGGTCCGCGGACCAGACCGCCATCTTGGTGCGGCTGCCGGCTTCGCGGGCGATGGACTTGATTTCCACCGTGCCGTCAAAGATCTCGGGGACCTCCAACTCAAACAGGCGCTTGACGAGGCCGGGATGGGTACGGCTGATCAGGACCTGCGGGCCGCGGCTGGAGTTGCGGACCTCCACCACATAGACCTTGATGCGGTCCCCCTCTTTCAGTTCCTCGGTCTTGATGCGCTCGCCGGGAGAGAGCATGGCGTCCGTAAACTCGCTGTTGGAGGAGATGCGGATGGATACGCTGCCGTTTCTGGGCTCGATATGGGAAACCACGCCGGTCAGGATCTCATGCTCCTTGGACGTGAACTCCTCATAGATGATCCCGCGCTCCGCCTCACGGATGCCCTGGGTGATGATCTGCTTGGCCTGCTGTGCGGCGATCCGACCGAACTTCTTGGTCTCCACGGGGATATTCACCGTGTCGCCGAGCTTTGCGCGGCGGCTGATCTTCTTGGCGGCCTCCAGGTTGATCTCGTGGCTGGGATCTTCCACCTGGTCGACCACGGTCTTGCTCACATACATCTCGATCCGGTACTTTTCCTCATCCAGGTCGATGGCGACATTATCCTCACACTCGGGATTGTCGCGGCGGAAAGCGGCCAGCATGGCCTGCTTGATCTTATCGTACATGTAACCGCGGGGAATGCCCTTTTCTTTTTCGATGGCCTCGATGGCTTCAAAGAATTCTGCGTTCATTTGTAACTCTCCATTCTATGCATGAAACATGTTTATTCTTTTAAAACGAGACGTGCAGTCTGACCTGCGCGATCTGTTCGGGGGCAAACTCCATGGGGCCGGACGCAGAAGTGATGCTCACCGCACCGTCCCGGTATTCGTCCAGCTTTCCCACATAGGATTTGGACCCGTTCAAGGGCTTGTAGAGCCTGACTTCCACTTCGTGGCCCAGAAACTGCTCAAAGTCCGAGGGGCGCTTCAGCTCCCGCTCCGCGCCGGCGGAGCCGACTTCAAACACATAGCTTTCGGGGACCGGGTCCGCCTCGTCCAGGATCGGATCCAGCCGGCGGCTTATCCGCTCACAGTCGTCAATGGAGACGCCGCCGTCCTTATCAATGTAGACGCGCAGATACCAGGTGCCTGCCTCCCGCAGGTATTCCACATCCCACAGCGAGCAGCCCTCTTCCTCCACCACAGGTCTGGCAAGCTCAAACACTTTATCCGTGATCTTACTCATGGTATACCCTTTCTGCAATATCAAAAAGTCCCGAAAAAAGAGTGGGCCGCAACCCACTCTCCAATAAACCATTCACCTTACTGCGTGAGTATACCACTATATTGCGATGAATGCAAGCCTTTTTTGCAAGATATTGGATATTTACATGTCAAAACAGCAAGAAAACCTACCGATAACACAGGCGGCGGCAATGGACTTGCCGCCGCCTGGTGCTTAATATTCAAATCCGGGGACGTAATGGGCGTAGAACTCCTCGTAGCAGAGATTATTGTTCATAATAAAGGTCGCCGCCTCAACCCCAATGTAGCGATAATGCCATGGCTCATCCCAGCCGGTGAGCAAAAGCTTTCTGGTGGGATATCGCTTGATAAAGCCGTATTTGGCACAGATGGAATCCAGATACTCATAGAACTTCTGATTCATGTGGCTGTAGGTCTGGGCAACATACTGCCGGTCATACAGATCGACGGCAAGACCCAACTGATGCTCACTGGCACCGGGCTCCATGGTGTATTTCTTTGCTTCCTCTACGGCCGCCTGATACTCGGGAAGCAGCCAGATCTCTTTCCCTTCGATCCCCATTTCCAAGGCGATATTGTAGCATTTTCCGTCAAATCTCTGCTTCTGATAGGAGTAGGACCGGTAGGCGCCGCCCACGTAGACGCCAAAGCCTGCATCCCGCAGATCCTGCAGCATGGCCTCCAGCTGCGGAAGGGCAGCCGTGTCAAACATCATGTTCCAGGTCCCGTCAATAACAGAGACGTCGGGCGAATAGGAAGACGCCAGGAGCTTTGAGCTGTTGACCATGGCGTATTGGGGAAGATTGATGTCAATATCTGGCCAGGGATCCGTGATCGGATCCGGTGTGGGTGAGGCGATGGACGTTGGCTCCACTTGGACGGCATCGGGATGATAATTGTCCGGCACATTGGAAAGCGTCTCACTGCGGGCATGCACGAGCGCGAACAGCAGCAGGCTCAGCATCCCCATGGAAACGAGCCAGAACATTTTTCTCCAGTTCAACCGCAGTCACCTGCCTCTCTGTAGTACCAAAAAGCTCTTGTTTTGCTCTATTATAGCACCATTCATTGCGCATTTCAAGAACGATTCGAAGCGGCATCCCCCACCTGATAAACACCTGCGGCTGAATGACCCGTTTCTTCCTTCATGTGGGTTTTGCTTCTTCGCCCAGCGCAAGGCGCAGCTTTTGCAGCGCATGCTTCTCGATGCGGGATACATAGCTTCTGCTGATGCCAAAGTGCTCCGCTGCCTGCCGTTGTGTCATCTCCTCGGCTCCATCCAATCCGTAACGCATCCGAATGATCTTGGCCTCCCGCTCCGTCAGCTCCGTGTTCACAGCGCTGCGCAGTTTCTTGCAGATCTCCGCTGTGCCGATCCGCTCGGAAAGGTCCTCGTCCTGGGCGATCACGTCCATAAAGGACAGGCCTCCGCCCTCCTCTTCCACGTCCAAGGCTTCCGACAGGCTGACGTCTCCTGCGTTTTTCCGGTTTCCCCGAAAGGTCATCAGGATCTCGTTTTCGATGCAGCGGCTCACGTAAGAGGAAAGCTTTACGCCCTTATCCGCCTTGTAAGTGTTGATGCCCTTAATGAGTCCTACCGTCCCGATAGAGATCAGGTCCTCCACGTCCTCAGCCTGCGCGTAGTATTTCTTGACGATATGGGCGACCAGGCGCAAATTGTGCTCAACCAGGAGATTTCGCGCCTCCAGGTCCCCTTGGGCCCAACGGTCCAGGTATTCCTTTTCCTCGGCGCTTTTCAGCGGTTTGGGGAAGGACGCGCCGGGTGCGACCCGGAGCATCCAGAACATGCTGTTGAGGAGCAGAAGCCAGGCTGTTTCGATCATTTTATCACCCCGGGGCAATCCTATTCGAAAACAGCCTGACCTTATTCGACATTTTGAGCAAAAGAGAACGGAGCTTCAAAAACGCTCCGTTCTCTTTCAGAAATCGCCTAACGGTAAAGGTCGTTGGTGTCCATTAAAAGGACTTCGACCTCAAAGGTCTTCCCGTCCCGCCAGATGGTGAAGATCATGCTGTCCCCTACGTCAAAGGCGCTCTTGATGTCGCTCACCTCGGCTGTGGTGGTGACAGGCGTGTGGTTGACTTCCAGCAGGATATCGCCCTTTCGTACGCCCTTGGCGTAGGCGTCGGAGCTCTCGATCACATCAGAGATATACAAGCCGCTGGGGATATCATACTCACTCATCGCCTCGGGAGGAATGGCGCCTACCGTGATGCCAATGGAAGGACGGCCGCGAACCTCACCGTTCACAACGATGCTGTTGACGACCTCTCGCACAGTTGAGGACGGGATCGCGAATCCGATGCCCTCGATGCCGGAAGAGAGCATTTTCATGTTGGTGATGCCGACCACCTGCCCATGCATGTTGAACAAGGCGCCGCCGGAGTTGCCTTCATTCAGCGCGGTGTTGGTCTGCAGCAGCGTCATGCTGCGGCCCTTATAGCTGATGCCGCGGGCGATGGCAGAGATGATGCCATCCGTCAGAGTGCTGCGGAAGGTCTCGCCCAGGGGGTTGCCGATGGCTGCGACCCTGTCACCCACCACCAAGCTGCCGCTCTCCCCGAATTCCGCTGCGGGCAGGCCGGCTGCTTCGATCTTGAGCACAGCGATGTCGCTGATGGTGTCCGCGCCGATCAGGACCGCTTCAAACTCCCGGTCGTCAAAAAGCGTAACGGTCGCCCGATCGCAGTCCTCGAGCACATGGGTATTGGTCAGGATCAGGCCATCCTCAGAGAGAATGATTCCGGTGCCCCAGTTGTAGCCGACTTTGCCGGTGACGTATCCGGAAATGGCAACGATGGAGGGGGAGCACTTTTCATAGAGCTCCTGCAGGCTCAGTTCCTCGCCTTTTGCCTCCTGCAATTTCAGTGCAAAGGATGCCGGCAACTCTCCCTTGGGAATATTGACCTGGACCTCAGAAGTATCGATCACGTCATAATAGCCCTGGAAGAACGAATCCTTATCCTTTGGCATGCTTTCGTCTTCATCGGGGAAAACCGGAATGGTGTTCCCGTCGGAAGGATTGCTCCCGGGAGTCGGAACCGGGATCTGCAGATCCTGACTGGCTCCGGGAGCGAAAAGCAGCGCGGAACCAACGATCAGCGCGACAAAAAGCAGACCTGCCAGGATCGGGAGAAGCCTTCTCCATTTGCTTTTTTTCACAGGAGCGGCTTTTTCTGTTTTGTTCGGGTCCCGTACGGATAAGGGCTCATACCAGTTGTCCGTTTCATACCAATTCATATCGCTCATACAGCATCCCCTATATTCACTCAGATTTCACTATTTTATGTGGCAAGCGGCAGGGTAAATACAAATTCCGTCATGCCGTTCTCGCTTTTGACCGCAATATCCTCATCATGACTGTTGATGATGGTCTTGACCAGATACAGTCCCAGGCCGACCCCGTCCTTGTCCAGGCTGCGGGAACGGTCCGACTTATGAAAGCGATCAAAGATAAAAGGCAGGTCATCCGGCGGGATCGTCTCGCCCTGATCCTTCACGGAGACATAGGCCTTTCCGTTGTCCTTATAGAGCCGCAGCACCAGGCAGCTGTCCCGGTCTGCAAACTTCACGGCGTTGTCAAGCAGATTGTAGATGACCTGCGTGATGGCGTCCTTGTCCGCGTGGACCATCAGGTGGTCATCGGGGAGCTGCGGATCCACGTCCAGGCCCTTCTTGGTGGCCCTGCTCTCAAAGCTCAGCAGGATCTGCAGCACCAACTCGGTCAGGTCAAAATTCGTTCTGCTGGAGGGATCAGCCGCCTTGGCCCTGGCCTGAGACACGCTGAGCATCTCCCTCACCAGGCGGGAAAGCCGCCTGGTCTCATCCCGGATCGAGCGCAGATATTTCTCCTGCTTATCCTGCGGAATGGTCCCGTCCAGGATCCCGTCGGCAAAGCCGGAGATGGTGGTCATGGGCGTTCGCAGCTCATGCGAAATATTCGCGATAAACTCACTCCTGCGCTTTTCCGCCTGCTCTAGAGAGTCCGCCATTTTGTTGAAAGACTCGATCAGCGCGCCCATCTCGTCGGTAGGATCCTCTGTCTGCTTGACGCGGACCGAAAAATCGCCCCGGGCAAATTTTCTGGACGCGGAAGCGATTTCATCCAGGGGCCTTGCCATGTGTCGGGTATACACCATGGTGACTGCAAGCGCCGCGCAGAAAACGACGGCCGCTATGATCGCCGCGATCTCCAGAAACGTGGACCAGGCGCCCAGCATGTTGCCCGAAAGATTGTTGACGAAAACAAAGCCGATCAGCTCGCCGCCGGCAGAGCGAATGGGAAGAGCAGCAACATAACGGCGTGTTTTGAAAAAACCGCCCAGGTCACTGGTCTTTTCCAGCTTCCCCTCCTCCGCGCAGGCAAGGATCTCCCGCGGGATCGTAAGCCCGATGTGCTCGCAGGCGGGGTCATGATCCGAACAGCAGAGGACCATACCGTCCCGGTCCGTCACAAACACCTGGTTTCCTGTGGCGTTTGCGACCGCGGATACATTCATCCGCAGGACCCAGCTGTCCAGCGTATCGGTCTGGGAGATCGCAGAGGCTGTCCGAGCGATCTCGCGTGCGCCGTTTTCCATGTCCTTGCGGTACTCGCTGATCACGAACTGTCTGCCGAGGCCCACGAAAGACAGGGCCACGATCAGAAAGCAGATGGAAACCAGCGCCGCGATGGCCACGAAGGTCCGTAAATAAATGCTTTTCATCCCTGACCGTCCGAAATCAATTCAAACTTGTAGCCCACGCCCCAGACCGTTTTAAGGCTCCATTTCTCGGAAACTCCCTCCAGCTTTTCCCGCAGGCGCTTGATGTGCACGTCCACCGTGCGGGAATCTCCAAAATAGTCAAACCCCCAGACCTCGTCCAAAAGCTGGTTGCGGGTGAACACCCGGTTGGGAGAAGACGCCAGATGATACAGCAGCTCCATCTCCTTGGGTGGCGTGTCGATTTTCTTCCCGTCGACGATCAGTTCATAGGAATCCAGATTGATGACCAGCTTATCATAGCTGAGCTTCTTTTCCGCGGGGCCTTCCCCGTCGGAGCGCCGCAGCACAGAGTGGATGCGGGCCATCAGTTCCCGCACCTCAAAGGGTTTGGTCACATAGTCGTCAGCGCCCATCTCCAGGCCGTTGACCTTGTCGGAGGTCTCCCCTTTCGCTGTCAGCATAATGATGGGGACCTGGGACTTCTTGCGAAGGTCCCGGCAAATCTGCCAGCCGTCCTTCCCCGGCAGCATAATATCCAGAAGCACCAGATCCGGCGTAAACAGATCAAAGCTGTTTTCAGCCTTTGCGCCGTCCGAAACGATCATCACTTCGAAGCCGTCTCTGCCCAGATACAGCCGCAGCAATTCGGCAATATTGGCGTCATCCTCTACAATCAGAGCTCTTTTGTTCATCTTGCTCCCTCCGTCTTTCTATCCTGATCATTATATACCGATTATAGCGCGTAGAAAAGCACAAAAGTTAAAAAAATGTAAAAACAACCGGGCGGCGTCATCAGCGATTGACACATCATCATACTTGCGGGATCATACTTCTTTTTGCTATAATATCTGACGCAACATCTACCGCAACAACAGGGAGGTGGCGCCATGCCAAACTATATGCTGAAGCTCTGCTACGACGGCACCCGCTACAAGGGCTGGCAAAAGCAAGGCAACACCGCGGGGACGATCCAGGAGAAACTGGAGACGATCCTTAGTCGTCTGTTGGATCAGCCGGTGGAGCTTGCGGCCAGCGGCCGCACGGACGCGGGGGTTCATGCACGGGAGCAGGTCTGCTCCTTTCGGGCGGATACAGTGCTTTCGACCGAGGAGCTGCTGCGCCGGCTGCGCGCCCATCTGCCGGAGGACATCGGGGCGCTGTCTCTGGAAATCGCGCCGCCCCGTTTTCGCGCAAGGCTGAGCTGCGTCGGCAAGACCTATGTCTATCGGATCTGGAACAGCCGGGACCCGGATGTGTTTGAGCGCAAATATCGCACTTGCGTACCGGAGTCCCTGGACCTGGACGCCATGCGCCGCGCGGCGGAGCTCTTATGCGGAGAGCATGATTTCGCCGCCTTTTGCTCGGCAAAGCCCGGGAAGAAATCCACCGTCCGGGAGCTGCGCAGTATCCAGATCGAAAAGGATGGTGCAGATCTGCGCCTGATCTATGCCGGCAGCGGTTTTCTCTACAACATGGTCCGGATCCTGACGGGGACACTGCTGGAGGTGGGCAAAGGTCTGCGTCAGCCGGAGGAGATGAGCCGGATCCTGGCTTCGCGGGATCGTCGTATGGCCGGGCCCACCGCCCCGGCTCAGGGACTATTTCTCTGGCAGGTGGATTATTGAGGCGCAGCCTACATATTTTATTTAGCTCTTCTTTTTCCTTGACAAGGATAGGGAAACTTGTTAGAATGAGTCGTCTCAATTGGATAGAGTTTATCCGAAGCAAGATAACGACCGCCCCAACGGGGCTGAGGCCACACGGACAGCCGGGTCGAATGCCGAATTCCGCAGGTGCGGCGGCAACTTCTGTTGCCTTATTGATTGCGTTAAAAGCGCAAATTTTATAAGTTGGTTACTATAAACCAGTGCTTGAGAAGCATACAACTTGTGAAATGGTCAATAAGAGTAGTAAAAGTGTTTTGCTATATAGACTCTAAAACCCATTGTGACCCGGGTGCCGGTCGAACATGACGGCGCCGAATATGGTCGTATCAAGATGACGTATGCTTTGCGCATACGTCATCTTTTTTGATTATAATGATCATCGGATGGCGAAATCAATCGAGAATTCGATGGCAGCGAATGATTCTCAAAATCATTCGCCCGATGCTCATTGCAATGAGTATATGGCAAAACAGCCCTGCTGTTTTGCTGCGCAGCAAAGCTGCGCGGCAAAAAGCTTTTTCGCTTTTCGCCATCATATAACCATTATTGGAGGGCCGGGCATGAAAAAGATCATCGAGCTGAAAAACATCAGCAAAGCGTTTGACGGAGAAACCGTCCTGGACAACATCAATCTGGACATTTATGATAATGAATTCCTCACGCTCCTTGGTCCCTCCGGCTGCGGCAAAACCACGACCCTGCGCATCATCGGCGGCTTTGAGACCGCCGACCAGGGTGACGTGATCTTCATGGGCGAACGCATCAATGACATTCCGCCCTATAAGCGCAACGTCAACACCGTTTTCCAGCGCTACGCCCTCTTCCCCCACCTGAACGTATTCGAAAACGTGGCCTTCCCCCTGCGGGAAAAGCGGGTGCCCAAGGACGAGATCGAGGAGCGGGTCAACGAGATGCTGAAGCTGGTGGCCCTGTCCGGCTTTGAAAAGCGCGGCGTCAACTCCCTCTCCGGCGGGCAGCAGCAGCGCGTGGCCATCGCCCGCGCCCTGGTCTCCAAGCCCAAGGTACTGCTGCTGGACGAGCCGCTTGCCGCCCTGGACCTGAAGCTGCGAAAGGATATGCAGCAGGAGCTGAAAAAGATCCAGAAGGCCACCGGGATCACCTTCGTCTTCGTCACCCACGATCAGGAAGAGGCCCTGTCCATGTCCGACACCGTGGTGGTCATGTCCGAGGGCCGCATCCAGCAGATCGGCACGCCCATCGACATCTATAACGAGCCGAAGAACGCCTTTGTGGCGGACTTCATCGGCGAAAGCAACATTCTGGACGGCGTGATGCTGCGGGATAAGCGGGTCAGCTTCTCCGGCCATGTGTTCGACTGTGTGGACAGCGGCTTTGAACTCAAAGAGCCGGTGGACGTTGTCGTCCGTCCCGAGGACGTGGATATCGTCCCCGAGGAGAAGGGCATGCTGAAGGGCGTGGTCACTTCCGTCACCTTCCTGGGCGTCCACTATGAGATCATCGTGGACATCAACGGCTTCAAGTGGATGATCCAGACCACCGATTTTGTGGACGTGGACGAGCATATCGGTCTGTACATCGAGCCGGACGCCATTCACATCATGAAGAAGTCCGAGTACTCCGGCATGTTCGGCGACTATTCCTCCTTCTCCATGGAGCTGGACGAGATCGGCGAGCTGGAGGAAGCGCACCTGGAGGAACTGAGCGAGCTGGGCGAAACGGATGCGTCCGGGAACGCAGAAAGCGAGCGCGCTGAATGAAGAAAAACGCCAACTCCAGAGGCAGCCTGATCCAGCGGCTGGTCCTCGCCCCCTACTCGCTGTGGGCGGTGTTGTTTATCGTGGTGCCCCTGTTCTTCATCGCGTTTTACGCCTTTACCGACAGCCAGATGCACTTCACCCTACACAACATCCGCAACGTCTTTACCTATCGCATCAACCAGGATGAGACCCTTCCCTATTACGTGATGGTATTCGGCCGTTCTTTGAAGCTGGCCGTGATCTCCACGCTGATCTGCCTCCTGCTGGGATATCCCTTCGCCTATCGGATCGCCCGGGCCACCCCCAGGACTCAGAGCATTCTGATCACCATCATTATGATCCCCATGTGGATGAACTTCCTGATCCGCACCTACGCCTGGATGGTCATCCTCCAGGACAAGGGAATCCTGAACGGCGGTCTGGCCCTGCTGGGGCTGGGGCCTATTCACGTGATCGGCACGGAGACGGCAGTCATCATCGGCATGGTGTACGATTACCTGCCCTACATGATTCTGCCCATCTATTCCGTCATGGCCAAGATGGACAATAAGCTGCTGGAAGCCGCCCGGGACCTGGGCTGCAACGGCTTCGGCGTTCTGCGCCGGGTCATCTGGCCGCTGAGCCTGCCCGGCGTCATCTCCGGGGTGAACATGGTCCTGATCCCATCTGTCAGCACCTTCTACATTTCCCAGAAGCTGGGCGGCAAGATGAAGCTGATCGGCGACGAGATCGAAGAAAAATACACCAACTTCGACTTTAACGGCGCCGCGGCCATCGCCTTTATCATGATGATCCTGCTGCTGGTGGTCATGGCGCTGCTGCAGCACCGGGCCAACAAGCGCTCTGTGGCATAAGGAGGGAGCCTGATGAAAACCCTATCCAAAGTGTATACGGCGCTGATCCTGCTCTTCCTCTTTGCCCCCATCGTCATCCTGATCGTGTTCTCCTTTAACGGCAGCAACAGCACCGCCGTCATGAGTGGCTTCTCCTTCCAGTGGTATGAAGAGCTGTTCCACAACTCCAACATTCTGGAGGCCGTGCGAAACACTCTGGTGCTTGCCGTCGCCTCCGCCGTGATCTCCACCATCATGGGCACCGCCGCCGCGGTTGGCATTTTCCGCCTGCGCAGCAAGTATCTGCGGGCCGCTCTTGACACCGTGACCAACATCCCCATGATCAACCCCGACATCATCACCGGTATCTCCTTGATGCTGATGTTCGTGTTTGTGGGCCGCTTTTTCGGTCTCTCCAACTCCCTCAGCTTCTGGACCATGCTGATCGCCCACGTCACCTTCTGCCTGCCCTATGTGATCCTGCAGGTTCTGCCGAAGCTGCAGCAGATGGATAAGTCTCTCCCCGAGGCCGCCATGGATCTGGGCTGCACCCATTTCCGCGCCTTCCTCAAGGTGGAGATCCCGGAGCTGTTTCCCGGCATCCTTACCGGCATGATCATGGCCTTCACCATGTCCCTGGACGATTTCGTCATCAGCTACTTTACCGCCGGTCCCGGCTTCCAGACCCTGCCGGTGCTGATCTACAGCATGACCAAGAAGACCGTAAAGCCCACCATCTATTCCCTTGCCACCATCATCTTCTTTGTGATCCTCGCTCTGCTGACTCTGTCCAACCTGGTGGACAGCGATACCGACAAGGCCATCAAAGAAGCCCGCAAAAAGAAAAAAGCGAAAAACCAAGCAAATTAAGGAGGAAACGAAATGAAGAAACTGCTCTCTGTTCTGCTGTCCGCCGCGCTGATGCTGGGCCTCTGCTCCATGCTGACTGCCTGCGGCAGCGCCAAGACCCTGAACGTGTACAACTGGGGCGAGTACATTTCCGACGGCTCCGAGGACAGCCTGGACACCATCAAGGCTTTCGAGGCGTGGTATGAGGAGAACTATGGAGAGAAGATCAAGGTCAATTACACCACCTTCTCCAGCAACGAAGACATGTACAACAAGCTCTCCAGCGGCGCTGTCAGCTACGACGTGATCATCCCCTCGGACTACATGATCGCCAAGATGATCGAGGAGGACATGCTGGTTCCCCTGAACTTTGACAATATCCCCAATTATGCCAACATTGACGAGAATTTCCGCGGCCTGAACTACGACCCGAACGACCAGTACACCGTCCCCTACTCCTACGGCGTGGTTGGGATTATCTACAACGCCAACGTGGTGGATGAAGAAGACGTGGGCGGCTGGGACCTGCTGTGGAACGAGAAGTACGCCGGACAGATCCTGCAGTTCAACAATCCCCGGGACGCCTTCGGCACCGCTCAGTACAAGCTGGGGCTGGATGTGAACAGCACCGATAAGGCCACCTGGGATCAGGCCTATGAGGAGCTGAAGAAGCAGGAGCCTCTGGTCCAGAAATACGTGATGGACGAGGTCTACAACATGATGGAGATCGGCGAGGCCGCCATTGCCGTCTACTACGCCGGCGACTACTTCACCATGCTGGACGCCCAGGCCGACGACGTGGACCTGCGCTTCTACTACCCAGAGCGCACCAACTACTTTGTTGACGCCATGTGCATCCCCAAGGGCTGCCAGAACCAGGAGCTGGCTGAGATCTTCATCAACTACATGCTGTCTGAAGAGCCCGCCATTGCCAACGCCGAGTATATCTACTACGCCTCCCCCAACTCCGTCGTCTATAACAGCGAGGATTATCAGGAGGAGATGGGCGAAGAGGCCATGGAGATCCTGTATATGGACGTGGACAACTTCAAGGCCCTGTACAACCAGTACGGCTTCCTCAACCAGGATAAGGACACCCTCAGCTACGTGTCCGAGCTGTGGCACAAGGTCAGAAACTGAATCATCCCTATTGTGACCAAACCGGCAGTGCTTTACGGCGCTGCCGGCTTTGTTTATTTCCCGCTTTTTGGGACAAACTAAGCCTATCATCAAAAGAAATCGAGGATCGGCTATGACAAAACGCGTGGGTAAACAGACTCTCTATCTGCCCTCCTGTCCCGCTGTGGCAGGCTATGCGGCGGTTGTTGGGAAGAAAGAGGGCGAAGGTCCTCTTGGGTCCCGATTTGACTACATTGCCGAGGACAGCTACTTCGGTGAGAAGAGCTGGGAAAAGGCGGAGAGCCACATGCTGAAGCAATGCTTTTCCCTGGCCTGTGACAAGGCGAAAATCCCGGCATCGGAGCTGGATTATATTCTGGCGGGAGATTTGCTGAACCAGTGCGTCAGCTCTTCCTTCGCCATGCGGGACAGCAATCTCCCCTATCTGGGTCTGTACGGGGCCTGCTCTACCATGGCGGAATCCCTATCTCTTGGGGCTATCCTGTTGGACGGTGGCTTTGCCTCCGCCGTGTGCGCCCTGACAGGCTCTCATTTTTGTTCTGCGGAACGACAGTACCGCTTCCCGCTGGAATACGGCGGCCAGCGTACCCCCAGCTCTCAGTGGACGGTGACGGGCGCAGGCGCTCTTGTCCTCTCCGGAAAAGGTAAGATCCGTGTCACCCATGTGACCCACGGGCGGATCGTAGACGCGGGGATCAAGGACCCCAACAACATGGGAAGCGCCATGGCGCCTGCCGCCTTCGATACGCTCCGCGCTCACTTTCGCGACACCGGACGCAGCCCCGACGATTACGACGCTATCGTTACCGGAGACCTGGGCGCTCTGGGCCATGATATTCTGGAGGCGCTGTTCAAAGCGGATCAAGTGGACCTGGGGCCTTGCTATATGGACTGCGGCGTGCTCATCTACGACCTGACCACCCAGGAGGTCAACGCAGGCGGCTCCGGCTGCGGCTGCAGCGCCTCGGTACTCTGCGGGCACATCCTGAAAGGCATGGAGGACGGCGTCTGGAATCGGGTCCTCTTCGCCGCAACCGGCGCGCTCATGTCCCCCACCAGCTCCCAGCAGGGGGAAAGCATCCCCGGGATCTGCCACGCCGTGGTGCTGGAAAGGGAGGCCTGACGATGGATCTGATCTGGGAATACCTGAAAGTGTTTCTTGTTGGCGGTGCGCTTTGCGTGATCGGGCAGCTGCTGATCGACTACACGCGCCTGACACCCGCCCGTATCCTGACCTCCTTCGTGGTGGCCGGCGTGATCCTGGGCGCGCTGGGCGTTTACGGCCCTCTCGCAGACTGGGCAGGGGCCGGCGCTACGGTGCCGCTCACAGGCTTTGGCTGGAACCTGGCAAAGGGGGTCAAGAAAGCAGTGGAGGAGCAGGGGCTTCTGGGCGCCTTTACCGGCGGCTTTACCGCCGCTGCAGGCGGGCTGTGCGCCGCGGTCTTCTTCGGTTTTCTGATCTCACTGATCGGAAAGCCCCGGGATAAGAATAAATGACAAACACAAAGCTCGGGACTTCTCCCGAGCTTTGTGAATGCTATCATGAACCTCAGAGATTCAGCAGGGCTGCTGCGGCAGAGCCGGGCAGCGTGGTCTCGCTGCCCACAGTGAATTGCACCTGTACGCCCAGCTTTTCCTCGATTTCTTCGCGGATCAGCTTTTCCAGCATGGGGCGATAGAAGCGTCCCTTCTGCACCAGCGAACCTTCCGCGCAGATACGGACCTTTTCTTCTCCGCTGAGCAGCGCGATCGCGGCAAGATTCAGGCACATGCAGCGTGCGGAACGCTCAAACATCGCTTCGCACAGGGTACGAACAAAAGCGGCGTCCTCCTCTCCGCTGCACACCTGATCCAGGTCTTCTCCCATGGACCAGGCGTCGATCACCGCGGAATCGATCCAGCCAAGCTCTCGGATCTTTTCCGCACTCTCCACACCCAAAAGCCCCTCGTCCGAAGCGGCGCGGAGCATCCGGCGGCAAAGCTCGCCAAGATAAACCCCGGCGGTCAACTTCTCAAAGTGCTTGCGTCCAGGGTCGTTGCTTTCCGCATCCAACATCCGGTCAAAATCGCCCTGGCGGATCCCGTCATACATACCGGATTCCAGGTTGACGATCATATGTCTGTCGCCGGAACGGCCCAGCTTGCCGATGCGGCGTTCCGGCAGCGCGCAGCAGGTATTGGTCCCCGTTCCGCTGACCTGACCAATGGCACAGCCGTCCTCAGTGCCCGTGGACGCAAGCCCGCCCAGAAGCACCGCCACCGTATCGTTCAGGATCACGATCTTCTTCCCGGTAATGCCGCGCCGTTCCAGCTCCTGCAGGAGCGATGCGCCAACCAATTGACCCTCGCAGCCGCTGATGACGACTTCCTTATCGATCCGCTGCACGATTCCATCCATCTCGGGGGTGATGTCCGCCGAGTAAGAGAAGCAAAAGCCGATCTTATCCGTCCGGGTCATAAGCGGCTGAATCGCATCCGCGGCAAAGGAGATGAATTCCGCCCAAGTGGCTGGCTTGCCGATTCCTGGCATTTTCCACTTCCGCAGCTCCTCCACCTGATAGCCATCGTCCGTAAAGCATACCAGGCCGCAGCGGAAATTGGTCCCGCCCGCGTCGATCACCGCTACATATTCTCCCTTGGAAATGCAGCCGGTGTCGCTGAGATAGGTCGGGATCATGGGAAGCGAGCCGCCGAGTCCGGCAAGGCCCCGCTCCATTTCCGCACGCATAAGCTCCGCGTCACGGGCCGGCTCAATCGCCGCAGGCTCCATCCCATGTTTTTTCAGAAACTGCACTGCTCTATCACTCTTCATGCCGGTTTCCCCCGTTTCAATCGATCTTTTTTCATTATAACATATTTCAGCGTTATGAAAAGCGGTTTTGAAAAATATATTCATTTCGGTACATAATGAAGAATCGGCACCCTGTCGGGTGCCGATTCTTCGTTTGAAGCATTAATAAAAACGCTTGTTTTTATTCTTGCGGGCCGCCTCGGATTTCTTGCGACGCTTCACGCTGGGGCTCTGATAGTACTCTTTCTTTCTCAGATCCGCCAGGACGCCGGACTTCGCGCAGCTGCGCTTAAATCTCTTAAGAGCGTTGTCCAGAGACTCGTTTTCCTTGACGTAGATTTCAGACATGTATTTCCCTCCCTCCAATACGCCTTGCGGCGCTTCAAGGGCCAACTGGCAATTGGCTTTGTAACAGTGGCATTATAATGGGTTTGACCCGTTTTGTCAAGTTTTACTTATTCCTCTTCGGAACTTTCTTTACTTGGCAGGCTTGAGGATCAGATTGACCAGCTTGTTTTTGACCACGATGGTCTTGACAAGCTGCATGCCTTCCATCTGACGCTTGATCTTCTCCTCGGCACAGGCGGCGGCGATCACCGTCTCATCATCGGCGTCGGCGGGGACGATCACCGTGGCGCGGAGCTTGCCGTTCACCTGCACGGCCATCTCCTTCTCGGAGTCCCGGGTCTTGTCCTCGTCATACTGGGGCCAGGGCATCTGCATGGCCATCTTGCCGCTCTTCCCGGCAAAGCCCAGCAGCTCCCACATCTCCTCCGCAATGTGCGGGGCGAAGGGGCTGAGCAGCAGCACCAGATACTCCAGATCGCCCTTGGTGACACCGTTGGAGTAGAACTCGTTGACCATGCTCATCAAAGCCGCGATGGCCGTGTTCATCTTCAGGCTTTCTATATCCTCACTGACCTTCTTGATGGTCTTGTGGATGATGCTCTCGTTTTTCTTGGAGACCTGCAGGTCGTCCTGGACCTGATCCATCAGATTCCAGCAGCGGTCCAGGAAGCGCTTGGAGCCCTTTACCGCGTCATCCGACCAGGTAGCGGTCTTCTCAAAGTCGCCGATGAACATGATGTATACGCGCATGGTATCTGCGCCGTAGGCCTTGACCACATCATCGGGGTTGACCACATTGCCAAGGGACTTGGACATCTTCACCGCGGGACGAAGCGCCTGGTTGCCGTACTTTGCGATCAGCGCCTGCTTCTCCTCTTCCGTTTCCGCAAAACCCACGTAGTGGGGATTGCGGCCCAGGATCATGCCGTGGGAGGTACGCTTGGCGTAGGGCTCCTTCGTGTGCACAACGCCGATATCGTACAGGAACTTGTGCCAGAAGCGGCTGTAGAGCAGATGAAGCGTGGTGTGCTCCATGCCGCCGTTATACCAGTCAACAGGCCCCCAGTATTCCTCGGCCTCTTTGGAGACCAGTTCCTTGTCATTGTGGGGATCCATGTAGCGCAGGAAGTACCAGCTGGAGCCGGCCCACTGGGGCATGGTATCAGTCTCCCGCTTGGCGGGGCCGCCGCAGCAGGGGCAGGTGGTGTTGACCCAGTCGGTCATCTTGCTGAGGGGAGACTCGCCGTCGTCGGTGAGCTCATAGGAGTCCACCTGGGGCAGGAGCAGCGGAAGCTCACTCTCCGGCAGGGGGACCCAGCCGCACTTGGGGCAATTGACCAGCGGGATAGGCTCGCCCCAGTAGCGCTGACGGGAAAAGACCCAGTCGCGCAGCTTGAAGTTGACCTTCTCCACACCGATCCCCTGCTCGGTGAGCCACTGCTTCATGGCGGGGATGGCCTGGCGCACGGTGAGACCGTTCAGGAAGCCGGAATTGACCATGATGCCGGTGTCGTCCTTCAGGGTAAAGGCCGCCTCTTCAATGTTTCCGCCCTTGACCACTTCGATGATCTCACAGCCGAACTTTTTGGCAAACTCCCAGTCGCGGTCGTCGTGGGCAGGAACTGCCATGATGGCGCCGGTGCCGTAGGTGACCAGAACGTAGTCGGAGATGAAAATGGGGATCTCTTTGCCGTTCACCGGGTTGATGGCGCGCACGCCTTCCAGCCGGACGCCGGTCTTCTCCTTGTTCAGCTCCGCACGCTCAAAGTCGGACTTATGGGCAGCCTCGTCCACGTATGCCTCTACGGCATCCCAGTTTGTGAGCTTGTCACGCCACTTCTTCACATAGGCATGCTCCGGAGAGAGGACCATGTAGGTCGCGCCGAACAGGGTGTCGGGCCGGGTGGTGTAGACCACCACATCGTCTCCGGCAGTGGTGTGGAAGGTGACCTCCGCGCCGGTGGAGCGGCCGATCCAGTTCTTTTGCTGGGTCTTGACCCGCTCGATATAGTCCAGATCGTCGATGTCGTCCACCAGCCGCTGGGCGTATTTGGTGATAGCCAGCATCCACTGGCTCTTCTCCCGGCGGACCACCTCGCTGCCGCAGCGTTCACACACGCCCTCCACCACTTCTTCGTTGGCCAGGACGCACTTGCAGCTGGTGCACCAGTTCACGGGCATGGTGGTCTTATAGGCCAGGCCCTTCTTGAACATCTGCAGGAAGATCCACTGGGTCCACTTGTAGTACTGGGGGTCAGTGGTGTCCACCACCCGGTCCCAGTCGAAACTGTAACCCAGCATTTTGAGCTGACGGGTGAAGTTCTGGATGTTCTGCCGGGTCACAATGGCGGGATGGATGTGGTTCTTGATGGCAAAGTTCTCCGTCGGCAGGCCGAAGGCATCATAGCCGATGGGGAAAAGCACATTGTAGCCTTCCATCCGCTTTTTGCGGGAGACGATGTCCAGCGCGGTAAAGGGGCGCGGATGTCCCACGTGGAGTCCGGCGGCGCTGGGATAGGGGAACTCGATGAGGCTGTAGAACTTGGGCTTGTCGCTGCCGGTCTCGGCGGCGTAGGGCTTCAGTTCTTCCCACTTCTCCTGCCACTTCTTTTCAATGGCTGTGAAATCGTATTTCATCCTTGCGATCCTCTTCTTTGTTTATTCTTCCTCCGCACGGGCAGGCAGGGGCAGTGTGGCAGGGTCGATCTCTTCCGAGTCGCTCCACAGGCGCTCCAGATTGTAGAACTTGCGGGCCTCGTCGGTAAACACGTGGACGATGACACAGCCGAAGTCCATCAGCACCCAGATATCCGAGCGCAGACCTTCCCGACGGATGGGCGGCTCCCCGGCCTCGGAAAGCTCCTTGTCCACCTCGTCGACCAGCGCCTTGATGTGCGTGGACGAGGTGCCGTTGCAGATCACGAAATAGTCTGCCAGGACCGTCTGCTCGGCAGTCTTCAGGACCTTTACGTCCCTGGCCTTCTTGGTCTCCAGCGCCTTGGCGGCAATGGCGGCGATTTCAGCGGGAGATAACATTTGAATTCCTCCTTCTATTGTCTGCGGCGCTGTACCAACGGTACGCGTCGAGCGTGTCATGATGAATCTGATTTCCGCTTTCCCGGACGTGCTCGAGAGAGGAACGGGTCGCGTATGCCATAGCCTCGTCCAGGTCTTCAAAGCAGAGCTTTCTCAGCTCGTCTACGCCTTGATAGGACCGGTTCTCCTCGATCACATCGGCAAGATACAGGATCTTTTCCAGCAGGCTCATCTCGGGCTTGCCGGTGGTGTGCCAGCGGATCGCCTGGCAGATCTCATCAGAGGCGCCGAAGCGGAGTTTGGCCTCCCTTGCGCCTGTCTTCGCGTGCAGAAGCTGGGGACTCTCCATTTCGCAGGTGTCCAGCTTGATCCCCTGCTCTCGGCAAAAGCGGAGCTGTTCCTCAGCGGTCCAGCGCTTGGTCATATCATGCAGGATCCCGGCCTCTGCCGCGATTTCCGGATCAGCGCCCCAACGCGCGGCAAGAGCCGCCGCGGCCTTCTCACAGCCCGCAACATGGGGGATGCGGCTGGGCTTCAGCATGGCGTAGACCTGTTCCCGCAGCCAGGAAAGGGAGACCTGCGCATCGTACCAGCGATGCCGGATGATTTCCCGGTAGACCGAAGAAGGCAGCAGGTCCTCCCCTTTTCTCTGCGGAAGCAGCGCTCTGACCTGGCTGGAACTGATGGCTACCGGATCGTTGGGGATAAAGTCCACCCGTGCTCCAAATCGCTGATGAAGCCGTGAAGAGACTTCCTCCAATGCGGAACGCGGGATCTCGTCCCGATCCAGGATCGCCAGATGAAGGTCATTCAGAAGCGAAGCCGCATCATGCCAATCCTCGATCCCCGGCAGCATGTCCGCCCCCAGGACCAGGATCAGGTCGTCTCCCGGGTACTGCTGCCGCAGCAGGCGGACCGTATCCGCCATATAGCAGGGCCCCTCACGGGAGAAGCTCAGGTCCGAGACCTCCGCCCAGTCAAAGCAGCCAAAGGCTTTGCGGCACTGCTCCAGACGTTCCTCCGGTCCCGGTTCCCCGGGGATCGCTTTTTTATGAGGCGGCTGCCGGTCGGGAAGGATCAGAAAACGGTCCGGCTTCAGAGCTTCATAAGCCTCCCTCACCGCGGCCAGATGCCCCAGGTGCGGAGGGTTGAAGCAGCCGCCGTAAAAGGCGATCCTCATTTTTTCTTCTTGTCCTTGACCAGCTCGATCTTGGGATCGCCGTGGTTGCGCCGGAACAGGACGAACTTGGTCCCGATGACCTGGACAGGCTCCGCCGCACAGGCCTCGCACAGGGCGTCCAGCACCTCGCGGGGAGAATACTCGCAGGTCTCCAGAACGCGGCCCTTGACCAGCTCTCTGGCCTGCAGCGCGGCGTCTACGGAGGCGATCAGGTTTTCGGTGATCCCGCCCTTGCCCACCTGGACGATGGTATCCTCATTCATGGCAAGGCCGCGCAGCTGCGCTCTCTGTTTACTGCTAATTGCCATAGTGTCTCCTTTACTGCTTAAAAAGCGCCGTGACAAAGCTTTCCGCGTTGAAGGGGATCAGATCGTCCATCCCCTCGCCGACGCCCACATATTTCACCGGAAGCTTCAACTCGTTTGCAATGGCGAAGACGATGCCGCCCTTGGCGGTGCCGTCCAGCTTGGTCAGCACGATCCCGGTAAGGCCAGAGGTCTCCAGGAACTGTTTGGCCTGGATGAGACCGTTCTGGCCCGTGGTAGCATCCAGGACCATCAGCGTCTCCACATCAGCCTCCGGCAGTTCCCGGGAAATGATGCGGCTGATCTTGGCCAGCTCGTTCATCAGGTTCTGCTTGTTGTGAAGCCGCCCCGCCGTATCGATGATGATCACGTCGGCGCCTCTGGCCTTGGCGGCGCAGATGCCGTCGTATACCACAGCGCCGGGGTCGCTTCCCTCTTCGTGGCGGACAAAGTCCGCCCCGGAGCGTTCCGCCCAGATGCCAAGCTGCTCCGCCGCCGCCGCGCGGAAGGTATCCCCCGCGATCAGCATCACCTTTTTTCCCTGTTCCTTGAGCTGATGGGAGAGCTTGCCGATGGTCGTGGTCTTGCCCACGCCGTTGACGCCCACCATCAGGATGACCGAGGGCTTCGTCTCCAGCTTCAGCTCCGTGCTGCCCACGTCCAGGAGCTTGGTCAGCACCCGGATCAGACCTTCCCGCGCTTCGCTTCCCTTCCGGTAACGCTCCACCCAGGTGGCCTTGTGCATGAGATAGTCCACCTGCTGGGCCGTGGCGGCGCCCACGTCCGCCATCACCAGCAGCTCTTCCAGATCCTCGTAGAACTCTTCGCTGTCCGAGGCATAGTCCTGGAACAGCTCCTCCAGCTCCACCATATTCTTTCTGGTCTTGCTCAGGCCCGAGAACATTTTATCAAATAAACCCATATTTTAATCCTCTGATGTTTTTTTCGCGCTTTCCAGATCCAACTCCACCACTGTGGAGACGCCCTTTTCCTGCATCGTCACGCCATAGAGCATGTCTGCCTCTTCCATGGTGCCCCGACGGTGGGTGATGACCAAAAACTGGGTCTTATCCGACATCCGGCGCATGTACTCGGCAAAGCGGGTGACGTTGGCCTCGTCCAAAGCGGCCTCGATCTCGTCCATCACGCAGAAGGGCGTGGGGCGCACCTTCAAAATGGCGAAGTACAGGGCGATTGCAACGAAGGCCATCTCGCCGCCGGAGAGAAGGCTGATGGTGGAGAGGGCCTTTCCGGGCGGCTGGACCCGAATGTCGATGCCGCATTCCAGCACGTTTTTCTCGTCCTCCAGGACCAGGGCTGCCTTTCCGCCGCCGAAAAGCTCCAGGAAGGTCTGCCGGAAGCAGGCGTCGATCTCTTTAAAGCGGGTCAGAAATACGTCGGTCATTTCGCCGGTGATCTGCTGGATGATGTCCAGCAGTTCCTTTTTGGCCTTTTCCACGTCGTCCCGCTGGCCAGTCAGGAACTCGTAACGGGTGTTGACCCGTTCATATTCCTCGATGGCGCCAAGGTTCGGAGAACCAAGCGCGCTGATCTGGCGGCGCATCTCCGCAATGGCCTTGTTGGCCTTGGGCAGATTGTCCACCGGCTGCCGAAGGGCGGAAGCGGCGCTGTGGCTCAGCTCATAATTTTCCCAGAGCTTGTCCAGGATCTGCTTCTCCTCCATGTCGGCGGATAGCTTTTTCTGCTCGATCCTGGCAGCCTGGCGCTCCATATCCAGGATCTCGGCATTGCGGGCCTGGGCCTCCTTTTCCGCCCGGGTACGCTTTCCTTCCAGTTCCAGCTTATGGTCACTGATGACGGCGATCTCCTGCCGGATCCCCTGGATCTTCTTTCGAATCTCCTCCAGCTGAGCTTCTTTCTGGCTCTGCCGCTCCCGGAAGCTGTCGATCTGCCGCTGGGCGGCGTCCACCGCGCTGCGGCGGGTCTCGCTGTCTCCGGTCAGGCTCTCCAGCAGCAGTTCCAGCTGATGCACGGAGTTTTGAGTAGCGCGCTGTTCCGCTTCCAGAGAGGAGGCCTTGCTGCGCAGCTCCGCCTGGTCCTCCAGGGCCATATCCAGCTGATACCGAAGCCCCGACAGGGCGGAACGCGCTTTCTCAAGCTCAGACGAGCATTTTTTCTCTTCCTCTTCCAGCTTGCGCCGCTGTTTCCTCAGCTTCTCCAGTTCGTTGGCGCGGGAGAGAATGCCGGTATTCTTGGCGCTGCTGCCGCCGGTCATGGAACCGCCGGCGTGGATCATCTGGCCATCCAGCGTCACGATCCGAAGGCGGTTCCCGCTGGCCTTTGCCATGCGGACCGCGTCGCTCAGCGTTTCGGCTACCACGGTCCGGCCCAGCAGATTCCAGACGATCTGTTCATAAACCGGATCAAAGCGCACCAGCTCCGACGCGACGCCTACAAAGCCGGGGTCCCGCTCCGGCGCGTCCTTCATCACCGTGCCGCGGATGGTGTCCAGGGGCAGGAAGGTAGCGCGGCCGGCATCGGTGCGCTTCAGCATTTCAATGGCAAGGCGGCCGTCATTCTGGCTGTCGATCACGATATTCTGCGCGGCGGCGCCCAGGGCCGTCTCAATGGCCAGGGCACACTCTTCATCCGCGCGGAGAAGGTTTGCCACCGGGCCGTGCACACCGCGGATGTTTCCCCGCTGGCTCTCCCGCATGACAGTCTTGACAGCGCGGGAATACCCCTCGTAATCCTTCTCCATGTCCGCCAGCATCCGGATGCGTCCGTCCATGCTGCGTCCGTCCACCGCAAGGGTATTTGCCCGCTCCGTCAGCTGCGCAAATATTTCTTCCCGGCTCTTGAGCTTCATGCGGCAGCCGTCCAGCACATTGTTGTTCTGGCTGACCTGAGCCGAAAGCTCCTGCTCTTCCCGGGAAATCTCCTCCAGACGGGCTTTCCCGTCCCCAATGCCGCTGCGGATCTCCGCGGAGCGGCTCTCCTGATCCTGAATATCCCGGAGCAGACGCTCCTTGCTCTCCAGGCTGCTCTGGACGTTTGCGCGCAAGACGGCGATATTCGCCTCGCACTCGGCGGCTACGCTCTCCGTCTGGGAAAGCCTCTCCCGGGCCTGCTCACTCTCAATGTCCTTGCGGTGCATCCGCTCGGTAATGTTGCCGGAAGATGCGTAGAGGGCTTCCAGTTCCTCTTTGGCCTGCTCCAGGTTTTTTTGGGCCTGCTCGTACTCCCGGTTGATATTCTCTGCCTGGGCGTGAAGCTTGTCCAGCGTCGCCATCCAGGCGGAGATCTCCATAATGCGCAGCTCGTCCCGCAAAACGAGATAGCGCTTCGCCACCTCGGACTGGGTCTTCAGCGGGCCGACCTGCATCTCCAGCTCTTCGATTTTGTCCCGAATGCGCAGGAGATTATCTTCCGTCTTTTCCAGCTTCCGTTCGGCCTCTTCTTTCCGGTAACGGAAGCGAGAGATGCCTGCGGCCTCCTCAAAAACCTCCCGTCGGTCGGTGCTGCGGGAAGAGACGATCTCCCCGATGCGGCCCTGACCGATGATGGAATAGCCGTCTCTGCCGAGACCGGTATCCATCAGGAGGCTGTTGATGTCCTTCAGGCGGACCGGTTCCCGGTTGATGAAATATTCGCTCTCCCCGCTGCGATAATAGCGGCGGGTCAGCATGATCTCGGAGCTGTCGGAGTCAAAAATATGGGCAGAGTTGTCGATGATCAGCGAGACCTGGGCAAAGCCCAGGGCGTTCCGCTTCTCGGTGCCGCCAAAGATCACGTCCTCCATTTTGGAGCCGCGCAGCGCCTTGCTTCTCTGCTCGCCCATGACCCACAGGACGGCGTCGGAAATATTGGACTTTCCGGAGCCGTTAGGGCCGACGATTGCAGTTATGTCTTTTTCAAATGTGAGCCGGGTCTTGTCCGGGAAGGACTTAAAACCCTGGATCTCGATCGCGCGAAGGTACATGGATCCCTCTTATCTCCCGGAGAAGCGTCCTCTCCCCCGGGGCTGTTTTTCCTGCCGTCAAGCGCAGCACAACCACGTTCGCCGCTCAACAGCACATAAAAATCAGATTCTTTATTTTACCATAGTTTTCCCGCTCCTGCAAGGGAAAGGCGGGATTTCTCCCCAATTCATCGAATGTCGATCCGCAGATCTCCTTTTGCATCTATCAACGGAACAACTTGAAGCTCCCGAATCGAGAATTCCGCACATAGTTTTTGGATATTCTCTCTTCTTTGACCGACCATCTGGGAGAGCTTGGGTGCGGGAACGCCGATCACCACAGATCGTCCCGGCTCGATCCCGCGCAGAAGCTCCCGTGCCTGGTTCAGCAGGATCCTGCTCTTTACCAATTCACCCAATGCCGGGTGATAGGCGCCGGCAACGGCTTCGCCGCCGGAGAGCTCCTCTGTGGGGTTGAGGCCAAGACGGATTACGGGAATTCCTGCCTGATCAAACAAGGGCAAAAGCATGGCGCAGACCTCCACAGCGTCCTCCACCGTATGCTCCCGGTATCGTCCCGCTTTCCAGAGCTCGTAGAGCGCGGTATCCTTCACGATCACGGTGGGATAGATCCGCACGCCGTCCGGCTGCAGTTCGATCAGCTTTTTTGCCGTCTCCACTGCCCGTTCCGGCGTATCCCCCGGCAGGCCCGTCATCATCTGGAGAATCAGTTCAAAGCCGCTTTCCCGGATCAAGCGGGCCGCTCTTTCCACGTCGGCTGCCGTATGACCCCGCCCCGAGAGACGCAGCACCTCATCGTTCATGGACTGGGCGCCCAGTTCGATGGTCTCCACGCCAAAAGCGCGCAGTCTGTCCAGAACCGCTGCGTCCACCGCATCCGGGCGGGTGGAGAGACGAACGCTGTCGATCATGCCCGCATCCATCGCTTCCTTAGCGGCGCCCAAAAGCGCCTGTTGACGCTCTTCCGGGATCGCCGTAAAGCTGCCCCCATAAAACGCCAGCTGCCGCTTTGCCCCTCTTGGGGGCAAGGCGGCTTTCCGAATGGCATGTTTGACCGTTTCGGCGGTGACGATGTCCGACTCACCGGAAATGTGACGCTGGTTGCAGAAAACGCAAGTATGGGGGCAGCCCTGATGGGGCACGAATACCGGGAGGATGCAGGCCCTGGCGCTCATTTGGAGAGAACCTCCAGCGCCTGTTTTGCGGCCATTTGCTCCGCTTCCTTCTTTGTCCTTCCGCTGCCCTCTCCGGCGGCTGTGCCGTTCACCGAAACCCGGAAGGTAAAGGTCTTGTCGTGGTCCGGACCGGTCTGCCGGATCATCTCATAGGTGATGTACTGGTTGGGCTTGCGCTGCACCAGCTCCTGAAGATCGGTTTTATAGTCGGCCACACGATGCTGAACGCCCAGATCAGCCCGATCCAGAAGCTGCGTCATGATAAAGCGGCGCGGCTCGTCCAGACTCCCGGAATCCAGGTACATGGCGGCAATGATGGATTCCACCATATCAGCCAGGATCGAGGGCCGTTCCCGTCCGCCGGTATGCTCCTCCCCTTTGCCCAGGCGCATCACGCGGCCCAGTTCCAGGCGCTGGGCGATCTGATGGAGGCTGGCCTCGCACACCAGCTCCGCCCGCAGACGGGTCATGCGCCCCTCCGGGATAGCGGGATGATGGCGATACAGAAACTCCGCGGTGATGTAACCCAGAATGGAGTCGCCCAGAAATTCCAGCCGCTCATAGCTCTCGCTGCTGTCGCGGTGGCGCTCATTGGCATAGGAGCTGTGGGTCAGGGCTGTCAGAAGCAAATTCTTATTTTGAAAGGAATATCCGATTTTCTGTTCCAGTTCCTGCATTTTACTCTGTTTTCAGTCTCATATATTCGATATGTTCGGTAATATCCTCGATGATGCCGGAGTTGGCAAAGGCGACCGCCTGGCGGATCGCGGCAAAAAAGCTGGCAGCATTGGAAGAACCGTGAGCTTTGATGACGGGCTTGGAGATGCCCACCAGGGCAGACCCGCCGACCTCGTTCACGTCCATGGACTTTTTCATTTCCGTCAGGTCCTTTTTCAGCACGCCTGCCGCGAGCTTGTTGACAGTGCTCTTATAGAAAACGCCCTTGAGCGCCTTCATCATATACTTGATCACGCCCTCCGTGCCCTTGAGCAGCACGTTTCCGGTAAAGCCGTCGGTGACCACCACGTCTACGCTGCCGTCAAAGACGCCGGTACCCTCCACGTTGCCCGCGAAGTGGATCCGGCCCTCCTCGTGCGCCTGCTTGAGCAGGGCAAAGGCCTGGTGCTGCAGCTCGCCGCCCTTGGTGTCCTCGGTGCCCACGTTCAGCAGGCCGATGCGGGGATCCTTGCAGCCCATGATCTTCTTGGCGTAATAGCTGCCCATATAGGCAAACTGCAGCAGGTATTCCGCCGTGCACTCCACGTTGGCACCGCAGTCGATGAGCATGACGCCGTGCTCCCCTGCCGGGAGAACAGGCGCAAGCGCCGCGCGGCGGATGCCCTTGATGCGCTTGACGGTAAGGGTCGCGCCGGTGAGCAGGGCGCCGGTGCTGCCGGCGGAGACCATGGCGTCCCCCTCACCGTCCCGGAGCAGATTCAGCGCGACGGCCATGGAGGAATCCTTCTTTCTCCGGGTCGCGGTGCTGGGGTCGTCTTCCATGGTGACCACGTCCCGGGCGTCTACCACCCGGATGCCGTTAAGGTCCGCCTGTTCCTGCCGCAGCAGATCCTCAATGATCTCTTTCTTGCCTACGAGGACCAGCGCCACACCCAGTTCCCTCTGGGCGCGGACAGCGCCTTTTACGATCTCCTGGGGGGCGTGATCGCCGCCCATGGCGTCAACGATGATCTTCACAATGAAAAACCTCCCTCTCCCGAATCTGTTCTATGATCTCAAGCGAGCGCCGGGAAATCTCGGCGTTCTTGTTTCTCTTGCCTTTTACTCGATACCCCAGAGGGCTGATGATACCGAAATTGATGTTCATGGGCTGAAAATCGCCCACGCTGCCGCCGGATATGTAGAGCCCCAGTGCGCCGATCGCCGTCTCCTGCGGGAAATCCACCGGCGGGAGGCCAAGGATCCGGGCGGCCGTCTCGATCCCCACCAGCATGCCGGAAGCGGCGGACTCCACATAGCCCTCCACGCCGGTCATCTGCCCGGCAAAGGAGATCCGCGTATCGCTGCGGAGACGATAATACCGGTCCAGAAGCTGGGGGCTGTTTAGATAGGTGTTGCGGTGCATGACCCCGTAACGCACGAATTCGGCATTGCGGAGAGCAGGAATCATGCTGAAGACCCGCTTTTGCTCGCCCCAGGTCAGGTGAGTCTGAAAACCCACCAGATTGTAGAGCGTCCCATCCGCGTTATCCCGCCGGAGCTGGACCACCGCATAGTTCTCCTTCCCTGTCCGGGGATCCCGGAGGCCAACCGGCTTCAGGGGACCGTAACGCAGGGTGTCGATCCCCCGCCGAGCCATGACCTCAACAGGCATGCAGCCTTCAAACACGCCGCCGTCGTCAAAGCCGTGGACCTCCGCTTCTTTTGCGGAAACCAGCTCCGCCACAAAGGCCAAATACTCGTCCTTGTCCATAGGGCAGTTTACATAATCCGCCGTTCCCTTGTCATAGCGGGAGGCGAAGAAGGCGCTGTCCATGTCCACGCTCTCCAGCGTGACGATGGGCGCCACGGCGTCGTAAAAGTGCAGGTCGCTTTCCGGACAGAGCGCCGCGATCTTCTCCGCGATGGCGTCGCTGGAGAGGGGGCCGGTGGCGATGACCACCTCACCCTCGGGGATCTGGGTGGCCTCGGCCTCCACGATCTCCACGTTCTCCTGCGCACGGAGCTTTTCGGTGATGTACCGGGAAAAGCCCACCCGGTCCACGGCCAGGGCTCCGCCCGCCGCGACCCGGTTGTGGTCCGCGCTCTCCAGGATCAGGGATCCCAAGCGGCGCATTTCTTCTTTCAGGAGCCCCACCGCATTGGTCAGCTCATCGCTGCGCAGGGAGTTGGAGCAGACCAGCTCCGCGAAGTATTCGGATCTGTGGGCCGGCGTCATCTTGGCCGGCTTCATTTCCACCAGGCGCACGGGGATCCCCCGTTTGCTGAGCTGCCAGGCGCACTCGCTCCCGGCAAGGCCCGCGCCCAGAACGGTAACTCTCTCCATTATGATTCCTTTTTGGCGGCAGTCTTTTTGGCAGCCGTCTTTTTCGTGCTCGTCTTTTTGGCCGGGCTCTTCTTTGCTCCGGTTTTTTTGCCTTCTCCGTCTTTTGTCTCGGCCTTTTTGTGATAGCCCCGCTTGTCCTCGGGGACGTAATTCACGCACTCCTCATTGATACAGAAGGGCTTCAGCGCGCCCCTGCCGGACTTTTTGAACAGGGTCTTGCCGCAGGCGGGGCAGAAATCCTTGGTGGGCACGTCCCAGGTGATAAAGCCGCAGTCGGTCCCCCGCTCGCATGCGTAGAACACATAGCCTTTTTTGGAGGTGCGCTTGAGGATCTTACTGCCGCACTTGGGGCATTTGCCGGGCATTTCGATGACGATGGGCTTGGTGAAGGTACACTCCGGGAAGCCGGGGCAGGCCAGGAACTGGCCGAACTTGCCTTTCTTGACCACCATCTGCCGTCCGCAGACCTCGCAGCGTTCATCGCTGAGAATATCCGGGACCTTGACGCGGATCCCGTCCAGTTCCCGCTCTGCCTTTTCCATTTCCTCGTGGAATCCGCCGTAAAACTCCTGCAGCACGTCCCGCCAGGCGGCCTTGCCCTGCTCGATCCCGTCCAGCTCCGACTCCATCTGATTGGTGAATTTTAAATCCACGATGTCGGAGAAATGCTCCTTCATCAGTTCCGTGACCACCTCGCCCAGGGGCGTGGGGCGGAGATACTTGCCCTCTTTCAGCACGTAGTCATGGGCGGTGATGGTGGTAATGGTGGGCGCGTAGGTAGAGGGGCGCCCGATCCCCTTTTCCTCCATGGCGCGGATGAGAGTCGCCTCCGTGTATCGGGCGGGCGGCTGGGTGAATTGCTGATCCGGCAGCATTTTGTCAAGCTGCAGCTTTTCCCCTTCCGCGAGAGAGGGCAAGGGATTGGAGATCTCGTCGCTCTCCTCGTCCCGGGCCTCCTCATAGACCGCGGTATAGCCGGGGAACTTCAGTTCGGAATAATTGGCGCGGAAGGTATAGCCGACGCTCTCTACATCCACGGAAACGCTGTCGTAAACGGCGTTGGACATCTGGCAGGCGGTAAAGCGACCCCAGATCAGGCGGTAGAGGCGATACTGCTCCTGGGTCAGGTCCTTGCGCACCAACTCCGGCGTGAGGCGCACATCCGTGGGGCGGATGGCCTCGTGAGCGTCCTGGGCCCCGGCCTTGGTCTTGTAGCGGCGGGGCTGAGAGGGCAGATAGGCGCTGCCGTAGCGCTCGCCGATAAAGCTGCGGGCCGCGCTCAGCGCCTCCTCGGAGAGGCGGAGGGAGTCGGTACGCATATAGGTAATTAGGCCCACGGAACCCTGTCCCGCGATCTCCACGCCCTCATAGAGCTGCTGGGCGATGGACATGGTGCGCCGGGGCGTCATGCTCAGGCGGCGGGAAGCCTCCTGCTGCAGGGTGGAGGTGATGAAGGGAGGCGCAGGGCTGCGCTGCTTTTCACCCCGCTTGACGGCGCTGACCGTAAAGTCCTTCCCTTTTGTGGCGTCGATGACGGCGTCCACGTCCTCCCGGCACTTCAGGTCCTGCTTCTTTTCGCCTTTGCCGAAAAAGCGCGCGGTAAAGCTGCCGCCGTCCGTCCGGGAAAGGACCGCGTCCAGCAGCCAGTATTCTTCTTTTACGAAGCTGTTGATCTCCTCTTCCCGGTCTACCACCATTCGGGTGGCGACGGACTGCACCCGGCCGGCGGAGAGGCCCCGCTTGACCTTGCGCCAGAGCAGCGGCGAGAGGGTATAGCCCACGATCCGGTCCAGGATGCGGCGGGCCTGCTGGGCATCCACCAGGTTCTGGTCGATATCCCGGGGGGCCTGGATGCTCTCGGTGACCACCTTTTTGGTGATCTCGTTGAAGGTCACCCGGCGGGCCTTGCCGTCCGGCAGCTCCAGCAGTTCCTTCAGGTGCCAGGAGATCGCCTCGCCTTCCCGGTCAGGGTCAGTGGCGAGATAAACGGTCTTGGCGCTTTTTGCTTCCTTTTTCAGTTCTTGGATCAGCTCCGCCTTGTCCCGCACGGGGATGTACTGCGGCTCAAAGCCGTTATCGATATCGACGCCCATTTTGCTCTTGGGGAGATCCCGCAGATGTCCCATGGACGCAGTCACTTTATAGTTGCCGCCCAGATACTTTTCAATGGTCTTTGCCTTGGCGGGCGATTCCACGATCACAAGGTCTTTTGCCTTTGCCATGCTGTTTCCTCACTTTTGGGTGATATTCAATACATAATAGTTACCCGGCCTCTTGCTGACGTACTTCTTGATGGTAAGCATCATCAGCAGCTTCAGCACCAGAGCCGTCGGCAGACCGGTCTTTTCGATGATGTCGTCGGCGTGGGTCGGGCCCTTGCCGATAGCCGTGACGATTAGCAGCTCGTCCTCCGACAGAGCGGAGAGCTGTTCTCTCAGGTCAATATATCCTTTGCCGGATTCCTTGTCAACGGCTAAATTCTCCGTCTTTTCTTCTGCAGACATCGCCGGAACAGCCTTGGAGACAGGAGCCGGATTCTTTCCGCAGTCATGCAGCTTTCCGGGAAAGCGCGCACCGAACTCCGAGAGCACGTCCCACCCGCAGGTGACAAGTTTTGCTCCTTCCTGGATAAGTGCCAGGGTCCCCACGCTGTTTTCGGAATCCGCGTTACCCGGAACGGCGAAGATCTCCTTCCCCTGTTCCAGCGCAACCTGCGCAAAGAGCCGGGTCCCGCTGCGCTCCGGCGCCTCCACCACGACCACCCCGGCGGAGAGCCCCGCCGCAATGCGGTTGCGGTCCCGGAAGAAATGCTTCTGCCAGGGAACGCCCGGCGGGATCTCGCTGATCAGCGCGCCGCGCACCGCAAGCTCCCGCGCCAGGTATCCGTGCTCCTCCTCATGGGACGTGCCAAGGACGCCGACGCAGACGCCGTTTGCCGAAAGGGCGCCCCGCGCCGCTTCCGCGTCCACGCCGTTTGTCAGCAGAGAAACGACCATCCCGCCGCCGCAGCAGATCTGATAGGCCAGATCCCGGCCCATTTTCAGCCCGTAAAAGCTGGCCTTTCGGGTGCCGATCACGGAGATGAGCGCCTCATTATCGATATCGGGCAGCTTTCCTTTCCCATACAATACCACAGGAGGCGCAAAAATATTCCGGAGCCGCCTGGGATAGGCCGCGTCCTGATAGGTCAGGATCTGCAGATGCTGCTCTTCACAGGCGCCGGCGATCCGGTTTGCGGCGCGCAGATCCCGGTTCTCCAGTTCCTTTGACTCCAGCGGGGTGATCCCGGGGATCAGGGAAAAGCTGCCTTCCGGGGCATGATAAGCGCTCTCCGCATCGCCGTAATGCTCGATCAGCGCCGCCTTAGCTCGGGGACTCACCGGCATAGCGGAAAGCCATAACCAATATTGCAGAGCCGCCACGGACTCACGCCCTTTCTCTCTTTATCTGCTTGCCTCCCACATGAGCACCGCCGCGGCCACCGCCGCGTTGAGGGATTCGCTGTCAGGGTTCATGGGGATGATGACCGTCTCGTCACAGAGGTCCAAAAACGCTTTGCTCAGGCCCTGTCCTTCGCTTCCTACGGCCACTGCCGCGCGGCGGAGGGAAACCTGCCGCAGGTCTTTTGCCCGTTCATCCAAGGCCGCGGCATAGAGCGGCAGGCCCTGATCCCTTAAAAAATCCTTCAAATAAGCCGTGTCCAGCTCCAGCACCTTCTGGCGGAAGATGGCGCCCATGGTGGCGCGGACGGTCTTGGGATGATACAGATCCGCGCAGTCTCCCGTCAGGATCACCGCGCCGATCCCAAAGGCGTTGGCCGTGCGGATCACGGTGCCCACGTTTCCCGGGTCCTGAACCCCCTCCAACACGATGGCGCTTTCCAGCTTCCCGGGCTTGCCGCAGCCCCGTATCGCAACGGTGAATAGCGGGCCGGGACTGTTCTTCAGGGGGCAAACATAGTCAAAAAGATCCGGAGGCAAAAGGACCTCTTCCGTGCTCTTTGGCAATTCCATATCTTCTGCCCGGTCTTTCCAGAACACGGTTTTCACCTTTGCGCCGAAACGCACTGCCTCACGCAGGGTCTTTACGCCGTCACAAAGGTATTCGCCCTGTTCCCGGCGATAGGCCCCATCGGAGGCCAAAAGCCGCAGGTGACGGATCGTGGGGTTTTTCCTGGATGTAATGGTCTCCAAAACAGCGCCTTCCTTCCCATTTTGTATATACAATAGTGTAATCATACAATGATTGGTAGTTTTTTGCAAGACCCAAAGAAAAGAACCTCCGTGACCGCAGGAATGGGTCACGGAGGCCTTTCGGTCAATATCTATCGGTTGATCGCAGAATACCGGATGCTGTCCGCGATCTGCTCCAGATCGCCGGGATCCAGGCCCGTATCGCAGTGTACCTCCACGACAAAAAAGGAATCATCCAGGTAAACGAAAAGAAAACTTGGATCATGCCAGCCCCAGGCGTTCAGATGCTCGCTCTCCAGGATCGTGATCTCGGTCCCGTCCGCTGTGAGATAAGGCCGGGCCTGATAGGCGGAAAGGTCCTCCACCTCGCTGAACAGTTCTTCTCCGCTGGACAGGGTCCCATACATGGAATTAAAGGCGTAGCAGTAAGCAAGCGTCCCTTCTTGGTTTTTCCAGAGGTAGTCCACGGCGAAGGTCCCCTCGTCGTACCAATAAAGGTGGTCAATAAAAGGCGGCGGCGTCAGGAACAGATCCCCCCGGCAGAAGCGGGCGGAAAGCGCGGCAAGCATGTCCTCCGTCGTCTCGCCCGGGAGCGCGGTCTGCAGCATTTGCGCGTATTGCTCCTCGCTCGCCCAGTCCGGCTTGCCGATGATGGCATAATAATCCTTCCCGCTGCCGTAAAGGGTCTCCCGGTCGCCCCGAAGTTTGAGCCCGTAGCGAGCGGCGATCTCCTCCAGCTTCTCCGCCTGCTCCTGCGTCTCTGCGCCGTACCAGCCGTCGTACCCGGGGAAAGGCATGCCGGCCTGTCCCCCCTGCTGTTCGGCACGGTGGGTTTCCCGCCAAGCCTCCCACTCCGCCCAGGCTGCCTTGCTGTTCTCTATTTTTGCCTGAATCGCCGGATCCAGGTCATCCGGCAGGTCCTGCGGCTGGGTGATGGAAAAAACGCCGCCTTCATCCCCGTTATCCTCGAAACGGCCGAGCCCGTCCTCGCCGATCACGATCTTCTGGGGGGTGGCGCGGGGGGCCGGGACCTCCAGGGTCTCCCGACCCAGGACCCCCGCCGCAAAGGCCGTGATGCCCATCAGTCCCGCGATCACAGCGGCAATCAGGACGGTGCGAATGATTCTGACCGGTCTGCCGACGGTCTTGCGAATGACCTCCTTTTCCGGGGCGGCTGCGTCATCCTGCTCCATCAGCCTGTCCCAGATCCGTCCGCTCAAGCCCTCATCGGGGCGGATGCTTTGATAGGCGTCTACCACTCGTTTGTCAATCATCGAAGCTCTCCCCCAATCTTTGCTTCAGCTGGGCGCGGGCGCGCCGCAGCCAGGTTTTGATGGTTTCAGGCGATTGGTCCAACAGCTTTGCCATCTCCTTCACTGCATAGCCCTCATAGTAATACAGATACACCGTCGTTCGGTATTTTTCAGGCAGCTTCAGGAGTTCATCCAAGAGCGCGCTATCCGTTCGCGGTTCCGACGGGAGCTCCGTAAAGTCATCCAGATTGAGCTCTCCGCGGCGCTTTCGCAGCAGGTCCTTGCATACGTTTCCCAC
The DNA here is from genome assembly GCA_902765595.1 of Oscillospiraceae bacterium. GTDB lineage: Bacteria > Bacillota > Clostridia > Oscillospirales > Oscillospiraceae > Limivicinus. Next base: position 57,757 of record CACXAQ010000004.1, on the reverse strand, counting down.
CGTCACGATCAGCCAGCGCTTGCAGTGCTCCTGGCTTTGGAAAGGCTTTTTCTGCTTCATCAGCCGTAAGAAAGTCTCCTGTGCGGCGTCCTCACTGTCCTCCGGGTTTTTCATATACGTAAAAGCGATGCGGTAAACCAACGGCAAATAGGCTTGATATACCTCACGAAAGCTCCTGCCCGTACGCTGCAGTACGCTTTCCATGCTACCATCTCCTTCCCGACGGCTCTGTGTTTTTTACCGTCACTTTATAAACGTTTCGGAAGGCGCTTTGGGGTCACGAAACGCAAAATTTTTTCAGGGCAGCAGATCGCCGCCCTGAAAAAAAGATATGTTGAAAAGCCTTACGATCAGCTTACTTCCCGCTCTCGTAGTCCAGGATCTGCCGGAACTGGGTCTCATACAGCTCCCGATAAGTGCCGCCCCGAGCCAGCAGCTCCTCGTGAGTGCCGGACTCCGCGATCTTGCCGTCCTTGACCACCAGGATCCTGTCCGCCTTCAGGATGGTAGAGAGCCTGTGGGCGATGACGATGCTGGTGCGCCCTTCCATGAGGGCCTCCAGGGCGTCCTGGATAGCGTTCTCCGTAATGGAGTCCAGCGCCGAAGTGGCCTCGTCCAGGATCAGGATCTTGGGATCCTTCAGAATCACCCTGGCGATGGAGAGCCGCTGCTTCTCGCCGCCGGAGAGCTTCAGGCCCCGGTTGCCCACCATGGTCTCGAGCCCATCCGGCTGAGAAGCGATAAAATCATGGAGATTGGCGATGTAGCAGGCGGCGTCGATCTCTTCCCGGGTGGCGTCCTCCTTGGCGTACAGCAGGTTTTCCCGGATGGTGCCGTTGAAGAGATAGCTGTCCTGGGTCACCACGCCGATCTGCTGCCGCAGATACTCCAAATCGAAGTCCCGAACATCCACCCCGGCGATCTTCACACTGCCGCCGCACACATCATAGAGCCGTGGGATCAGGTTCACCACCGTGGATTTGCCGGAACCGGAGGGCCCGACGATGGCGTACATCTTCCCGCCTGGGACGGTAAAGTCGATATCCGTCAGCAGCGGCTTCTCCGGATCATAGGAGAAGGACACGTGCTCGTACACCACATCCGCATCGGTCACGTCGGGCTTTTTGCCGTTCTTCGGTGACCGGATGGGATTCTCCATGTCGAAATAATCGAATATTCTGGTAAAGAGCGCCAGGGACCGGGTAAAGTCCACATGGATGTTCAAAAGACTCTCGATAGGACGGTAAAGACGGTTCACCAGAGCCACGGTAGCCGTAACGGTACCGACTGTTAGCGCCTCGTCCGCTCTGGCAATGATAAACCAGCCGCCTGCAAAATAGATCAGCAGCGGCGCGAGTTGGGTGAACATGCCCATGACGACCCGAAACCATTTGCCGCTGCGCTGCTCCTTGAGCTGCAGCTGGGTAACCGCCTCGTTCACGTCAACAAAACGTTCATACTCCCGGGCCTCCCGGGTAAAGAGCTTTACCAGCAGCGAGCCGGAGACGGAAAGCGTCTCGTTCACCATCTGGTTCATTTCGTCGTTTTTGGCCTGGCTCTCCGAGAGGATCTTCCACCGGGTCTTGCCCACGCTCTTGGTGGGGATCACCAGCAGGGGGATCACCACAATCCCCACGATGGCCAGCTTCCAGCTCATGGTAAAAAGCGCCACCAGCGTGGTCACAACCGTGGCGATATTGGAGACGATGCTGCTCAGCGTCCCGGAGATCACAGAGCTCACGCCGGAGATGTCCGTATTCATGCGGGTGATGATGTCACCCTGCTTTTCCGAGGTGAAGAAGGCGTGGGGCATGTGCTGCAGATGATCATACATCTGGTTCTTCATATCGAAGATGATCCGCTGGGAGATCCAGGCGTTGATGTAGCTCTCCAGCACACTAATGACCTGGGACGCCGTCAGGGCGGCGAAGGCCATGAGCAGGAGCTTCACAAGCAGGGCCAGATCTTTCCCCACCAGCGCCTGGTCCACGATGCGCCCGGTGATGATGCTGGGCAGCAGGCCGAATACCGACGAGAGCAGGATCGCCGCGAAAACAAGCAAGAACTGAGGCCAATAAGGCTTGAGATAGGATAAGATCCGCTTCAGCAGCGCAGCGCTGACCTTGGGAAGATTCTGCTTTTCTTCATCCGTAAGAAAGCCCCGCGGGCCGAGTCCTCTTCCTGGTCCTGCCATAGTACCGCTCCCCTTCTTCATGCATTTACTCTATTGTATTGCGCGCAAGAGATTTCGTCAAGAAAAAACGCAGATGCGGCACTTGGTCCGCACCTGCGTTTGTCTCAGGATTCCAGATATTTTGCAAGGATCACCGCCATTGTTGCCCGGTCCAGGTTTTCATCCGAACATAGCTCCTCCGGCCAGGACAGTCCAAGCGTTTTTCCCGAAAGCTCCGCAGCAGTCCGCACCGTGATCGCCTCATCCGCAGAAAAGCAGCCATCCTGCAGCACCTCCACTCCCTGCAGCGCCGCAGTGGAGACATAGCTTTTCATCCAGGCAGGGATCGCATCATCGTCCATACAGCCGGTCGACGCCACCGCACTTAGAATCGGCTTCCCGGAGAGACTCATGCAGATGCTCAGGAACTCTCCTCTGGTCACAGGTTTTTCGGGAGAAAAGCAATACCGGCCGGCCACCTTCTCGCCGACGAAAAGTCCCTTTTCCCCCAGGAGGACCGCAGCATAGCCCGCAGGATGCCCCCGCATATCCTCATAAATGAGATCTGTTTCTTGCTGATCGATCTGGACTGTGACAAGATAGTCGCATGAAATCGACCCCTGTTCATCTATAATCTGATACCCAAAGGAATCTCGCCCCTGTTTCCCCTCACGCGGCGTATACACGAAGCACCCGTCCTCCAGCAATTCCAGGTCTCCCTTTACCGGTTCCTCTGTGATGGAAAAGAAATGCTCTCCTCCCCTTTCCTCCGTCTGGAGCCGTCCTCCGACGGAAGTACTGCGGAAGGTGCGAAAGGACTGGTCTGAAAACGAGGACAACGGATCCCCCGCTTTTCCCTGTCCCACACCGGGAAACAGCAAGCTGAGCGTCAAAAGCAGACTGAGCGTACGCTTCAAATAGGGTCACTCCCTCTCTCTTTTTCAATATTTTGCGTTTGTCCTCTTCATTTATACAATTTCCAGTGGACTTTGGGCCCGTGGTTATGATAAAATAATGACAACTAATCAAGAGAGAGGGGTTTGCCATGTTTGCAATTCCTGTCATGCCGGGTGTAGCGGACTGGATCAATACCGTGTTTGCCGGTTTTGACCAGAGCGTCACCCTGCTGATCCATAAGCTCTATGAGCTGGGCGGGGACGTGATGACCGCCGTAATGAGTTTCATTTCCCTTCTGGGTATGAAGGGCGCATTTCTCATCGCCTTGTCTCTGGTTTTGCTCTTCTTCAAGAAGACCCGCCGCTTCGGCACCGCCATGAGCATTGGTCTGTTCCTTGGCGCCGTGTTGGTGAACCTGTATCTGAAGGACGCCATTGCCCGCCCCAGGCCTTATACGCTGGACTTCTACAAGGCGCTGTGGGAGCAGGTGGGTCAGCATGTGGAGAGTGATTTCTGCTTCCCCTCGGGTCACACCAACGCGGCCTTTGCCGCTATGGTTCCCGTATTTATGCTGGGTAAGAAAAAGTGGAGCTGGCTGGCCCTGGTCTTCGGTGTGCTGATGGGCATCTCCCGCATTTATCTGGTCGTCCACTTCCCCAGCGACGTGGTGGGCGGCATGATCACAGGCACCCTCGCCGGTATGATCGGCACCATTATCGCCATTTTGCTCCCGCGCGGGTGGTATCGCTGGGATCTGTTGAAAAAGAAAGATGAGGATAAGGAATGTTTGGATTCGGCAAGCTGAAATTCCGCGGGGTCGATAAAAAGTGGATCTCGGACGAAGCTCACGTGGAGGACTATCAAAGCGCTGAGCCCATCGGGCGAGTCCGCCTCGGAAAGCTCTGTCTGTACTACAGAGACCTGGGTCGTAAATACTATGTCCCGTATGAGTACATCGACCGGAGCTTTACCCGCATCAGTGAATGCCAGCCGGACGACAGCCCCGCCTATTATTACTACCGTCTGATCCTGGTCCACGGAGAGACGGAATTTGCCAACCTGATCTTCAACAAGGAGGAGGATGTGGATCGGATCCACACCCTGCTGAAGGAAAGGCATCCTGAGATCCAATATGGCTATGTTCCGCCAGCTGACGGGAAGGAACGCCCCAAGTTCTCATAATCCCCAGACACAAAAAGCACCTGAGAGAAAAACACTCAGGTGCTTTTGCTTATCCTCACTCAAGCAGGCTTCTCCGGCTTTTTCCCGTTGCGGACAGCACGGATATTCCGGATCCCATATAAGACGCCGGAAAGAAGGAGCATCCCCATGCACAGCAGGACGAGGGCCAAGGAAAGACTTTCCGGCAAGTCCAGCCAGAGCAGATGCAGGATCATTACCGCGTAAAGCAGGATGGTCGTCACTTTGCCGTGCCAGTCCGCGCCCAGTACGACCTCATTTTTGTGGATCACGGCCAACTGGGTGGACGCCACAAAAATCTCTTTCACGCAAAGGACGGCGATCAGCCAGATCATCCGCGGGAACCGGATCACCAGACAGCAGAGCATGGCAAGCTGAGTCAGCTTATCCGCGAAGGGGTCCAGCGCCTTGCCAAAGTCGCTGACCATGTCAAAGTGCCGGGCAATATACCCGTCCAGGGCGTCGGTGAGTCCGGACAGCACCAGTACCACAACGGTAGCGGTAATATCGTCTCTGTTCAAATACAACCACATGAAAACGGGGATCAAGAGGATTCGAATGGTCGAGAGCAGATTCGGGACCGTCAGGATCCTTCCCCTAAATAAAAACTTCATGGAATACTCCTCTATAATGACTATATGATGGCGAAACACAAAACACGTTCCGCCGAGCAGCATCGCCGCTCAGCAAAACAGCAGGGCTGTTTTGCCATATACTCATCGCAATGAGCCTTGTATAAGAATATTTATAATCAGCGAGGATCATGATTATCCCTGCAGCGATAAAAACGCTTGTTTTGTACGGATTCGAACCTCTGGGCGCTTGCCGGAGCTCTCGCCGTCCAGAGACCATTCCATCTCCTCCCGCGGTCGGATCCAAAACTCCTGCGCCGTCAGGATTGTGAGCAGCGGGCACTGGAGGTCCCCGGTAAGTAGGCTGTGAGCCAAAGAATCCCAATCCAACACGGTTTTCGGCGTCTGGATCAGCACCGCCGCCAGCCTTCCGTCCGCCTCGCCTGCAAGTTCCTCCGGCAGCTCATAAATGCCTGCGATGTATCGGTTGGTGCTGACCACGCCGAACACATACTCCCCCTCCGTCTCAACACCGTCGGCTGAGATCGAAAGAGGAATCGGTTTCAGCTTTGACAGATTCTTCAGCGCATCCAGAACATAGGCTCCGTAGCCCAGCACGTTCTTTTGCTCCTGATCGGTGGAATACGCCATCCAGGTAAAGGCTCCGAACAGGGCGTGATGCAAGAAGTATCGTTCCCCAAAGCAGCCCAGGTCATACCGCTTCCTGCACCCTCCCGCGATGCGTTCCGCTTCAACCGGGATGTCTGTGGACAGGCCATGGGCAGCGGCAAAATCATTTGTGCTGCCGCAGGGGATATAGCCAAGCGGAATCGAAAGATCCGCTTCCGCCATCCCGCTGGCGCATTCATTCAGCGTTCCGTCACCTCCGGCGCAGACGACCAGATCAAAATCGGCGCCAAATCGAGCGGTCCAATCTCTTGCGTCCGTCCGGCCGGCCGTGACCATCGTCGTGACCAGATAGCCCTTATCCATCAGCGAGCGGACGATCTGGACAACATAGCGCTGGATCTGTTTTCTCCCCGCAACGGGGTTGATGATCAGCAGCGCATTTTTGTCCGGGATCGTCATATCAATAAACCTCAGCTATTCCAATCATAATGATCATCGGATGGCGAATGCTTCTCAAAATCATTCGCCCGACGCTCATTGCAATGAGTAGTTGGCAAAACAGCCCTGCTGTTTTGCTGCGCAGCAAAGCTGCGCGGCGAAAAGCTTTTTCGCTTTTCGCCATCATATAGTCATTATACACACACGTGGCAGAAAAACCTGTCGCGGACACGGCGCGGATCAATCGCCCACGGGACCCCCGCAGTATTCACAGCGGCCCGCCGCATCGGGGATCGTCGTCGCCCCGCAGTAAGGACAGAGGACCGCTTTCTTGGGTGCGTTCTGCTCAGCTGCTTCCTCTCGGATCTCCTGCCTGGCCCGGGTCAGCACATCGCAGATCTCCTGCCCCATGGACAGATAACGATCGTATTCCGCGTTCCAGGTCTTTGTGATCTGAGTCTGCCCCGCAAGCGCACTCAGTACACCGCCGACGATCTGCGCTTTCACGCTCGGCCCCGGCATGCCGGCGCGGCGCGCAGCCATAGATACCGTATCGCCGATCCGGCTCTGGCCCACCTCAACGGCACCGGAGTTGAGCCGGAAGCGCATCTGGTCAAAATAGGGATGATTCACATGGATAATGACATAGAAGTCATAAGAATACTCATAACGAGGCGGGACATAACTGATCTGCTTTCCATCCTTGTCCGGATGGCGCAGTTCCCGCTTATGCTCGTCGATATCCAGATCACAGCCGGTGACCTGGGCAAGATCCAGCACATCGGGATTCGCCTCCGCATAGTCTTTGGCAGCAGTCACCATGAACTTACGGGCGTCCTCATCCAGCAGGACCTTGGTATGCAGGCCAAGACTGCGAGTGACATGGAAAGCGCTGACTGCGGCGCGATTATCCTCGCGATAGGCCAACTGCTCCCGAATATCCGAAACGCTGCTTTGGCGGCGCTCGCTGAACCAGGGGGACAATTTGGACGCACAATTCTTGCAAAGGTTCCCGTCCTCAAGCTTACGGTTGCCGAACAGGCCGATCTTCTCATTACAGATACTGCAATATTTCTTGTCAAAAAGCCCCATAGCTATGCCCTCCTTTTCGAATCAAGCAGTCAAGCCGTCCCCGTACCATTCGTTACAGTTCATTATAACAGAGACAGCAAAAAAAAGGAAGCCCTGAAATTCCGTGATTTCAGGGCTTCCCTATGGAGCTGGTAATGTGACTCGAACACACGACCTGCTGATTACGAATCAGCTGCTCTACCGACTGAGCTATACCAGCAATTCTCACTCAAGCCTTGCTAGTTTAGCACATCCGGCATGAATAGTCAACAAAAAGTTCCCAAAGGACGTTCTCAGGGAACGCCGTATCCCGTCAAAAAACGAGCAGCAATCAAGAAAAGCATCTCTGTCTGCAGAAAAAATTACTATCTGTATACTCTCGATCAACTATGTTCTCGCTTTGGAATCGGGCGTGGCTTCAGCGGGATTCCATAGGCAAAAAAGTTACAGAAAGAGTGATGAAAAGCAATATTCCCGTCCCTCCTGCGCGCCGGAAAAAGAGTAACATAATCGCAGGGGATAAAAGTTCTTCAAAGAGTTATCAACATTTTCAACAGCTTTTTCCACACTGATTTTTTGTCGAAGTGACGGGCTTTTTCGACAAATCAGGAAAAATATGTCGACGCCGCAAACGAAGGTGGGTTACAAAAAAACAACAATTTTTAGTTTCCATAACAACCCGTTCACAGATAGGTGCACAAATCCAGCGCTCCGGAGTTTCGGTAGGAGAAGACGTCCTCCGAGGCAAAGATCAAATGGTCGAAAAGGCTGATGCCCACCGTTTTCAGGGACATATAGATCTGCCTTGTCGTCTGGTCATCCTCCCGGGAATAACCGGCGACGCCGTCCGGGTGATTGTGCGCAAGGATCACGCTGACAGCGCGATTTTTCAGCGCAGTCTCCAGTACGCGGCGCATATCGATATTCACCGCGTTCACGATGCCGCGGGAGAGCTCTGTGCATTTTATCACTCTGTTCTGGCTGTCCAGGCAGAGCATCATGGCCAGCTCATCCCGCTCATAGAGGAAGTAAGGCATCAGATAGTCCTTCGCATTCTGGACAGAGCTGATCACGGTGAGCTCGGCAGCCTTGTCTACCGCGCTTTTACGCATGATCTGGGGGATCAAACGCAAAAGCACGGCCGTGTTGGGCCCCACCCCTTCCACTTCACAAAGCTCCTGTTCGGAGGCGTCGAACACGTTTTGCAGGGAGCCAAAGCGCTCCAGAAGCCCGTGAGCGATGGGATTGGTGTCTTTCCGCGGGATGGAATAGCCCAGCAGCAGCTCCAGGGCCGTGATGGAATGAAACCCGCTCAGTCCGCTTTGCAGAAAGCTTTCGCGCAGGCGCTGCCGATGACCGTCATGGATCCCCATTGGGAGTCCCCCTTTTTCTATCTATCTTACAGTTCCATGGTGGCGTATGCGTTCAAGTCGCTGCCGGCCCGGACCCCTGCCAGATACTCATAGTAGCCCTGGGCCCCGATCATGGCGCCGTTATCGCCGCAGAGCTTCAGCGGCGGGATATACAGTGAGAAGCCGTTTTCCTTCGCAGCCTTTTGAAAATCCGCCCGGATCCGGGAATTGGCCGCGACGCCGCCCGCCACGACCACCTTGCCGTAGCCAAGCTCTTTGGCGGCTTCCACGGTGCGGGGCACCAAACTGTCGCTGACCGCTTTGGTGAAGGAGGCCGCCAGGGATGCCCGGTCGATCTCCTCCCCTTTCTGTTCAGCGTTGTGGACCAGGTTGATGACAGCGGTCTTCAAACCGGAAAAACTCATGTCGTAAGGATTCCCTGCCACGTGTGCATTGGGAAAGATGTAACGGGTGTCGTCCCCGCCCTGGCTCAGCTCGTCAATGGGCTTCCCGCCGGGATAAGGCAGGCCGAGAACGCGGGCGGTCTTATCAAAGCACTCCCCCGCCGCGTCGTCCCGGGTAGCGCCAAGGATCTTCATATCCGTATACCCACGCACATCCACCAGGATCGTGTTGCCCCCCGAGATGGCAAGGCACAGGAAAGGCGGCTCCAGCTCGGGATAGGCAAGGTAATTTGCCGCGATATGTCCCCGGATATGGTGGACCGGGATCAGAGGTACATTCAGCGCCAGGGCCGTGGCCTTGGCAAAGTTCACCCCCACCAGCACCGCGCCGATCAGCCCCGGCGCGTAGGATACGGCCACCGCGTCGATCTCTTTCCGGGTGATGCCGGCGGCCTCGATGGCCCGCTGGGCCAGGATGGAGATGGACTCCACATGGCAGCGGGAGGCGATCTCCGGCACCACGCCGCCGTAAACCGCGTGGAGCTGCGCCTGGGAAAAGATCTGATCGGTCAGGATTCTCCGTCCATCCTCCACAACAGCCACAGCAGTCTCGTCACAGGTGGACTCAAAGGCAAGGATCTTCATGCATCTATCCTCATTTCCAGTATTTTGTCATGATAATGGCGTTCTCTCTGGGCGCCTCGTAATAATTCTTCCGCAGTCCGACAGGCAGGAAGCCGTGCTTGCGATAGAGCGCGATGGCGGGTTCGTTGTGCTCCCGCACCTCAAGGCTGACGAAGCTGAGGGCGCGTTCTTCGCAGCGGCGCAGCAGCTCACGGATCAGAGCGTCCCCGATCCCCTGCCGGCGGCAGGATGGGTCAACAGCCACGTTGGAGATATAGCCCTCATCCAGCACCGTCATCATGCCCACATAGCCAAGGGCGGCGCCGTTGTCATCCTCCGCGGTCAGAAAAACGTGCTGCTCATCGGGCAATTGGCTCTGCAGCATTTCCCGGGTCCAGGGCAGGGAAAAACAGAGTCTCTCCAGTTCTTCCAGCCGATCCAGATGCCCGGCTGTTGTGTCTACGATCCGAACAGTCATCAATGCGCCTCCGCCCAGCTATGGCCGCTGTGGACCTCCACCGTCAGGGGGACCGACAGGGAGACGGCGTTTTCCATCTCCTCTTTCAGAATGCAGCTGACAGTCTCCTGCTCGGTCTCCGGGCATTCCACGATCAGTTCGTCGTGGACCTGCAGCAGGAGCTTTGCCTCCAGGCCCTCCCGGTCCAGACGCCGGGCCACATGGACCATGGCCAGCTTGATGATGTCGGCGGCGGTGCCCTGGATGGGCATATTCAGTGCCACCCGTTCCCCGAAGGAGCGGAGGTTGAAGTTGCTGCTCTTGAGCTCGGGCAGCTCCCGGCGGCGGCCGTAAAGCGTGGCGACATAGCCGTTTTCCTTTGCCTCCTCCACCACGCGCTTCATATAATCCCGCACGCCGTGGTACTTTTCCAGATAGGCGTCCATATAGGCCTTGGCCTCGTTGGGATAGACGCCGATGTCCTGGCTGAGAGAGAAGGCGGATATGCCGTAAACAATGCCGAAATTCACCGCCTTGGCCCGGCTGCGCAGGGTGGAGCTCACCTGATCCAGGGGGACGTTAAAAACCTTGGAGGCGGTGACGGCGTGGAAGTCCTCCCCGCTCAGAAAGGCCTCCTGCATGGCCTGGTCTCCGGAGATGTGGGCCAGGAGCCGCAGCTCGATCTGGCTGTAGTCCGCGTCCACCAGCACCTTGCCGGGGGCAGCCACAAACATATTGCGGATCTGAGAGCCCAGCTTTTTGCGAATGGGGATGTTCTGCAGGTTCGGCTCCCGGGACGAGAGCCTGCCCGTGTCCGTCACGGTCATCTGAAAGCTGGTGTGAATGCGCCCGTCCGGGCCGATCACCTTCAGAAGGCCGTCGGCATAGGTGGATTTCAGCTTGGTCAGCTCCCGGTATTCCAGCACCTCATCCACAATGGGATGCTTGCCGCGAAGCTTGTCCAGTACGTCCGCGTTGGTGCTCCAGCCGGTCTTGGTCTTTTTTCCGGAGGGCAGCATCAGGTCCTCAAACAGCACGGTTCCCAGCTGCTTGGGGGAATTGATGTTGAACTCACGACCGGCCTGCTGCCAGATGGATTCCTGCAGGGCGGCGATCCCGGCGTTCAGGCTTTCTCCAAAATCGTAGAGAGCCTTGCGGTCCACCAGAAAACCGCTGCGCTCCATCCGGGCCAGCACGCCGCAGAGCGGAAGCTCCGCCTCCAGATACAGCTTTTCCATCCCGAGGAGCCGGAGTTTTTCCCGCATCGGAACATGCAGCCGGAAAACCGCCTCCGCGCCATGGAGTTCTTCGCCCAGATAGCGCATACTGAGTTTTTCCGGCGCGTAATCGGATGCGGTGGCCTCCAGCAGATAGCCCGCCAGCGCGGTATCGAACAAAAAGCCCTCCATCGAAAGCCCCTCTTCCAGGAGCAGGGCCATCAGGTCCTTGCAGTCATGGGAAATCTTGCGGACCCGCGGGGAAAACAGAGTCTGCAAAAAGGCGTTGTATTCCTCGCCGCAGGTGTTCCAGGCGAGGGTGAAGACCCTCTCGCCGTCACAGATCTCCAGCCGGTCAAGCCCTTCCAGAGGATAGACTGCGACGGCCGAGATCTCCGGCAGGCGTGCCGCCAGCCGACCCGTCTGCTCCGCATCCAGTTCCAGCCGGGGCAGCGCCGTATGCTCCACCGCCTCCGCCGTCTCCTGCGGGGGCTCCAGGCCCCATTTTTCGATAAATTTCAAAAAGCCAAGTCGCTTCATCAGCTCATAAAGGGCGGGGCTGTAATCATGGTCCCAGAGATTATCCGCCGGATGAAACTCCAGCGGCACTTCCCGCAGGATGGTGGCAAGCCAATAGGAGAGCCTTGCGCTCTCTTCCCCTTCCCGGAGCTTTTTCCGAACGCCGTCTTTCACATCCAGCGCGTCCAGATCCCGATAGATATCCTCCAGGCTGCCGTAGCGGTGCAGCAGATCCAGGGCCGTCTTCTCGCCCACTCCCGGCACGCCGGGAATGTTGTCAGAGCTGTCGCCCATCAGGGCTTTCAGATCCACCATGCGGGCGGGATCAAAGCCGTACTCCGCCCGGAACACGTCAGGGGTATAGGCGATGGTCTCTGTCTGCCCCATACGGGTCTTCACGTTGCAGACGGTGGTCTTGTCACTGATCAGCTGCAGGCTGTCCTTATCGCCGGTGACGATGACACAATTCCAGCCCTCTTTTTCGCAGATGGCCGCGGCGGTGCCCAGAATGTCGTCCGCCTCATAGCCCTCCAGCTCGTAGCGGCGGATGCCCATGTCGTCCAGCAGTTCTTTCAGGATCGGCATCTGCACGGCCAGCTCCTCCGGCATCCCGGCCCGCTTGGCCTTATAGCCGTCATAGGCCTTATGCCGGAAGGTGGGCGCCTTCAGGTCAAAGCTGACGCAAACGGCGTCCGGCTTCTGCTCGTCCAGCAGGCGCTGGAGGATCGCAAGAAAGCCGTAGAGGGCGTTGGTGGGCGTGCCGTCCGGCGCGTTCAGCGGCCGGACGCCGAAAAAGGCCCGGTTCACAATGCTGTTGCCGTCCAGGATCATCAATTTCATGCTCGTTCCTCACTTCTCGCCCCGCAGGCGAATGATCTCGTCGCGCAGCTGCGCGGCGATCTCGTATTCCAGCATCTGCGCAGCCTTGCGCATCTTGCTCTCCAGATCGGCGATGAGGTCCCGGCGTTCCCGCTCGGTCATCTTCACGCCGTTTGCCTTGGCAGCGGCCTCGGGCGCGGCGGAGATCTCGATCAGATCCCGCACACTCTTTACAATGGTCTTGGGCACAATGCCGTTGGCCTCATTATAGGCCATCTGCTTGCGGCGGCGGCGGTTGGTCTCGTCGATACAGGCGCGCATGGAGGGCGTGACGGTATCGGCATACATGATAACGAAGCTCTCCGCATTGCGGGCGGCGCGGCCCACCGTCTGGATCAGACTGGTCTCGCTGCGGAGGAAGCCCTCCTTGTCCGCATCCAGGATGGCCACAAGCCCCACTTCCGGGATATCCAGGCCCTCCCGCAGGAGGTTGATCCCCACCAGGACGTCAAATTCGCCCAGGCGCAGGTCCCGGATGATTTCCATGCGCTCAATGGTGCCGATGTCATGGTGCATATAGCGGCAGCGGATGCCGGCGCCCTGGAGATAGCCGGTGAGATCCTCCGCCATCTTCTTTGTCAGCGTCGTTACCAGCGTCCGCTGGCCCTTGGCGATCTTGCCGTTGATCTCCCCGATCAGATCGTCGATCTGGCCTTCGATGGGCCGCACGAAGATCTCCGGGTCCAGCAGGCCCGTGGGGCGGATGATCTGCTCCACCACCTGGCCGGCCCGCTCCCGCTCATATTCGCCGGGCGTGGCGGACACGTAGACCCGCTGATGGATCCGCTGGGTGAACTCGTCAAATTTGAGCGGCCGGTTATCAAAGGCGGAAGGCAGCCGGAAGCCGAAGTCCACCAGGGACTCCTTTCTGGCCCGGTCGCCCCGATACATGGCCCGCACCTGGGGCAGGGTCACGTGGCTCTCGTCCACAAACAGCAGAAAGTCCTTGGGGAAATAGTCCAGCAGCGTCATGGGGGGGCTTCCGGGAGCCCGGTTGGAGATGACACGGGAATAGTTCTCGATGCCGGAGCAGTAGCCCAGCTCCTGCATCATCTCAATGTCATAATCCGTCCGCTGCCGGATACGCTGGGCCTCCAGCAGCTTGTTGTTTTCCTCGAACCAGCGCACCCGCTCATCGCACTCGGCGCGAATGCGGTCGATGGCGGCGGCCATTTTCTCCTTGGTGGTGACGTAGTGGCTGGCCGGATAGATGGCCACATGGTTCAGCACCCGGGTCGGCGCGCCGGTGACCACGTTGATCTCGCTGATCCGGTCCACCTCGTCCCCGAAGAACTCCACCCGGATGGCCCTGTCGTTGGAGTAGGCCGGGAAGATCTCCACCGTGTCGCCCCGGACTCGGAACTTGTTGCGCTCAAAGGCGATGTCGTTGCGCTCGTAGCGGATCTCGATGAGCTTATGCAGCAGCTCGTCAAAATTTCGGGTCTGACCCGGCCGCAGGGAGATGACCATGTTGGCATAGTCGATGGGGTCCCCCAGGCCGTAAATGCAGGAGACGGAGGCCACCACGATCACATCCCGCCGCTCGAAAAGGCTGGAGGTGGCGCTGTGGCGCAGCCGCTCGATCTCATCGTTGATGGAGGCATCTTTTTCGATATAGGTGTCCGTATGGGGGATATAGGCCTCGGGCTGGTAGTAGTCGTAATAGGACACGAAGTACTCCACGGCGTTTTCCGGGAAGAACTCCTTGAACTCGCTGCACAGCTGGGCCGCCAGGGTCTTGTTGTGGGCCAGCACCAAAGTGGGACGATTCAGCCGCGCGATGACGTTTGCCATGGTAAAGGTCTTGCCCGACCCGGTCACGCCCAGAAGGACCTGCTCGTCGATCCCGTTTTCAATGGCGGTCGCAAGCGCGTCAATGGCCTCCGGCTGATCGCCGGTGGGACGATAATTTGAAACCAGTTTGAAGTGATCCATGTGTGTCTCCGTCCACATTATTTCAAGATATTGTATCACGGTTCCGGAGAAAACACAATGATTCGTCCAAACTTCTACAATAAATATGAAAGTTTTTCTTTTTCTTGTAAGAAGGTACGAATTATGCTATACTGACTTGATTCCATATTTCGGAGGTCCCTATGAACACCATCAATTCTGTCGGAAAAGCTAAACAGATCATCCGCGAGATCAGCAAGGCCATCGTGGGCAAGGACGAGGTACTGATCAAGGTACTGCTGGCGGTCATTGCAGGCGGGCACATCCTCATGGAGGATATTCCCGGCGTTGGCAAGACCACCATGGCCGTCTCCCTCTCCAAGGCTCTGGGCCTGAACTATAACCGCGTCCAGTTCACGCCGGACGTGCTGCCCTCGGATATCACCGGCTTTTCCATTTACGATAAAGAAAGCGGCGAGATGCGCTATCAGAAAGGCGCCGTGCTCTGCAACCTTTTCCTCGCCGATGAGCTGAACCGCGCCACCAGCCGCACCCAGTCTGCCCTGCTGCAGGCCATGGAGGAGGGCGAAGTGACCGTGGATAACAACACCTATCCCGTTCCCCAGCCCTTTATCGTCATCGCCACCCAGAACCCCACCGGCGCAAAGGGCACCCAGATGCTGCCCGACTCCCAGATGGACCGTTTTATGCTGCGTCTGTCCATCGGCTATCCCGAGCATGCCGACGCCATCGAGATGATCCGCCGCAAGCAGAGCGGCATGAGTCCCGAGGACGTGGAGCAGGTGGTGACCCGGGAAGAGATGCTTCTGATCCGCAAAGAGGCTGAGAGCGTTTTCATCAAGGACAGCGTGATTGAATACATCGTATCTCTCTGCGAGGCGACAAGAAAGGATCCCCGGATCCTTCAGGGCGCAAGCCCCCGGGCCTCCCTCGCCCTGACCGCCCTGGCCAAGGCTACCGCCTGGATCCAGGGTCGGGATTACGTCCTGCCCAGAGACGTGCGCTTCGTGTTCCGGGAGTGCATCGAGCACCGCCTGATCTGGACCCCGGAGCTGGCACAGTCTCCCGATCGCTTTACCGTGCTGGACGAGCTTTACGACTCCATCCCCGCCCCCGCCATTCGCTGAGTCATGCCGACCTTATCTCTTCTGTTTTACCTGCTGGTCCTGGGACTGGTGTGGTTATTCCGCGTGGCCTATGTGGGCTGGTTCGGCAAATATCTGCTGGACTGCATGCTGATCATCCCGCCGGCACTGCTGCTGCTGTCTCTGCCGTCCATGCTGCGCTTTCGCGTGGAGATGAATGCGCCGGAGACGGTCACCAGGGGCCGTGACGGGAAGCTTGCGCTGCGCTTTCAGACCCGGACCTTTCTCCCCCTGCGGCGCGTGAGTGTTTGGGTGGAGGTGGAAAACCGGTTCACCGGCGAGACCAGCAAAGAGCGCTATGACTATTACGGGCTGCTCTCCAGCAGAGGTGAAGTACCGCTGCCCACGTCCTCCTGCGGCCAGCTCCAATGCAGGCTGGCAAAGGTGGAATGCCGGGATCTGCTGGGATTTATCGCGCTGCGCCGCAAAACGCCGGAGCCGGTGGTCTGCACCGTCCTGCCGGAGGCTGTGGCGCCCAGTGTGGTCCCGGACATGGATCTGGCCTTGAGCTCTGCGGTGCAGCTGAAGCCCAAATACGGCGGCGGCTATTCCGAGGAACACGACCTGCGGGAATACCGCCCGGGCGATACGGTCAACAGCATTCACTGGAAGCTAAGCTCCAAGACCGACAAGATCATTGTTCGCGAACCGCTCATCAATGCCAACCAGGACGTTTTTGTCGTCCTGGGCCGGATCGGGAAAGAAGATCGAGGTCTGGAAGTGCTCTACTGGCTGTCTCTGGAACTTACGCTCCGGGAGATCCCCCATATCTTTGTGGCAGACGCCCTGTACGACGTGGGGAACGAGGCAGAAGCTGTGGATGCGCTCTCCACCATCCTGGCAAATCCCATGGACAAGCCCTGCCCCTTTGATCCCTCCGGCGCGCGCTGCGTCTTTGTTATCAGTGACGGGGAGGTGCAGGTATCATGAACCGGCTTCTGAACCGTCTGAGCACGCTGTTTTTGCTCTGCCTTGCAACGCTCTCTCTGATCTATCTGATTGCGGACAGCTTCAGCTGCTATACGGATCCCTCCCTGCTGATTTGGCTCCTGGCCTCCTGCCTGCTTCTCTGGATTGCAGGCTCCTTCCCAAAGGGCTTCTGGCTGGGGATGCCGCTGTCCGCCATACTCCTCTATGCGGCGTACCGGGTTTATGACGCGGATCCTGTCGTGCAGTTGAGCGACCTGCTGGACCGCATCACCGGCGCGTTTTACACGCACGTGACCCATCCGGGTTCCGTCTATCCCTATGCCGACGGTGCCGAATCCCACTCCCTGGTACTGCTGTTCCTGGGATTTCTGCTGGCAGCTTACGGAATCACGGCCCTCACATCGAAAAACGCTCGCATTTCCCTCTCCCTTCTGGGAACTGTGCCGCTCGTCGCCGCCTGTGTCGTGGTCAACGGCAAGATCCCTGCGCTTTGGGCGGCGGGGATCCTGCTGTTCTGGTTCCTCCTCGCCGTAACGGGAAACGGCTTTCATCTTGACGGAAGCGTCGGGCGCGGACTTCTCTGCTGTCTGCTTCCGGTGTGCCTGCTCCTCGGCGGGATCCTGATGTTCAACCGGCCGGAGAACTATGTCTACACCGAACACGACCTGGAGCTCAGCCGCCGGTTTGACCGTCTTAATCAGTATTTTGACCTACTGATGGGCGGAAACGGCTCTACCGCCTCCATTTCCGATCCGGATCAGCCTGCCGAAACCAGCGGCCCCCGTTCCCGCTTTCAAAGCGCCTGGGACGGTGACAACAACAGCATGGCTCTGAATCAGGACTATGATTTCGACCATGCGGAAGTGCCCGTTCTCCGGGTAAAGACCGAAACCGACGGGAGGCTCTATCTGCGTTCCCGTTCTTTCGGAGACTATAACGGCACCGGCTGGCTGCCGGCGGAGGAACTGAGCGCCGGCTCTTCTCTCCCCTTTGCTGCCTTTGCCGCTGCTTCGTCTGCGGAGGGTACGCGCCGACAGCTTGAAGTGCAGACCCTGGCTGACCTGGATGCGCTCTGCCTGCCCTACTATTCCGCCGTCTCCTCCGGCTCCGATGCCTTGGTGTCCTCCGAGGGGCAGGAGAGCTATCTGGTGACCTACACCGAGTATACAGGCAGCACCATGTCTCTGCGCCTTCCCCAGGAGGCCAGAAATGCGGAAGAGGCCTATCGCGGTCACGCTCACACGGCGTATACCCGTTTGCCGGACAGCACACGCGAAGCCGCGCTTCGGCTCTGCTCGAACGCGGGCCTTGATGCCGGAAGGCTGGATATCATCCTGGCAGTCGCCCGTTTCGTTCAGCAGGATGCGATCTACGACCTTCAGACGGGCCCATATCCTTCCGATGACTATGCCATCTATTTCCTGACAGAATCGCACCGGGGCTACTGCATCCACTATGCCTCCGCTGCGGCTGTGCTCTATCGCGCACTGGGAATCCCTGCCCGAGTGTGCGAAGGCTTCATGGCGGATACCCGGGCAGGCCGATATACCGATATCCTGGCGGGCAATGCCCACGCCTGGGTCGAGGTCTATTTCGACGGCATCGGCTGGATCCCGGTTGAGGTCACGGAGCAGGCCGGTTTCGCCACCCAGGTACCGGAGCCCACTCCGGAACCCAGTCCGGTAGCCACCCCGGAGCCCAGCGCCGCTCCCACCCCTGAGGATGAACAGGGCGGCCATTCGGGCACCGCTACTCCGACGCCGGAGCCGGAGTCCAGTCCCGAGCCCAGCCCTTCCGATCCCGGCGGAACTCCGGAGCCGGTGCGGAAGCCGATTTCCATCCCCTGGGGCGCGATCTTTATCCTTCTCTCGCTTCTCTTGCTGTTGCCGATCTGGTATTGGGTCCTGCGGGCCTATCGTACCACCCAGATCCGAAATCCGGACGGACACAGGGCCGCGATTGCCTGCTGGCGCTACGCGCGCAGCGTATCGGCCTTCGGTCCCGAGATCCCTGATGTGATCGTAAGAACGGCAGAAAAGGCCGCATTCAGCCCTCACATGATCCATCGAGAGGAGCTGCAGAGCTGTCGTGAAGAGCTCAGGCGGATGATCGAGGCGGTGTATCCCACCCTCTCCAAGCTGCAAAAATTCCGGTTCCGCTTCCTGCGGGGCCTGAAATAATGATCATCGGATAGCGAAATCAATCGAGGATTCGATTGATTTCGCTGCCAAACGACAGGTTTGGCAGCGAATGATTCACGGGATCATTCGCCCGATGCTCATTGCAATGAGTATATGGCAAAACAGCTTTGCTGTTTTGCTGCGCAGCAAAGCTGCGCGGCGAAAAGCTTTTTGGCTTTTCGCCATCCTATAATCATTGTAAGGACCTAAAGAGAAACAGGAAACCGCAAAATGCGGTTTCCTGTTTCTCTTTAGGTCAAGTTTCCAAATGGAACGCAGGCTTTTTTACAGAAGCTCTTTCACAGCTTCCTCTACCTTCTTCATGTCCGCCGTGGGTTCAAAACGGGCGACTACATTCCCCTCGCGGTCAACAAGGAACTTGGTAAAATTCCACTTGATATTGGAATTGTTCTTGTAATCCTTGTCGATCTTCTTGAGCATTGCGCTCATGGCCAGCGCGGTGGGGCCTTTGCCGAAGCCCTCAAAGGTCTTCTCAGACTTGAGGTAGGTGTAGAGGGGCAGCTCGTTCTCGCCGTTGACATCGGACTTTTTCATCTGCGGGAACTGGGTGTTGTAGCGCAGCGTGCAGAACTCGTGGATCTCCTCGTCCGTGCCGGGCGTCTGACCGGCGAACTGGTTGCAGGGAACGTCAAGGATCTCAAGGCCGCTGTCGTGGTACTTCTCGTACATTTCTTCCAGAGGTTTATACTGAGGCGTGAAGCCGCAACCGGTGGCGGTGTTGACCACCAGAACTACCTTGTCCCGGAAAGATTCCAGGGAAAAGTCCTCACCAAAGCGATCCTGAAGCGTGTAATCATAAAAAGACATCTGCAATACCTCCTTGATTTTTTACAATTTGATTGTATCAAATATACTCGTCCGTGTCAAGCGGTTTTTTATTGCCTCCGATCAGTGAATCCAGCGGATCGGAGGCTTTTTAAAACCGTTAATGTAATCTGTCCCATAAGATGACAGGGCCAATCACAGGCCACAGATCCAATGATCCTGCCCTTTCTTCAAGAACGCGTCCAATTCCCCGGCAAAGCGAGCCTCCAGGCGGGAAAGCCGTCCCTTTCCTGCTATCAAGGGGTCGATAACTCTCTTCTTCGCGGGAATGACTCTTCGGAGCCTTTGAGGAGCTTCGCTCGCTTGTGTCACCATCCTGGAGAGCGCGCGGAAGCGTTCCCAGTCTGCGGCGGAATTCTGGTCTCTCTGAAGACAGGCAATCACCCGAGGCTCTGTGGTATCCAGATCCTCCTCGCGCAGCACGCCGCGCTGAATGGAATCTCCCAGAAGCTCCGCCAGCATCTGCATGGCATAGCGGTCCTCGTCCGAAACATATACGCCAGAGCAGCGCAGGGCTCCCATTCCGAAGGCCAGTGCCGTATCCCGATCAGAAAACGAAAGCTCCGGCACGCCGTCCTCATTGTCCGAGACGATCAGCGCGTCATAATAGCTCTGCAGTTCCTGTCTGCTGCAAAAACCGTAATTCTCCATGTTTCCAAGGCTGTACTCCAGTCGGTCCGCAGACAGACGCGGCGCATCGTTATCCGCAATGGGATAACGGTGATAGTCAAGCACCTCATCGGCGCTGAGCCCTATCCGACTCAGCAGGTCCATGATCTCGCGGGAATTGCGAATCGTCTTTGCCGTGCCCTCCTCGGTGGCCTCCTGACGCAGATGATCGCCACGGAGAAAGTCCACGGAATGGGCAAAGGCGGGGGTCGCAATATCGTGAAACAGCGCGGCGATGGTCTGCGCGGCTTCGCCGGTAAAATCCCATACGATCCGCGCTGTGCCAACGCTGTGGCGATAACGGGAGAACGGTTCCAAGCCCCGGAAGCGCGGAAACGCCGTATATTCGCAACCGCAGTTCATCCCCACGTCTTTCAGGCGCTGCATCTCCGGGGTCCGGCAAAATTCCTCAAGCCAAGGCGGCGCCTCCCTCCGAAAGGAGATCGGAGGGCCTTTTTCAGGCGTCCGTTCGCACATGGAGTTTTTCCTCATATTCCGCTTCCCGGAAGCCGGTGAGAACAAAGTCCTCTCCCACCAGGATCGGCCGCTTGACCAGCATTCCGTCCGTCGCCAGAAGGGCAAGCTGCTCATCTTCGCTCATTGCGGGAAGTCTGTCCTTCAGCGCAAGAGCCTTGTACTGCAGCCCGCTGGTGTTGAAAAAGCGCTTGAGCGGCAGGCCGCTCCGTTCTTTCCAGGTTTTCAGCTCCTCCGCCGTAGGGTTCTCTTCCCGGATGGGGCGAAGCTCATAAGCCACACCGTGTTCGTCCAGCCAGCGCTTCGCCTTCTGGCAGGTGCTGCATTTGGGATAACAAAGAAACTGCATAAGCTCTCTCCCGCTGTTTATTTCTGTTCAGCAAAGAAATCACGCTTGTTGAATCCTGCCGTCATGAAACGCCAGGCGGCCTTGCCGCCGGTAAGCCACTCGATCTTCGCGTTATTCTTCGTATTGGTCAACATGTTCCTGACCAGATGGGCAGCTACCACGTCCGGGTAATCGCCCAGGATATTATAGACCTTCTTGGTCTTTTCCGGCAGGGCAATGCTCTCCTTGCCGCCCAGAGCTTTCACCGTAAAGTCCGTGATCATGATGCCGGGAGAGAGCCTGCCGGCCTTGACCTTACTGCCCCGCTCCTCCAGTTCTTTGGCAAAGGCCTGGGTGAAGTGGGTCACCGCGCGCTTGCTGGTGCCATAGAGATTCAGGCCCAGCATCATGGCGTCGTTGCTGCCGTATCCCTCGATGTTGTAGATGTAGCCGCCCTCCGGCTGCCTCTCCATCTGAATGGCCGCGATTCTGCTGCCCAGGATCGCGCCGCGCAGGTCGATATTCAAGACGGCGTCGATCTCCTCCTCGCTCAGTTCCCAGATCGCCTTCATGGGCTGGTTGACACCGGCGTTGTTGATCCAGATATCAATGACGCGGAACTTTTCCGCAGCAAAATCCGCAAGCGCCTGGAGATCCTCGCCGGACTCCACGCTTCCGGCAAAACCCTCAACCGCTCCCCCGCCGGGGAGATCCCGCAGCTCCAGTACGGCTTTCTCCAGCCGCTGGGGGTTGACGCCGTTGATCACAAGATTCCAGCCGTTTTGACGAAAGAGCTTGGCCATTTCAAAGCCCAGGCCCCGTGTGCTGCCGGTAATAACTGCCGTTTTCATTGTTGAACATCCCTCCTTTTCTCATATTTTACCACTGATACGGTCTTTTCGCAAGAAAGGAAAAACCCAGGCAGGTTTTACCTGTCTGGGTTTCAAAACATGTCCTGTTCTCGGACCTGTCGTCCTCCGGTGAACAATGATACGAATCATGTTACTTCACCGTCAAGCGCGCAGGGCCGTCAACCGTTTGATTCTGCCGGGACGTAAAACGTCTCCGCAGCAAAAGTTTGGATCCAGTCCAGATCCGGATAGAATTCCACGTACTCTTCTCCGGCCTGATTCTCACCGGGAAGATTGATCACGCAGTCCGAATCCAACCGGATATTGACAAGGGTCTGGGCCAAAAAGCTTATTTCGTCCATACTCAGGTCCGTGACGAGATACTTCTCTAACGCCGAATACATCCGGAAGGCAACACTCGGGTCCTCTCGGAAAGCGGTTTTAAACTGTTCAAACATGGCGCGCATGATTTTCAGATCCCGCTGCCCTCTTCGATAAGCCCCGTCCAATTCGGACTTGTCGCGATACGAAAGCAGTCTGCGAAGCTGCCAGCTTTCCAGCCGCACCGTAGCGCCCTCTGTCATCCGCCAGTCGATCCAGGAATAATCCGCATCCAGCGTATACTCCACCCCGCCTAAAAGAGTATTGATCTCACCGATCGCATCATAATCAACGGATACATAGCGGTCGATCTCTGCGCCGCACAGCAAGCCGGAAACTGCGTGTTCCGTCAGTTCACAGCTCAGCACGCCCCCGTCTCCGAAGCTGTGAGCCGTGGTGATGTTGGTATAGAGCATGGATTGAAAGTTGCCCTCCTCATCCAAGGCCAGAACGTCAGCCATGGTATCGCGGGGAATGTAGAGCACCTTTGCGCTGTTGGTGTCCAGATCCAGGATCAGCAGGGCGAGAACGTCCGTGTTGCCGCCGTTCTTTTGCCCGTTTTCCCAATGGCTGGCCTTGCCCATGTAGTCGACGCCCATGAGCAGAACGGTCAGAACATTTTCCTTTCGATTCCAGGGCCGCCCCTCGCTGTCGATCCAGTCCGCATCGACCTGTTCCAGAAGCGGAGTTGGGGAAGGTGTGGCCGCCGCCTCTGCCTGGCTGCGTACCTTCTGCATCTGATCAGTCTCACGGGCGGCAAACATATTTCCATGCAGGCTGCCGGTATACAGAACAAAAGCCCCGGCGGATAAGGCAGCAAGAACCAAAAGCAGTGCCAAGGAAGCAAGCACAATGGCCAATACCTTCTCCGGACTTGCCTTCTTTTTCCTTCTCTTTTTTGAGGCGGGTTTTCTGTATTCCTTTTTTTCCTCCGTCGTCGGAGCGGATTGTCTCTCGTCCATGTTATTCCTCGGGTTCATAGCGTCCGGGCGTGTCCTCAATCAGCTTGCCCTGTACGAGATAACGGTATGCGGGGTTGCCGATACAGGTCGACAAGGTCAGGATCCGGTCCTCCGCCGTGGGGGCCGCATCAGGCCGGAAAAGAGCGCGGACCTCATGGGTAAAAATCCTGTCAATATATTCCTGGCGCGCCTCCGGCGTAGAATAATCGAAAGACAGGACCTGGTTCTTATTATCGGTCCGATAAGCTGCAAAGATTTGATAGCGCAGGACTCTATCCGACAAATAGACCAGGATCGTATCATGCTCATCGAAAAAAGCCTGCTGTTCAAAATCGTGCAGGCAGCCGAACATTGCGCCGTTAATGAGATTGTGCCCATAGATCACGGTGTTGAAATCACTGAAATCGGAAGAATTTACACCGAGCATGAAGACAGAGCCCGCCATGGTAAAGGACTTGGAGTAATTGTGGTTCAGATAAAACTGGTCCTTGGTATCATCGTAGAGAACAGGATAATCGATACCCGTGCCGTCCACCTGGATCCAGGCTGTGATATCGCTGTTGACCTCATCCAAATAGGTGAAATCTATCGGAATGGAAGCATACACCGGCTCAGGCTTTTCCGTTTCAGGCTCCGGCAGCGGCGTCCCGACAGGTGCTGAACTCTCAGCATCAGGCTGTGCCGGTTCCGGCTCAGGACTGAGCTCCGCCGTCCTGGAGTTCATACGCACAAGCCTGCTGAGGTCCTGGTATTGCTGCCCGGAAGCATAGATGTGCGCAAATATGAAAATAAGCGCAACAAGAGCGATCAGCATCACCAACAAGCTGACGATGCTGATCGTTCGATACAGTTTCTTTTTGTTCTGCATAGAGGGGGCGGAAGTTATTTGCCGCGCTTATTGGTGAACGCAAAGACTCCGCCGGACACTGCAGCAACAGCTGCGAGCACTGCGATGGAGACGGAACCGGTTCTCGGGGAAGTGGGGTCGCCGGGATTGCCACCCTGGTTGCTGTCAAAGCCTTCCGCAAAGGCAGTCACAGACATGCAGAGGATCAGAATAACTGCCAAAACAAGGGCGATAATCTTTTTCATGAGTTGCACTCCTTCTCAAATTAGTCTGTTCATTTTGAGTATAATACAAGTATTACGCTATGTCAAAGGCTTTTTTATTGTTCAAAGGTCTTTTTATCTGTTTTCTCCGACGGTCTCCCCCCTTCTGTGCAGATTTCCCGCCAGCAAATTGAGCCGACAGCGGAAGGAAGGGGGGCATTATCCTGCCGGGCCAACAATCAGGTCTATTCCTTCTTCAAAAACATCGCGCGGAGAACGAGTCCCGCCCCGACAGCCGCGGGGACCAGCATCAGAAACAGATCCAGAAGCGAGCCGATGTAGCTCAAGTGCGTACCCAGCACGATGGACAGGACGATCATGGCGACCAGGATCGGCAGGAGGACCTTGGTGATCTTACTTCTTGTGGCAACCAGAAAGACCACATCCAAAAGGATGAGCCCGATCAGGATCCCGCCGGTGGATACGGTGTTCCCGATCCGGTAAAAGCCCCAGGAATAGATCCTGGTACTTTTGAAAAACATAAAAATGCCAAAGGCGATCAAGGCGACGCCTGCCAGCAGGAGCTTATCTTTCTTACTCATTTTCCCTTCTCCTTCTTGTTTTCGGATCCTGGAAAGCCTTTTCCACGCAGAGCGGGTGGGAGCTCCTCTTCAATTCGTACTGCAGGCCGCGCCGCGATCCGCAGTTTCCCTGTTCCCTTCGTATAGGAGCGTTAATCTGTTACCCGCTCGTCTATCACACGATAATAGGTCCATTTATGGAGCTTGTCCTCCACGGCCTGTTGTTCCGGCGAAAGGGTTTCGGTCAAGGTCCCGTCAGGCAGGACGTAACGGCCCATGCAGATCACCGGCAGGGTTCGCCTGGCATGTCCCAGGAAATCGAAGTAGGCGTCTGTTCCCTGCATGTCCAGGATCTCGTATACCAGCTCCCCGAGATAAATGTCGCTGATCCGCTCCCCTGTCGGCAGTTCCAGGGCTTGGGCCCGCGCCCGGAAGTCATAGACTTCGTCAAAAGCTTTGTTTCCCCAGATCAGGAAGGGCGTGGTATATGTGTCGATCGCGGTATTCAGATCGGACTCGTCGCCGATCTGCAAGCCGAGCTCCCGGTATACGCTGAAATTAGCCCCCATGGTGGGCAGATGATCGCCCCAGAATACCAGGATCACCGGCTCGTCGCGTCCGTCAAAATATTCGGTCAGATTCCAGAGCATCTGAGACGAATCCCGGATCCCTTCCGCATAAACCGAAAGGGTCTCCAGCGCGTCATCCGAAACGGCAACACCGACTTGCGCATCCGGCACCCGGGTCTCGTATTTGCTCCAGGGATAGGCCTGATGATTCTGTATCGTTACGGTAAACGCAAACCAGGGCGAGTCTGAAGAAGCCATCTGTTCCTCATATTCACGGATCAGTTCCTGACGGAAGCCATCATCTGAGGGTAAGCGCCCCTTGTAGATCAGCGGAGAGATGTCGTCATTGAAAGCCTGGTTGTGCAGGCCGAAATAGTGATAAGCGCTCTCCCGATTGTAGAACCACCGATCCCCCGGATGCATGAACCAGTTTTCATACCCGAGGCTTCCGAACACTCTCGCCAGAGAGGAAACGTTTTTATGGATCGTCCGCAGGGCAGATGAGGTGTTGAGCATGTTCGTCTGCATGCCGGTGAGCACGTCAAACTCCGTATTGGCGGTTCCCGCGCCGAAATTTGAAACAACGACACGACCGGAAACGGCTCTCGGTCCCTGCTCCACCTGATGGAACAGGAACATGGGGTTGTCTTCCGGCGCGTAGCTGAAAACGTCTTCATCGAACACGCTGCTGAAAGCCTCGCACTGAACGAAGATCACATTGGCTTTCACAGGTTCCCCGCCTGGGGCGTCAGGATGAGACGCCCAAGCCTCTGCTTCTGCCTTTTCGTAGCCAGTCGGCTTTTCCACTTTATACATGCCCACGTTATGCAGAAAGCAGTATACAAAGCCTGTTTCACCAAAAACTTTGGGGACATTTGTATATGTCAGTCCAGGGACTTTTTTGATCACGTCAAGGTATAAATCGCCAGACGGATAGACCGTCAGCATGGCCCCCGTCATGCATCCCACGGCAGCCAGCGCCAGCAGAATGCACGAAAGGATTTTTGGCCTGCGTTTGAGGATCAGACCGAGTAAAAGCAGCGCCAGCGCAAAGGCTATGATCAAAGCGATACGTCCCGGGTGCAGATCCAGCTGATACTCTCCCGTTGCCTGCATGGCCTCTCCCAATAGTGCAAAGTCCGGCGGGACGAGAGGGTCTTTGCGGCATTCCACTTTGATGAGGTCGATCAGCGAAAGCAGATGGAAAACCAGTGCAGTCACGCTGCCGGCAAAAAAGAGGTTGCCAAGCAGCGCATATAGCAGGCCGAGCACTGCCATGATCGGAAACAGATTCAGGATCAGGAGTCTGGGATCGCGGACAATATTACGCAGGAGCTTCAACGTGGATCCCCATTGCAGGTAAAACGATACCAAAAGAATCGCCAGACTGATGCCCAGAAAGAGCAGGATCGTCCATGGCAGATTGAGTTTTCTCTTTTGTCTGAAGAACGACTTCATCGAAATGGCTCCATTTCATTCTGCAAAATTCATGCTGATATTTTAGCACAGCAGTCCGGAAATCGCAACAGCGCCGCAAAGCATTTCCGTAATCCAGAAAACTTACGGATGCTGCGCAAAACGCGATTAGGGGAAACTTGAAAAGGAACCCTCAATATGGTAGTATGAATGAAGAATTATGCAATGTATGCACCGGGAAAACAGTCAAAAAGGAGATCTGGGATGACGGAGCGAATAAAAACCTATCGCTGGCTTCTCATATTGGCCGCAGTCTGCACCCTTGCGGCGATTTGGCTTGTCGCAGGACGGATCGTCATCGAGCAGAAGCAGGATCAGGTCGATCCGGTTATTCGCTACGAAGACCTGTCTGTTCTGGCTGAGCGCTCCGGCATGAGCATAGATGAGTGGATGCGCGAATTGGCCTCGGCGGGCCTTCGTGAGCTTATCTTGGACGCGGATGAGTTCAAAGATGAAGCCATTTTCTCCCGGGTGGAAAACGCGGGTCTTCAAACCGCCCAGTTAGGCGGTCTTGCCAGGGGCGGAACCTATTTTTTCGATGCGCGATATGAGCTTCCCGCGGAAAGCGAGATCGCCTTCGATGATTTGATGCAAAGCGAGGCTCTGAACGCCGAAAGCGTCCTTGAAAGCATCCTGCAGAGCGGAAGCCTTTTGGCTGCCGTTGACAATGGCGATCAGGCCGGTCTTGTTCTTCCCGCAGGTTATTCCTCTTCGTTCTCCAGCTACAAGGGCGATGTTGCAAAGTGCTTCCGTCTGGGGCTGGAACTGAGCCTGCGCTACCGGACCCTTGGCTACGAAGGCTATGAGGAGATCGAAAACATCCTGTTTCGCGCTGTGGTAGACCGGGGCATGACCGTTCTGTGGCTCACGCCGATGCGGACTCCCGATGGTGAGATGGTGACGAACCTTGCGGAGTATGCAGGTCTGCTCCGCTCTCTGGGCGAACGTATAGCATCCGCCGGTTATCGATACGGTAATCCCATTGGTGTTCCATTCCGTGAAACGCCTCGGTTGCTGGTGTTCGTTTGCGGAGTCGGTGTGATCTCTGCGGCGCTGCTGCTTCTCGCCCTGCTCATCCCGCTCCGGCTGCGCAGACTGATCTGGCTCCTTTTCGGCCTGGGCATGGTGCAGGATCTTGTTTTTTCCTTTTTCTTTGCGCAGGCACAGATCGCCCTGCTGGCGCTCCTTGCGGCCATCGTATTTCCCTGCCTGTCTATTCTGCTTTTGACATTCTGGCGCACGACAGCCATGCGAAAAGCCCCTCTGTTGCTGCACTACCCAGCCGTCCTGCTGTCCACGTTCCTTGTGACGCTTTGGGGCTGTGTGTACATCGCCGGCCTCTTGAGCAGCTCTTCCTATCTGATCGCGCTGCATATGTTCCGCGGTGTGAAACTGAGCCAGTTCAGCGTTTACCTTTTCGCCATTTTGATCCCCGCGGCAGCTGTGCTCCACCACCGTGGCGCATCGCTCCGGGATGACCTGGGCCGCATGAAGGCGCAAATCGACAGACAGTTTATCAGAAAAGCGATTTCGGTCGCTGTGCTTTTGGCACTTGTAGGAACTTTGTACTTGCTGAGGACAGGCCACGGGACATTGGAAATCCCCGCCACAGAACAGCGGGTACGCAATTGCCTGGAGAACATGCTCCTGTTCCGTCCGAGGACCAAAGAGTTTTTGCTGGCTTGGCCTGCCATTGCCGCGGCTGTTTTCTTTGCCGCCCGCAAGGATGAGCTGCTTTCCTGGCTTTCCGGCGTTTTGGGCGGCATCGGTTATGCTTCCGTCGCCAACACCTTCTGCCACAGCAGGGCCCATGTTTTCGTTTCGATCTATCGTTCTTTCCTTGGTCTTGGAATTGGCATGGTCCTCGGGATGATAGTCCTGCTCTTTCTCCTGCTGTGTACGGCCGTTGTCAAGGCGGTGCGTAAGGGTAAGCCCAAGGCTGTATAGCGCCAATCGTGCGCAGATGCAGCGTTCAAAATCCATCTTAATCAGCAAAAAGGTCCGGAGTCGGGATAATAAGTCCTGCTCCGGGCCATTTTTGAATCAATACAGCGCCCTGCCTCCCGGCAGGGCGCTGTTTTAATTCGATAGCTTGTTCAGTTCTGCTCCGGGCGCATGGTGGGGAACAGCAGCACGTCGCGGATGGAGTCGCTGTTGGTGAGCAGCATCACCAGCCGGTCCACGCCAAAGCCGAGGCCGCCCGTGGGGGGCATGCCGTACTCCAGGGCATTGATGAAATCATAGTCCACCTGGGCGCGGGTCTCGGGGTTGACTTCCCGCCGCTCGGCCACCTGGCGCTCAAAGCGCTCCCGCTGGTCGATGGGATCGTTCAATTCGGAAAAGGCGTTGCCGAACTCGGTGGCGTTGATGAAATACTCAAAACGCTCGGTAAAAGCGGGGTCGTCGGGCTTGCGCTTGGCCAGGGGGCTGATCTCCACCGGGTAATCATAAATAAAGGTGGGCTGGATCAGCTTCTCTTCCACGAACGCGTCAAAGAACTCCGCCAGAATAGCGCCCCTGGTGGGGATCTCCGGAAGATCCACATTGTGCGCCTTGGCGCAGGCGATGGCGTCCTCGTCGGTCTTCCAGTCGTAATAATCCACACCGGAATACTTCTTCACCGCCTCGATCATGGTGAGACGTTCCCAGTGACCCAGGTCGATCTCATAGCCCTGATAAGGCACTACCAGAGAGCCGCAGACCTTCTGGGCCACGGTCTTCATCATGTCCTCCACCAGGTCCATCATCCCGTGGAAATCGGTATAAGACTGGTAGACCTCGATGGTGGTGAACTCCGGATTGTGCTTGGTGTCCATGCCCTCGTTGCGGAAGATGCGCCCTACCTCATAGACCCGCTCCATGCCGCCCACGATCAGACGCTTGAGGTAAAGCTCCGTCTCGATGCGCAGGACCATATCCATGTCCAGGGTGTTGTGGTGGGTGTAGAAGGGCCTGGCGGCGGCGCCGATCTCAAAGGGGGTGAGCACAGGGGTGTCCACTTCCAGGAAGCCGCGGCCGTCCAGGAACGCGCGCAGCTCCCGCAGGATGCGGCTGCGCTTGACAAAGGTGTCTTTGACCTCGGGGTTGACGATCAGATCCACATAGCGCTGACGGTAGCGAAGCTCCCGGTCGGTCATGCCATGGAACTTTTCGGGCAGGGGGCGCAGAGACTTGGAGAGCAGAACCACGCTCTCCACATGCACGGAGATTTCCTCCGTCTTGGTCTTGAACACATAGCCCGTGACGCCGATGATATCGCCGATATCGTACTTGCGGAAGTCCTTGAACTCCTGCTCGCTGACCGCATCGGAGCGGACGTAAAGCTGGATCTGGCCCTGATCGTCCTGGATGTGGCAGAAGATGGCCTTGCCCATGCCGCGCTTGGACATCATACGTCCCACGACGGAAACGGTCTTGCCCTCGAAGGCGGCGTAATCGTCCTTGATCTCACGGGAATAAGCGCTGCGCTCGAACCGGGTCTGGCGGAAGGGGTCTCTCCCCTCCTCCCGCAGCGCTGCCAGCTTGTCCCGACGGACCTGCAGGATCTCAGAGAGCTCCATCACAGTCTCGCCCTGGCGGTTATTGTTATCAGCCATACTGTTCCTCCGTTGTCAGTTGTTCTCCACCGAGAGGATCTCAAACACCAGATCGCCCACCGGCGCGTGAATGGTGACGGTCTCACCGGCGCGATGGCCGATCAGTCCCTGGCCCACGGGAGAGTCGTCGGAAATGCGTCCCTCCTTGGGATTGGCCTCCTGAGAGCCCACGATCTCATAGGTCTCCACGAAATCGTCGTCAACGTCCCGTACCCGTACGACGCTGGAGAGCGTCACGGTGTCTTTGGGCGCATCGTGGTCGATATTGTCCACGATTTCGGCGTTCTCGATCAGAACCTTCAGCTCCGCGATCTTGGAATAGAGCTTGCCCTGCTCGCTCTTGGCCTCGTCATACTCGCTGTTTTCAGACAGGTCGCCGAAGCTGCGGGCTTCTTTGATGAGCTCCGCCACTTCTTTTTCCCGAACCGTTTCCAGATAGTACAGCTCTTCTTTCAGAGAGTCCAGACGGTCCTGGCTCATTTTAAACTTGTTTACGTTGGCCATAAAGCAGGTCTCCTTTTCCTATTAGTTCCATGCCAAACCGCCTGTATCAGCGGGATCGGCAGATGTTGATTATATCCATCGACGGCGGGGATGTCAACTCAAAAGTCTCAGCGCCGCCATCAGCTGTTCATCGTTGGAGGTACTGGCCGTGCCGTCCTCACCGCCGGTCGTGCCCTCTGTGGTACCGGTCGCGGATTCATCGCTGTTGAATACGATCATATCCGGGACCACACCGCCGGCGGCGGAAATATCCACGCCGCTGGGGGTGAGATAGCTCTTGGTGGACAGACGGATCGCACTGCCGTCCGAAAGCGGGATGGTCTCCTGGGATCTGGTGTTGCCCAGGGTGGGTTCCCCCATGAGCGTGGCCCAGCCCCACTCCTTCAGCACTGCCGCGCACAGCTCCGCCTCCCGGTAGGTGCCGGAATTGATGAGCACGCAGGTGGGCATCTGGAGGTTCATGCTGTCTGACTCCGTCACCGATACATGGCCGTCCTTGTCCACCTCGGAGAACAGGCGCCCCGCGGGCAGCAGATAATCCAGCAGGATCTTTACCTCACCGGGCAGTCCGCCGGGATTGTTGCGCACGTCGATCACCAGAGAATCGGCTCCCTGAGACAGCAGATACTCGATCGCGTCTACAGCGGTCTGGCCGCTTCCGGCTTCAAAGTTGTGGATCTGAATATAGGCAGCACCGGTTTTCTCCATACGGGAATGGACGGCCTCCGCGTTCACATTGGAACAGTCCACCTCGATGCTGCCCTGTCCGTTGCCGATTTCCAGCACAAACTTGGTGTTCAGCTTCCCGCGGATCATGGTGCGGACCTCGTCGGTAGAAAAGCCCGAGAGATTCTGCCCGTCCACGGCGGTGATAATCATCCCCGGCATCAGTCCGGCCAGCGCCGCCTGAGAGCTGGGATAAACAGAGATCACCTGAAAGCCGCCCGTGGCCTCATCCTTGACCAGCGACATGCCGATGTCGGAATAGTCATTGGCCGTAGAGAGCTGATACGCCCGGTATTCGTCCGCGGACATGAAGTAGCTCCAGGGATCGCCCAGGCCGGAAACCATCGCGGCGGCCGCGTCATCCGC
This sequence comes from Oscillospiraceae bacterium, assembly GCA_902765595.1. GTDB lineage: Bacteria > Bacillota > Clostridia > Oscillospirales > Oscillospiraceae > Limivicinus. The sequence goes on along the minus strand of CACXAQ010000004.1, from coordinate 25,776 downwards.
CATGATGCTGCGGTCCACCGGATCGATGTAGCGCTCGTCGATCAGATCCTTGATCTCGATGTAGCGCATCGCTTCGGCGTAATCCTCGTTACCGCCCACGTCACGGATTATGGTGTTGTGTGTGCCGAAATACGTCACGCCGCCCACAAGGATGCAAAGGATCAGAACATATTTCAGGGGGATCCCCGCGTTGAAAAGTCTCTTCAGCACACGGCCGATCCCACGAAAAAGCCTATAAAATAGATTACCCACAAGATCCCTCCTGTATCGGTCTGCCTGCGCCGGCTGTGCGCCGGTCCTCTCCCGCTCTGCCTCAGCATGGCGCTGCCGGGCAGCAAAAAACTGCCCGGCACTCAGCATCTGCAGATACTGATCTGATTTCTGTTTATTCTCCCGCGTCCGGCGCGTAGGTCAGTCCGGTAAAGCCGCCTGCCGTTTCCGGATCCAGGCAGGTACCGCCATAGCGGATCTCAAAATGGAGATGGGGGCCGGTAGCCCAGCCGGTATCGCCCACGCAGCCGATGGTCTGCCCTTTGCTGACCGCCTGGCCGGCGGACACCGCATAGCTGGACATATGCCCGTAGAGCGTGTAGTACCCGTTGCCGTGGTCGATCATGACGCAGTTGCCGTAGCCGCCATTGACCTCCGCCAGGATCACCGTGCCGCTGTCAGAGGCAACGATGGCGGAACCGTAGCCTGCTCCGATGTCGATGCCGGAGTGGTAGCGCCACTCCTCAAAAATGGGGTGCCAGCGGTTGCCGGCGCGGCTGGTGATATAGGTGCAGCCGGGGCAGGGCCAGCTCCAGGAGCCGGATCCGACCACCGTTCCGCCGCCGGTGCTCCCGCCGCCGGAATTCCCGCCGGAGTTTCCGCCGGTGCTGCCGCCGTTGTTGTTATTGTTGTTGGCAGCCTGCTCGCGGGCTCTGCGTTCCGCCTCCTGCTGGGCGACAAGCGCGTCCAGTCTTTCCGAGGTCTCTATTTCGGCAAGCAGAAGCTCGTACACCTCGTCCTGTCGTTCTTTGATCTCCTCTTCAAGCTCGGAGACCATCCGCTCAAATTCCTTGATCTCCGCCTCCAGCGAAGCTTGTTCCTTCCGAAGCTCAACCTGGGTTTCCTCCAGCTCCGCCTTGTACGCCTCGTACTCCGCCTTGACGGCTTCCGTATGTTCACGGGCGGCGATATAGTCATCATAGAGGTCCCGGTCGCTGTGCATGATGGCACCCGCGTCGTCCACCGCAGTAAGGAGCTCATTGAGGTCGTTTACGCGCAGGATCAGCGCCAGATAGCCAAGCTCGCCATTTTCTTCCATGGCACGCACATGGGTACGGTAGCGCTCAAGCTGCTGCTCCTCCACCGCCTTGGCCTGCTCGACCTTGATGGCCTCCTCTGCGATCATCTGGTCGTAGAGGGCAAGCTCTTCCTGGATGCTGGCGATCTGCTTTCGTGTCAGCGCGTTCCGCTCGTCCATTGCGCGCTTCAGCTCCAGGATGCCGGCTTTCTTCTCTTCCAGCTCATCCACGATCGCCTGCTTCTTGCCATGCTCTTCCGCAATGGCAAGCCTCTCCGCGCGCAGTTCATCGATCTCCGCCTGAGATACGGCAAATGCGGTTGTGGAAAAACCGCTTACCATCAGTGCAAGCGCAAGTCCAACGGAGAGCAGGCAGGAATAGAATCTCTTTCTCATAGCAACAACTGCCCTTTCAGCAGTTCCAATAGGTCAGGCCGGAGAAGAACTGTTCGGGGTCAATACGCCCGCCGTTCAGAAATACCTCAAAATGGCAGTGAACGCCGGTAGCGCGTCCGGTCATGCCGAGGTAGCCGACGGTCTGTCCCTGGGTGACGGTATCGCCGGTGCTGACAGCAGCGCCGGACATATGCGCGTAAAGGGTCATGTATCCGTTTCCATGGTCAATGATCACATAGTTGCCGTAGCCGTCGTTGTATGTAGCGGTGACAACCGTCCCGCCGTCTGCGGCGATAATGATATTGCCTTCGTTGCCATAGCCGTCAATATCGATCCCGCTATGGTAACGGACCTCGCCGGTAAACGGGTCGATTCGATTGCCGAAGCGGCTGGTGATCCTCTTGCTGCAGGGAACCGGCCACACAAAGCTGCCCGTTCCGCCGCCCGAAGGCGTAGGCTCAGGCGTGGGCTCGGGAGGAGGCGGTGTGGGAGCAGGCGTGGGATCCGGGTCCGGGTTCGGATCGGGATCCGGGTTCGGATCGGGGTCCGGGTTCGGATCGGGGTCCAGATTCGGATCGGGATCAGGATCGGGGTTCGGATTGGGGTCCGGGTTCGGATCGGGATCCGGGTTCGGATTCGGATCGGGGTTTGGATCTTCTCCGCCGTTCGGATCTTGATCTTTCTGCTTTTCTTCGTTATAAGCGGCGATGATCGCGAGAACCTGATAAGCTGCGTAGGCCTCTGCCTGCTGCGCGGCCTTGTACTCCTCCAGCGCGGTCTTGATCTCGTCCTCCAGCTTCTCCAGTTCCTCTTCGGCATCCCGGATATGCTTCAATATCTCTTCCCGCTCTTTTTGGAGCTTCTCCTGCTCTTCCACACAGCTTTCACGCAGCTTCTCATACTCGCCCATGACCCGCTCGCTGTCTTCCCGCGCGGCGCGGTACTGGCGCTCCATCGCCTTATCGCTCTGCATGATATCGCCGATATCATCGATGGCCGCCAGGAAATCACCCATGCTCTCCGCCTTGATCAGCAGGAAAAGCACGCTGAGGCTGCCTTCCTCCTCCATGGCACGGACACGGGTACGGTATCGCGCAAGCTGCTCACCCTCCACCGTCCGGGCCTGCTGGACCTCGATGGCCTTCTCCGCGATCTCCCGATCGTAGATGGCAAGCTGCTGGTCCAGAACCTCTATGGCCGCCTCTGCGGAGCGTTTTTCCTCATCCAGCGCCAGCTTCTGCTCCAGCACATTCGCCTGCTGCTCCTTCAGTCCATCCACTCGGTTTTCGGCCTCCCGGGTGCGGGCAGTCAGCTCTTCCTTTTTCTTTTCCAGCTCTTCGATCTCGCTTTCATCTATGGCAAACGCGGTCGGAAGCACGGAAATGACCAGGCTCAGGATCATGACGATCGCCATGATCAGTGCCAGGATCGATACGACTTTTTTACGGTCCATAATTTGCTCCTTACCCGGAAAACAATTAAACCTTCAAATAATTCCTGATTGCGTTGATGCCGCCGAACACGCCGATCACCACGCCGATTCCCAGATAAACGATCAGGATCGGGAGAGCCAGCGACCGGAACGAAACCACGGTGATAATGCTGCCTGTCAGCGATTCAACCAGGCTGCCGGTGACCAGATTGTACAGGCCCCACTGGGCCAGGAAGCCCAGGCCGCCGCCCAGCAGACCCAGCACCAGGCCCTCGACCACGAAGGGCAGTCGGATGAAGCCGTTGCTGGCGCCGACCATCTTCATGATCGCGATCTCCTCGCGCCGGGAGAAGGTGGCGAGCTTGATGGTGTTGGACATGATAAACATGGAAACCAGCACCAGGATCACCATCAGAACCAGGGCAACCACACTGACGATGTTGCGGATCTTGATAAAGGTATTGGCATACTCCAGATGGTCGCGGACCTTGAGGATACCGGGAACGCCGCGAATGGCGTCGTCCGTCTTGGCCATGTCGGTGATATCCGTCAGATGGATCACAAAGCGATGGCGGAACACCGTCTCGTCGATCCCTTCCATCAGAGACTTATCGTACTTGCTCATGTAGTTTTCCATGGCCTGGGCCCGGGAGATGAAATCCACAGAGCTCACGTTGTCCAGCGCAAGGATGTCGTTGCCGATGGCCTTGGCCTGCTCCTCGTCCTCGATCTCGTCTTCCACGAAGGCCACGACCTCGTTCTGATCCTCCATATCCCGGATCAGAACGTTGATGTTGACAGAGAGAAGGGCCACGCTGCCCATGATGATCAGGCAGGCCATAATGATCGTGACCGTGGCGAAGGACATCAGGCTGTGGGTCCGGATGCTGCGGAAGCCCTCGCGAATCAAATAACCGCCTCTACTGAATCTCATAGCTGTAATACCCATCCATTCCGTCGCTGATCACATGGCCCTCGTCAATGGTAATGACGCGCTTGGCCAGGGCGTTGACCAGCTCCTTCTCGTGGGTGACCACCAGGACGGTGGTCCCCATCTCGTTGATCTTCTCGAACAGGAGCATCAGCTCCAGGCTGCGCACCGGGTCCAGATTGCCGGTGGGCTCGTCTGCCACGATCATGCGGGGGTTGTTCACCAGGGCGCGGGCGATGGCCACACGCTGCTGCTCGCCGCCGGAGAGCTCGCTGGGAAGCCGCTTCTCCCTGCCTTCCAGACCAACAAGCTCCAGCACGTAGGGAACGCGCTTGCGGATCTCTCTCGCCGGGGCGCCGACCACACGCATGGCGAAGGCCACGTTGTCATATACGTTCATATTTTCGATCAGGCGGTAGTCCTGAAAGACCACGCCCAGGGTACGGCGCATCTTGGGGAGCTTGCGCCGCCGGATCTTCATCATGTCAAAATCATTGACGATGACTTTTCCGGAATCCGCCCGCACCTCACCGGTGATGAGCTTCATCAGGCTCGTCTTGCCCGAGCCCGAGGGCCCTACAAGAAAGACGAATTCGCCCTCGTCCACGTTCAGATCCACGCCATCCAGGGCAAGGGTGCCGCTGCTGTCGTAGGTCATTTTGACTTTCTCAAAGCGAACCATAGTTTTCCTCCATTTGCGTACGATTGGGAATTGCTCGATCTAACAGGCTATGTAAACGGCTCAGTATCTGAAGTTGTTCAGCGAGTCGAGATACATCTTGACCATCATAGCGACCTTGAAGACGATGGCGTGGTCAAACTCACGCAGATCAAGGCCGGTGATCTTCTTGATCTTTTCCAGGCGATATACCAGGGTGTTGCGGTGTACATAGAGCTTTCGGGAGGTCTCGGAGACGTTCAGGTTGTTCTCAAAAAAGCGGTTGATGGTCTCCAGCGTGTCCTCGTCCAGCGTCTCGATGGGGTTCTTTTTGAAGACCTCATTCAGGAACATCTCACAGAGCGTGGTGGGCAGCTGGTAGATGATGCGGCCCAGGCCCAGGTTCTCGTAGTAGATGATGGACTTGTCGCTCTCGAAGATGCGGCCCACGTCAATGGCGACCTGCGCTTCCTTATAGCGGTCGGCCAGCTCACGGAGATGCCGGGCATTGGTGCTGACGCCGATCACGCAGCGGGTCCCAAGCTCCTCATGCAGAGCGCTCTCGATGCTATGGGCAGCCCTCGCGATCTCCTCCTGACTGTCAGACGACGCCAGGGACTTGACCACGACCACATCCGTCTCATTGATGTTCAGCACAAAATCCCGCTGCTTATCGGGGAACTGACGCCCGATCACCTCTACGGCCGAAACGTCCGGATTATCCATCTGCCGGACAAGAAGGACGACGCGGGACTCGTCCGTAACGAAATGCAGCTCCTTGGCGCGCACATAAACATCGCCCGGAAGGATGTTGTCCGAGATGATGTTCTTAATAAAAGCGGCCTTGTTGTGCTTTTCTTCAAAATTGTTCTTGGCCTCGTTAAAAGCCACGGCAGCCACGGCGCAGACGGTACGGGAAATGGCGTCCGCCCCTTCTACAAATGCAGCGTAGTCCACCTTGCCGTTTTCGTTGGTCAAGGCACTGTAGCACCGGTTATCCGTAGGCACCGGAACGCCGGCGGCGTTTTCCAGATCAAAGGCCCGGAAATCGTCCAGCCGGGAGCCGATCATGGCCAGCTCACTGCTGGCGACAACGATCCCCTGTTCGTCCACAACGCCAATGGGTCGGTCCACCGCGTCTTTCATCTGTATGATCACGTTCTGGAAAATTCTGCTGGACATACTCTTTCCCCCTATGTGCCGCCCTGAAAACAGAAACTGGCATTTTTGCCAAAGCATCTCGGCTGTCTTTGACAATCATAACTCCAATCCCCGTGATTTTCAATAGAAAATTGCGTCTGTTTTTGTTAATTATTTTGGAATTGTGTTGGGAAAGCGCAAAAACTTTAAAAAACTGTTGGATTTTTCGACATATTGCCCATAGGATCGGGGCTGAACAGTCTGCACAAATCTTTTTCGTCCAGTTCCTTCCAGCCGCCGGGTCCAAGGCCTTCGTCCAGCTCCAGCGTACCGACGGACATTCCGCGGAGTTCCAGGACAGGTTTGCCGCGACTCGCCAGCATCCGCCTGACCTGGTGATACTTTCCTTCCGTGACACGGACCAGGCAGGCCCCCGGTTCCAGCAGCTCCAGCTTTGCGGGGAGACAACGCGTCCCATCCCGCAGGACAAGGCCCTCCCGAAAGGCGTCCACGTCCTCCTCGTTCAGTTCCCCATCTACTTTTGCATAGTAACATTTTTCGACGGCAGATTTTGGAGAAATGACCCGATGGGCAAATTCCCCGTCGTTCGTCAGGATCAGCAGGCCGCTGGTGTCCTTATCGAGCCGTCCCACCGGAAACAGGCCCAGACGCCGCAGCTCCGGCGGAAGCAGATCCAGCACCGTCTTTTCCCGGGCGTCCTCCGTGGCGGTCACAACACCCAGCGGCTTATCCAGCATCCAATAACGCAGCCGCGGTGCGGAAATAAGCTCGCCATCCAGGCTCACCTGCTCCGCTTCCGGGTCCAGCTTCCGCTCCGCTTCCCGGACCGGGACCCCGTTGACAGAGACGCGGCCGCTGCGGATGATGTCCTTCAGTTCTCTGCGGGAGCCGACACCCCGATCGGCCAGGAATTTATCCAATCTGATTTTTGGCATTGATGTCCTCCCGAAAAGCAACCATAATGATTATATGATGGCGAAAAGCGAAAAAGCTTTTCGCCGCGCAGCTTTTTGCTGCGCAGCAAAACAGCAGGGCTGTTTTGCCATATACTCATTGCAATGAGCATCGGGCGAATGATTTTGAGAATCATTCGCTGCCAAACCTGTCGCTTGGCAGCGAAATCAATCAAATTCTCGATTGATTTCGCCATCCGATGATCATTATTACGACTTGTACAGTATAGCAGTTTTTTAACCAAATTGCAACCTTTTTTGTCTATTTTGACTTTATCGAGCTGTTTTCTGCATAACACGAACTTGCTTTTTTGACAAGAATACTCTTTTGTTTCCGGTACTGCACGTTCGCTCTTTCTTTCACATATCCGGACGCCCCCGCGAATACGCTTGTACCGAGGTGAGTGCAATGAAACAAGCGAAGAGCGCATTTTCAAAAAAGAAGCTCCTGACCATCGTACTGCTTGCCGCTGCCGTGCTGCTTGCGATGACGCTGCTCAAGGGCTGCGGCGCGTCAAACGACGCCTCCACGCTGGAAGGGCGGCAGGCCTTTCTCCGGGATCTGGGATGGGAGATCGACCCGGAGAGCGAGGACGTCCGGACAGTCCAGCTCCCGGATGAACTGAGCGGCATGCTGGCGGACTACAACGAAATGCAGCTTGCCCAGGGCTACGATCTGAACCGACATCTGGGAGAGCAGTGCCAGCAGTACAGTTATCTGGTCAACAACTATCCGGATGAGAGCCAGACCGTGCTGGTGACCCTGTACGTGCAGGGCCGCCGGGTCATTGCGGGCGATATTCACAGCACCGCCCTCAACGGCTTCATGCACGGACTGAAAATGGAATGATGGAAGGCGGCAACTTACCGCCTTCCTTTCTAAATCCGCCCTTCCGCCTTCCGAAGCGGGTCGATACTTGCATATGCCATTATGTCTGTGATATAGTGAGAAAAAAAGGATGGAGACAAAACCCATGAACGATCAGAAGACCGAAGGGCTGGAGAAAGATCGATCGATTCTTTCGAAAAAAGTGACCGCCCCTGCTTTTCGCCCGCTTGCACGCTCCCGGCAGGCGCTGTCCAAGGAAGCATGCATCGAGATCCTGCAAAACGAAAAGCGCGGCGTCCTCTCCCTCATAGGGGACGGCGGCTGGCCCTACGGCGTGCCGCTGAATCACTGGTATTGTCCAGAGGACGGAAAGCTCTACTTTCACGGCGGGACCATCGGCCACCGCATCGACGCCATGCGCAGGGAGCCCAGGGCCAGCTTCTGTGTGCTGGACGGGGGCACCCCCGACGACACCGACTGGTCGCTGTGGTTTCGCAGCGTCATCGTCTTCGGTCGTCTGGAGATCGTGGAAGATCACGAAAAAGCGATGGAGCTTGCGCGGAAGCTCAGCCTCCACTTTACCGATGATGAGAAATACATCGACTGGGAGATCCAAAACGCCGGTCACCGGACACTTTGTTTTGCTTTGGTTCCGGAGCATATCAGCGGCAAGCTTGTCCACGAAAAATAAGGTCCTGCAAAGTTTCAAGCACCCCGATGCGCGCATCGGGGTGCTTGATTATTCCTTGTTTACTCTGTCTGATCACTTGATCAGGCACTTGCCGGTCATTTCGGCGGGCTGGTCGTAGCCCATCAGGCGCAGGATCGTGGGGGCGATGTCGGCCAGACGGCCTGGCTCCAGCTCGATCCCCTTCTCCCGCACACAGAAGGGCACGGGATTGGTGGTGTGGGCAGTGTTGACCTTGCCGGTCTCGTCGAACATCACATCGGCATTGCCGTGGTCCGCCGTCACCAGCAGCGCCACGTCTTCATGCTTCTCCACTTCGGCGAGGATGCGGCCCATGCAGGCGTCCACGGTCTCCACCGCTTTCACGGCGGCTTCCATCACGCCGGTGTGGCCTACCATATCGCAGTTGGCGAAGTTGCAGACGATCAGACCGTATTGCTCGGAAGCGACGGCCTCCACCACTTTGTCGGCCACCTTCTCCGCACTCATCTGGGGGATCAGGTCATAGGTGGGGAATTCCTTGGGAGAGGGCACCAGGCAGCGCTCCTCGCCCTCGGTCTGCTTCTCCACACCGCCATTGAAGAAGAAGGTCACGTGGGCGTACTTCTCCGTCTCCGCCACGCGGAACTGCTTGAGACCGTGGGCGCTGACAAAGTCGCCGAGGGTGTTCTCGATGACCTCGGGCGGGTAGGCGATGGGGAACGGCAGGCTCTCGTCATACTGGGCGGTGCAGACATAGCTGAGGGGGTACACGGTCTTTTTCCGTGCAAAGCCGTCGAAGTCGGGCAGATTCAAAGCCCAGGTCATCTCACGGGCCCGGTCGGGACGGAAGTTCATGAAAATGACGCTGTCGCCGGGCTGGATGGCGCCGTCGGCGCAGACCACCACCGGCTCCACGAACTCATCCGTGACGCCGTTTTCGTAACTGGCTTCCACCGCATGGACAGGATCGAGATCCTGCACGCCCTCGCCGCAGACGATGGCGTTGTAACCCTTTTCCACACGGTCCCAGCGCTTGTCGCGGTCCATACCCCAGAAGCGGCCCTGAATGCTGGCGATCCTGGCGTTTCCAAGGGCCTGGCACTTCTCATGCAGCGCCTTCACGAATCCCGCGCCGCTGGTGGGCGGCACGTCGCGTCCGTCCAGGAAGCAGTGGACGTAGACCTTCTCCACGCCGCGCTGCTTCGCCATATCCAGGATACCGAAGATATGGGTGATGTGGCTGTGGACGCCGCCGTCGGACAGCAGGCCCAGGATGTGCAGAGCCTTGCCGTCCCGCTTGGCGTCTTCCATAGCCTTGATGTAGACAGGGTTTTCAAAGAACTTGCCGCTTTGGATCTCCTGGCTGATCTTCGGCAGGATCTGGAACACCACACGGCCCGCGCCGATATTGGTGTGACCCACCTCGGAGTTGCCCATCTGCCCCTCGGGCAGGCCCACGTCCAGGCCGCTGGCCTGGAGCTGGGTGCAGGGATACTCGGAGAAGAGGCGGTCCAGATTGGGCTTCTTCGCCTGGGCGATGGCATTGCCCGCGGTGGGCGGGGCGATGCCGAAGCCATCCAGAATGATCAATACCGCTTTTTTCGCCATGGAGCTTACTCCTGCGCGGTGGCGGCGATAATGGTGGCAAAGTCAACGGGCTTGAGGGAAGCGCCGCCGATGAGGCCGCCGTCGATGTCGGGCTGAGCCAGCAGCTCGGCCGCGTTCTTGGCGTTCATGCTGCCGCCGTAGAGAATGCTGACGGCACGGGCGGGACGGGCGCCGTAGATCTTGCGGATAACGGCACGGATGCCCTCGCAGACTTCCTGGGCCTGCTCGGCGGTAGCGGTCTTGCCGGTGCCGATGGCCCAGATGGGCTCATAGGCGATGACGCAGCGGCGCAGCTGGGTGGCGTCGATGCCGGCCAGAGCGGCCTTGACCTGGTAGGCAACATACTCCATGGTCAGGTCCATCTCCCGCTGCTCCAGGCTCTCGCCCACGCAGATGATGGGGGCGATCCCCTTCTCCAGCAGGGCCTTGGCCTTGGCGTTGACGAGCATATCGTCCTCCCCGTGGTACTGACGGCGCTCGGAGTGGCCGACGATGCAGTACTTGACGCCAACGTCGGCAAGCTGAGTCGCGGAGATCTCGCCGGTGTAGGCGCCCTTCTCGAAGCAGGAAACGTCCTGGGCGCCGGAGGCGATCTTGCACTCCTTACCGGCACGGATCAGGGCGGGGACCATGATGGCGGGGGCGCAGAGCACCACGTCGCAGGTCTTGGTCCTGGGCATATTGACCTTCAGCTCTTCCATGAAGGGCTTGATGGTGGAGGCAAGCTGGTTCATCTTCCAGTTGCCGGCGATGATAGTCTTGCGGTACTTTCTGTTCATTTCTCAATAACTCCTTCCTTATAGGCTCCCCCTTTGGGGGAGCTCCCGCGACGCGGATGAGGAGGCGCAGGATAACTGCTCAGCTATCCGCCCCCCTTCCGCTCCCGCGGGACGCCTCCCCCGAAGGGGAGGCGGGTGATCCTTACTTATCCAGCAGGCAGGCCACGCCCGGCAGCTCCTTGCCTTCCAGGAACTCCAGGGAAGCGCCGCCGCCGGTGGAGATATGGGTGATCTTATCGGCAAAGCCCAGCTTTTCCACCGCAGAGGCGGAGTCGCCGCCGCCCACGATGGTGACAGCGCCGCTCTCGGCCAGGGCGCGGGCCATGGCCTTGGTGCCCTCGGCAAAGGCGGGGAACTCGAACACGCCCATAGGTCCGTTCCAGACGATGGTACCTGCGCCGCGAACGGCCTCGGCAAAGAGCTCACGGGTCTTGGGACCGATGTCCATGCCCATCAGATCGTCGGAGATGTCGCCCTCCACCAGGACGGGCTCCGCCTCCGCGGCAAACTCTGCTGCGCAGATGTTGTCCACGGGCAGCAGGAACTTGACGCCCTTCTCCTCCGCCTTCGCGATCATGTCCTTGGCGTAGTCGATGCGGTCGGCCTCCAGCAGAGACTTGCCGATCTTGTAGCCCTGGGCAGCCTTGAAGGTGTAGGCCATGCCGCCGCCGATGATGATGGTGTCGGCCTTCTCCAGGAGGTTGTTGATGACGTTGATCTTATCGGAGACCTTGGCGCCGCCCAGCACGGCCACGAAGGGACGAACCGGGTTGTCCAGAGCCTTGCCCATGATCTCCAGCTCCTTGGCCACCAGCATGCCGGAATAGGCGGGCAGATAAGCCGCGACGCCGGCGGTGGAGGCGTGGGCGCGATGCACGGTGCCGAACGCGTCGGACACGTAGATCTCCGCCATGTCGGCCAGGGCCTTGGCAAAAGCGGGGTCGTTCTTGGTCTCGCCCTTGGCGAAGCGCAGGTTCTCCAGCAGCATGATCTGGCCGGGCTGCAGCGCGGCGGCCTTGGCCTTGGCGTCCTCTCCGATGGTGTCGGACGCGAAGATCACTTCCTGACCCAGCAGCTCAGAGAGGTGGGCGGCAACGGGGGCCAGCGTCAGCTTGCGCAGGGACTTCTCCCAATCCTCGCGGGTGATGTCCGCCTCGTTCTTGCCCTTTTCCACCTGCTTTTTGACGTAGCTCTCAAAGGTGGCGGCGGGCTTGCCCAGGTGAGAGCAGGCGATGACCGCGGCGCCCTGGTCCAGCAGATAGCGGATGGTGGGCAAGGCCGCGACGATACGCTTGTCACTGGTGATCTCGCCGGTTTTCTTGTCCTGGGGGACGTTGAAATCGCAGCGGAGCAGGACTTTCTTTCCCTTTACGTCTGCATCGTAAACGGTTTTCTTGCTGTAGTTCATCAAAAAACCTCCTGTAAAAGAATGAACGATCATATCACCGACATTTCGCCGGCTTCCATCAGGCCCGGGAAGCCCTGCTGCCGCAGCGCCTCATAAGCCAGAATGGCAACAGAATTGGAAAGGTTGAGGCTCCTGGCCTCGGAGATCATGGGGATCCGGATGCAGCGGTCCCGGTAGCGCTCCCGCAGCCACAGGGGCAGCCCCGCCGTCTCCTTGCCGAACATCAGCGTCACGTCTCCGCTGAAGTCCGCCTCGTGATAGGCCCGGGGCGCCTTGGTGGTGGCGAGCCAAAGGCCCTCATCGCCCCGGCGGGCGAAGTAGTCATCCAGGTTCTCATACACGGAAATGTCCACCAGATGCCAGTAGTCCAGGCCGCAGCGCTTGACCCATTTGTCGGAGATCTCAAAGCCCAGAGGCTTGATGAGATGCAGCCGCGCCCCCGTGCAGGCGCAGGTCCTGGCGATCGCCCCGGTATTGTGCGGGATCTCCGGCTCCACCAGAACGATATTCAACATGCGCGCACCTCCAGCATCGGTATCACTTTATCCATTTCGGCTTCATTTTAGCACATTTTCTCAAAAAATCATGTACTTTTTTGCATTTATTTCGGATTCTTGCAATATGAACAAAATCGGAGTATAATCCCAGCCGGAAACCTGTGTTTTATCGTCAAATTGCCAAAAACGCCAAAAAATTCCGAGGAAAGCCAATTATGGACTTTATCTGCAGCGATTGTCCCCGTCAATGTTCCGCGAAACGGGGAAACGATCTGGTGGGCGGCCTGTGCCGCTCCCCCGCCGTTCCCATGGTGGCGCGGGCCGCGCCCCACTACGGGGAGGAGCCCTGTATCAGCGGGAAGAACGGCTCCGGCACCATCTTTTTCACCGGCTGCAATCTGCGTTGCGTCTTTTGCCAGAACCACGCCATCAGCCGGGGCGAGGGCGGCGCCCCCCTGACAGTCCCCCAGCTGCGGGACGCCATGCTCCGTCTGCGGGATCAGGGAGTGCACAACATCAATCTTGTCACCGGCGCCCACTTCACCCGCCCCATTGCCGAGGCGCTGACCGGCCTGGACCTGGGGATCCCCGTGGTCTGGAACAGCAGCGGCTATGAGAGCGTGGAGAGTCTCCGGCGGCTGGAGGGCCTGGTGCAGGTGTATCTGCCGGATTTCAAGTACTGGAAGCGTGAGCCGGCCATGCGCTATTCCTTTGCGGAGGACTACCCTCAGGTCGCGGCCGCCGCGATCCGGGAGATGTTCCGCCAGACCGGACCTTATGTGCTGGACGAGGACGGCATGCTGCAAAGAGGCGTGCTGATCCGGCACCTGATCCTGCCGGGACTGGACCTGAACGCCATGGATGTGATCGACTTTGCCGCGGAGGAATTCCCCGCCGGCAGCGTCCTCTTTTCCCTCATGAGCCAGTACACCCCCATGCCCGGGCTGAAGCGCTTCCCGGAACTGCAGCAGCGCATTGACCCGGAGACCAACCAGCGGCTCATCGCCTATCTGCAAAAGCGGGGTCTGGAGGGTTACTGGCAGGAGCTTGACGCAGCCACGGAGGAAATGATCCCCGAGTTTGACGGAACGGGGGTAAACGCAATTCGGGTTTCGGAATGATGAATTCGGAATTGTTATGAGTAGTCCCATCCATTATTACTTGACAAAAACAAGCAACCACAGCATAATCGAAAACAGAGATCATAAAAGGAGGAAATCCCATGACCTATCCGGAAGTCCTTGCCGCCGCCAGAGAGTGCGTCGGCCCCTACTGCAAGGCTTGCCACGTCTGCAACGGCCGCGCCTGCGGCAACACCATGCCGGGCCCCGGCTGCAAATATCCCGGCCCCACCGCCGCCCGCAACTTTGACAAGTGGCAGGAGATCTGCGTCAACATGGACACCCTGTGCCCCAACGTGGAGCCCGACATCTCCTTTGAGATGTTCGGCCACCGCTTTGCCGCCCCCATTTTCGCGGCGCCTCTGGGCGGTCTCCCCATGCACTACGGCCCCAAGCACACTGACTTTACCTATAACTCCATCCTGGTCCCCGCCGCCGCCAACTACGGCATCGCGGCCCTGACCGGAGACGGCGTGGATCCCGAGATCATGAAGAGCTCCGTGCAGGACATGGTCAAGGTGGGCGGCATGGGCATCCCCACCATCAAGCCCTGGAACAAGGAGTTCGTGTTCGAGAAACTGGATATCGTGGAGCAGGCGGACGTGTTCGCCGTGGCCATGGACGTGGACGGCGCGGGTCTTCCCTTCCTGAAGGCCATGAACCCCAACGCGGGCAGCAAGTCCGTGGAGGAGATGCGGGAGATCATCGACTACGCGGGCCGTCCCTTCATCATCAAGGGCATCATGACCGTTGCCGGCGCCCGCAAGGCTGTGGAAGCCGGGGCGCACGCCATCGTGGTCTCCAACCACGGCGGCCGCGTGCAGGGCGGCGTGCCCTCCACCGCCGAGGTCCTGCCCGCTATCGCAGACGCGGTGAAGGACCGCATCACCATCCTGGTGGACGGCGGCATCCGCTCCGGCGTGGACGTGTTCCGCGCCCTGGCCCTGGGCGCTGACGGCGTTCTGATCGGCCGCCCCATCCTGACCGCCATTTACGGTGCGGGCGAAGAGGGCTTCAAGGTCTATATGGACAAGATCGTGGGCGAACTGAAGAGCACCATGACCATGTGCGGCGCGGCCACCCTTAAGGACATCGACCGCAGCAAGATCTGGCTGGGCTGATCGTTCCGCCATATGCGAAAAAGCAGCTCCTGCGGGTTTCCGCAGGAGCTGCTTTTTCGCCCTTGTTCTGTTGTTATGTCAACCGTCTATCTCATTTACGATGCGCGTCATGGTCTCCCATCGGCGCTCCATGTCCGCCGCCAGCGCGAACTGGCTCCTGGCCCGATCCAAGTTCTGCTTCTCCCGTTCAACAGCAAAATAGCGGTCTCCGTCCAAATAGTCGGTGAGAAAACGCAGGCCGCACTCCAGCGTCATGGTATAGGCGCCAAGGGTCAGGGACCCCCGCTCCGCCTCCGTCAGGTCCGGGCAGCCCGAGGAAAAGCCCCGGACAATGGCGCGAAGTCGCTCCGGATCCAGACCGATGCGGGTCAGATCCGGTTCATCCTCTGCGGCAGCAGCTCCGCCGGAGCGGACCAGATCGCCAAAGTCAAAAGCCGCGAGGCCCGGCATGACCGTGTCCAGATCGATGACGCAGAGGGCTTTCCTGCTGCTCGCGTCCAAGAGGACATTGGAGAGCTTGGCGTCGTTGTGGGTCACCCGGACAGGCAGGCTCCCCTGTTCCCGCATTCGGTGCAGGGCGCAGGCCCGTCCCTCTCTTTCCAGCGCAAAAGAGATCTCCCGTTCCACCTCCGCCCTTCTGTGAGCGGAGTCCCGCCCCAGCGCATCCCGGAACTGCCGGAAGCGGGTAGGGGTGTTGTGGAAATCGGGAATGGACTCCTGCAGCTGCTCTGCCGGAAAGCCTCGCAGTCCATGGAGGAAGCCGCCAAATGCCAGGGCGGCCTGATAAAGGTCATCCAGTGTCTCCGCTTTTCTCACGCAGATGCTGTTGGGGACGAAAGGATAAGCCCGCCAGGTCCCGCCCAGGCCATCGTCATAGAGCTTTCTGCCTTGTGACGTCTCCAGATACCGGATCATGGGCACCGCGCGGTGCTCAGCATCCAGAAAGGCGCCGATCCTGGTCAGATTCTCCATGACCTTGTCCACATCGGGGAACACGCGGCGGTTTAGCTGCTGGAAAATGTACCGTGAGCCGGCGTCCGTTTCCACCAGATAAGTTTTGTGGATATGTCCTGCCCCGATGGGCTCACAGCTTTGCAGCTCCCCGGTGACGGGAAATTGTCGAAGGACCTCCCTCATGCCTGGCGCTCTCTCTTTTTCAGCAGCAGCACCGGCACCGCGATCAGCAGCAGCACAACAGCCGACGCCAGATAGATCCCGGGCGTGGGGACGGTCTTGATCTGGCCCAGGTCCTCATAGGTCATGGGGTTGGAGCGGATCACCGCCGCGCCGATATTGGGGCCGATGATCATGGGCAGCAGCACTTGAAAGATCATGCGGATGCCCTGGAAGTGGCCCACCTTGTCTGTCGGGGTCCAGTCACGGATGTTGGCGCTGAGGGTCGCGGTCAGCATCATGTAGCCGCTCATCATCACCGTGCCCGCGATTATCACGCCGATCTGACTGCGCACGAAGAACATGCCGATCAGCCCCGTCAGCATGACGGCGGCGGCCGGGACCGTGAAGCGGAGCTTGCCGAAGCGGTCGATCCACTTGCCGGAGAGCACGCTTGCCACGGAGGCCAGGATCAACACCACGCCCAGCACCAGGGCGTAGTCCATGATGCCAAGATAGTACTGGATGTAGATGATGAGGAAGGGGAAGAAGACCTGGACCGCCACGGAGAACAGGCAGAAGGCGGCAAAGGACAGGTAGAGCTCCGGGTTCTCCCGGACCACCGAGGGCCGCAGGCCGTAGAGCAGGTTCTTGAAATAGCTGTCCCGGCGGGGACGGAGCCCCGGCTCGTCCTTGACGAGCAGCAGCGCAATGATGCCCACTGCGGAGACCGCCAAGCCGAAGATGTTGAAAAACTCCCGCCATTTGCCCTGCTGGGTCAGCCCGTCAAAGGCGCCGAAAATGATGAGCATGGAGATGAGCGGCAGGATCGCCAGCACGCTTTCCGCCCGGCCCCGGTTCCCTGTCGTGGTGCTGTCCGTCACCCAGGCGTTGAAGGCGGCGTCGTTGGCGGTGGAGCCGAAGAAGGTCATCACGCAGTCCAGAACAACGACCATCGTTGCAGCCGCCGCCACGGCGTTGGCCCCCGGGAAAAGCTTGGCGGCGTTTTCGGGCGTTATATAGCCGAAGGCCGCCGTGGAAAGGCCCCAGAGCACATAGCCCACGGCAATGAAGGCCTTGCGCTTCCCGACCCGGTCCGACAGGGCACCCATCAGGAGCGTGGTGAGTGTGGCGGCCGCCGCCGACCAGCCCACCATCGCGGCGATGTAGCCCGGGTCCGTGCTGATGGTCTTATAGAGGAAGACGTTAAAATACATGTTTTCGATGGTCCACGCGAACTGACCGAAGAGACCAATCAGCAAAAGCGTGGCCCATTTTCTCGCGCCGAGCCTTTCTTTCATGGGACAGCCCTCCCCCGTTTCAGTCTTATTCCAGATTGAGCCGGATCAGATGCAGCAGCAGCTCCGTCCCCCGGTCCAGATTCTCCACAGTGGTATGCTCGTGGGGGCCGTGGCAGCAGTAGCCGCCGGTGCCGATATTGGGACAGAGAAGCCCGCGGAAGGAAAGCTGGGCCCCGTCGGTGCCGCCGCGGATGGGCACGCGCACCGGCTCCATGCCTGCGGCGCGGATGGCCCTCTCTGCCAGCTCCACCACCTCCATGTGGTCCTCCAGCTTCTCGATCATGTTCCGGTACTGCTCCCGGATCGTGAGCCGAGCGGTGCCGGCACCGTATTTTTCGTTGATATACTTCTCGATCTGCCGCATGGTCTTCTCCCGGGCGGCGAAGGAGGCGGCGTCATGGTCGCGGATGATGTAGTGCAGCTCCGCCTTTTCCACGTTGCCCTGCATCTCCGTCAGGTGGTAGAAGCCCTCGTGATCCTCGGTGTGCTCGGGCCGTTCGGCGGCGGGCAGGAGCGCGTTGATCTCCATGGCCACCAGGGCGGCGTTGATCATCTGATCCTTGGCAGAGCCGGGATGGATGTTGAAGCCGTGGACCTCCCAGGAGGCGCCGGCGGCGTTGAAGGTCTCACAGTTGACCTGGTCCAGCTCCTCGCCGTCTACGGTGTAGGCAAAGTCCGCGCCAAAGCGTTCCAGATCCAGCAGGGACGCGCCGTGGCCCACTTCCTCATCCGGGGAGAAGCAGACGGCGATGCGCCCGTGTGGAAGCTTCTCGGTGATGACGCGCTCGCAGGCGGTCATGATCTCGGCGATGCCGGCCTTGTCATCGGCCCCCAGAACGGTGGTGCCGTCGGTGGTAATGAGGGTGTGGCCGATCAGCTTTTTCAGATGGGGGAACTGGGCGGGATCCAGCGCCTTCCCGCTCTCGCCCAGCGCCACCACGCCGCCGTCATAATCGGGCACCAGGGTGGGCTTCACGTTCTCGCCGGAAAAGTCGGGGATGGTGTCCAGGTGGGCGATGAGGCCGATGCAGGGCTTGTCCTCAAAGCCCTCAGTGGCGGGCAGAAAGCCGTAGACGTAGGCGTGCTCGTCCACCAGGACGTTCTGCATGCCCATGGCCTCCATCTCCTTTGCCAGCAGACGGCTCAGGTCAAACTGGCGCTGGGTGGTGGGGGTGGCGTCGGTCTCCTCGGAGCTGGCTGTGTGGACCTGGACATACTGAATGAATCTCTCGTAGGCTCTCATGGTTGCGTCTCCTTTTATTTCAATATTTCTGCGTAGACAAACAGTCTCCCCTTCCGGGAGGTGCCGCCGGTGCCGGTGACGCTGCCCTTGCCCGCGCCCCGCAGAGAGATCACGTCTCCCTCCCGGACGGTCCGGTCGGTCTTCAGGCATTCCTCATAATTGACGCTGACGGCGCCGGCCTCGATCTGCCGGGCGGCCTCGGTACGGGAGAGGCGGAACATGCCGGCCAGCACCGCGTCCAGCCGCAGGCTCATCACCGAAAAGCTCTCCTGCCGCACCTGCCGCACAGGAGCAGGGATCTCCGCAAGGCTCATCTCCTTTGCCTTCACGCTCACCCGCCCCACCTTGTCGATGGTGAGCAGGTGGCGCAGGACGCTGGGAAAGCAGAACAGCCAGGCCCGGTCGCCCTCCACCTGCAGGTCGCCCAGCCATTCCCTGCCCACGCCCATGCCCAGCAGCGCGCCCAGGTAGTCCCGGTGACCGGGAGTGCCGAAATAGGCGTCGATTTGGATGGCGCTGAGGTATTCGGCGGGCTCAAAGGCTTCTTCCTCCAGCCAGTCCGGCAGGAAGAAGGCCGCCGTACGCTCGCAGTCCGGCCCGCCGCCGGAGAAAACCACCCGGCAGCCGCCGTGCCGTGCCCAGGTCTCCAGTTGGTAACGCTCGGCCGGGGTAAGAAAACCTGTGTGGGTCACGGACCCGCTCCGCTCCGCACGATCCCGAAGATCCTCCGCCCGACGGATCAGTTCATGTTTTTCCATCTTTCAGTTTCGTCGTATGAGCATTCAGATTGCTCTTTTTCAATACTTCCTCGATCTGGTCCAGGGTCCACTCCACCTCCAGCGCGAACTCCTTGGAAGAGGTCCGCAGTACGCCGGAGCGCAGAGCCGAGAGGCGGATCAGATTGTCGCTGGTAATGACGCGCACGTCGAAGTTTTTGCCGATCTCATCCACGATGCGCTCGATATACGCGTCTCCCGTTTCCCCCTCGCCCGTATAGGCCACACGGATGTTGTGGACCTGGCTGTGGGAGCCGGGATTGCCCGGAGTCCGTAAACCGTCGAACACCAGCACCAGCTCGCTTTTGGTATAGCCGCAGTAGCTGGAGAGCATGTCGATCAGCCGGGTCCGGGCCAGGTCCAGCCGTTCCTCCGCAAGTTTTTTCAGCTCATCCCAGGCGAAGATCAGGTTGTAGCCGTCCACGATCAGATATTCCCGGCGCCGGGCTGTGCCGGCGGGCCGTGGCGCTTCGTTCCGCACCGCGGCCTGATATTGGGGCCGGCGGATGGGGCCGAACTCCCGCTCCATGATGGCCTCCAGCTCCCGCTCGTCGATGGAGAGGCTGCGGCGCAGGGGGGCCGGCGCCTCCGGTTCCTCCCGGCGTTTCAGGACGCTCTCCAGGTGCATGTACTCCGGTACCTTGTCCCACTTGACGGAAAAGCCAGCGCCGTGAGCACAGAACACGGAATCCGGCGTGTTTTCCAGATCCGCCTCCGGCCGGTAAGCAAGCTCCTCCACGATCCGCTGCTGTTCATGGCAGGGCCGGTAGCCCGCCGGGCGCAGGGACAGGCGGCCGCGGCCGCGGGTATAGCTGAGCAGTTCTTCCAGATACCCGTTCATGGCGGAGACCGGCGCTTCCCCCCGCAGGCGCAGCAGGTCTCCCGCTTCTTCCGGGGAATCGAAGCTGCCGTTCATGGTCCTCAGGTCGCTGATGGCACGGCCGATCTGCTCGGCCGGCACCTCCAGGGTGTAGGCATAGACCGGCTCCAGCAGCACGCTCTCCGCCTGCATGAGGCCCTGGCGCACGGCCCGGTAGGTGGCCTGCCGGAAGTCCCCGCCCTCGGTGTGCTTGAGATGGGCGCGTCCCGCGGCCAGGGTGATCTTGATATCCGTAAGGGGCGAGCCGGTCAGCACGCCCAGGTGCTGCTTCTCCAGCAGATGGGTCAGGATCAGGCGCTGCCAGTTCCGGTCCAGCGCATCTTCGCTGCAGACGCTGTCCACCACGATCCCGCTGCCCCTGGGCAGGGGCTCCAGCAGCAGATGCACCTCCGCGTAGTGGCGCAGGGGTTCATAGTGTCCCACGCCCTCCACGGGTTTGGTTATGGTCTCCCGATAGAGGATGTGTCCCTTGTCCAGGCCCACCTCCACGTCAAAGCGCTCCTTCACCAGGCTTCGGAAGATCTCCGCCTGGATCTTGCCCATGAGCCGCAGATCGATGCCCTTCATGCGCTCGTTCCAGGCAATATGGAGCTGGGGGTCTTCCTCCCCCAACAGCTGCAGCTTCGGCAGGAAAGCCATGGGATCGATCCCCTCCGGCAGCAGCAGCCGGTAGCTCAGGACCGGCTCCAGCTCCGGGGCTGCGCCGTCTTCCGCTTCTCCCAGACCCTGACCGGGCCAGGTTCCGCTGAGGCCCAGCACCGCGCAGATCTCCCCTGCCCCCGCGGCCTCCACCGTCTCATATTTGAGTCCTGAGTACAGGCGGAGCTGGCTCACTTTTTCCTCCAGCTCTCCGCCCCGCTCGTCCCGGTATTTCAGCAGGGACCGCACCTTCAGCACCCCGCCGGTGATCTTCATCAAGGTCATGCGGTTGCCCTGGGGGTCCCGCTCGATCTTGAAGACCCGGGCGGCAAACGCACCCGTGTCCCCGGCAGCGGGAGCATAACGGTCCAGGGCATCCAGCAGTTCGTTTACGCCCTCCAGCTTCAATCCGGAGCCGAAAAAGCAGGGATACAGCTCCCGCCCTGCAACGCAGTCCGACAGCTGCTCATCCGTCAGTTCTCCCCCGTCCAGCACCTGCTCCATGGCGCGCTCGCTGCACAGGGCGATCCGCTCCGTCCACTCCGCGTCCCGACGGCTGAAATCCACACAGTTGTCGTCCAGCCTTCGGCGCAGGGATTCCATCAGCTCCCCCTGGTCCGGGCCGGGCAGATCCCGTTTGGTGACAAAAAGAAAGGTCGGGATCTGATAGCGGCGCAGCAGGCGCCAGAGGGTCTCCGTATGGGCCTGGACCCCGTCGGTTCCGCTGATGACCAGCACCGCGCAGTCCAGCACCCGCAGCGTCCGTTCCATCTCTGCGGAAAAGTCCGCGTGGCCGGGGGTGTCCAGGAGGATCACCTGTCGTCCCGGGAGCGTAAACCGCGCTTCCTTTGCAAAAATGGTGATGCCCCGCTGCCGCTCCAGGCTGTGGGTATCCAGAAAGCTGTCCCGATGGTCTACCCGACCCAGTTTTTTTAGTTGTCCTGCGCAATACAGCATCCCTTCCGCCAGGGTGGTCTTCCCCGCGTCCACATGGGCCAGGATGCCGATCACGGTTTTTTTCTTTTCTTCCATGCTCCCGATTTTAGCAGGCACGGTTCAAATAATCAACCGATATTGCAGATTTTGTGGTCAAAGCCCCGCCTGTCTGTCATTTTTATGCAAAATGTTGAGTTGTTTTTTGAAACTTTGTCTACCATTTTTGTAAGAAGTATGTTATAATAAGATGATTATTATTGACCTGCACCATTGACCTACTCAAAAAGAGGAGGAGATAATACATGAAAAAGATCCTTGTTCTGGAAGACGAGGCCAACATCCGCAGCTTTGTGGTCATCAACCTGCGCCGCAGCGGCTACGAGCCCATTGAGGCCGAGACCGGCGCCGAGGCTCTGGAAAAATGGAAGGTGAACCCGGACATCTGTCTGGCGCTGCTGGACGTGATGCTGCCGGACATCGACGGCTTTGAGGTCTGCCGCCGCATCCGCGCCTCCGGCTCCAAGATCGGCATCATCATGCTGACCGCCAAGACCCAGGAGATCGACAAGGTCACGGGCCTGATGACCGGCGCGGACGACTATGTGACCAAGCCCTTCTCTCCCGCGGAGCTCACCGCCCGGGTGGACGCGCTGATCCGCAGGCTTGGGATGGATGAGGATGAAAAGGCAAGCGTTGAGATCACCAGCGGCCCCTTCCTGCTCAACACCCGTAACCGCACCCTGGAAAAGAACGGCCAGCGTCTGAAGCTGACGCAGATCGAGTATCTGCTGATGAAGCTCTTTATGGAAAACCCCGGCAAGGCCATGAGCCGCGAGGACATCCTCTCCGCCGTCTGGGGCAGCGATTTTTCCGGCGAGCTCAAGACCGTGGACGTGAACATCCGGCGTCTGCGCATCAAGATCGAGTCCGATCCAACGGAGCCGGAGTATCTGACCACCGTCTGGGGCTACGGCTACAAGTGGGGCTACTGATATCCCCATGTTGAAGAGTTTACGCATCAAACTGATGCTGGCCGGCATCGGCACCCTGCTGCTGCTGCTCGTCGGCGTATGGGGCCTCGCCTGGGGGCACTACGCCCTGGCCGGCGCCATGATCGTGCTGACATGCTTTGCCGTCATTGCGCTGCTCCTCTGGTTCTGGCGCAACGTCACCGACCCCATCGAGCGGCTGACCGACTTTGCCGACCATATCGCCTCCGGCAGCTACGGCAGCCAGATCGAGGGCATGGGTGACGATGAGATCGGGCAGCTGGCCGAGGCTGTCAACCACATTTCCCAGCAAGCCGCCATGGCCGAGAAGACCCGGACCGAGTTTATCTCCCAGGTCTCCCACGAGCTGCGCACCCCTCTGACCGCCATCACCGGCTGGGCGGAGACCATCGCCTATGACGAGGCCGTCCAGGGCGATTCCCTGCGGGGCATCAACATCATTTCCCGGGAAGCGGAGCGGCTTACCGGCATGGTCATGGAACTGCTGGAATTCACCCGCATCCAGGACGGGCGCTTCAATCTGCGCATCGAGCTGCTGGACATCTCCGCCGAGCTGGAGGACGCGCTCTTTACCTACGGAGAGCTGATGCGTCAGGCCGGTGTGGAGCTCAATTACACTCCGTCTCCCGTGGAGATCCCCCTGATCCCCGGGGACCCGGAGCGGCTCAAGCAGGTGTTTCTGAACCTGCTGGACAACGCCTCCAAGCATGGGGGCGACGGGAAAAAGGTGGACGTGTCGATTCTCCAGAAGGGAGACGGCGTCCAGATCACCGTCCGGGACTACGGTCACGGGATCCCGGAGGCGGAGCTTCCCCATGTGAAGGAAAAGTTCTACAAGGGCAGCTCCAAGAACCGGGGCACCGGGATCGGCCTTGCCGTGTGTGACGAGATCGTCACCCGCCACGGGGGCGAGCTCCAGGTGGAGAACGCCGAGGGCGGCGGCTGCCGGGTAACCGTGATCCTCCCGATGGAGAGCAAATAATCATCCCTGTACAGGAGCGTACTATGGCAAAAGAGCAAAACAAATCCTGCGCCTTCCGCACCTCCATCGGAGGTCAGGCGCTGATCGAGGGCATCCTCATGCGGGGCCCGAAGAAGCAGGCCATCGTCTGCCGGACCAAGGACGGGCTTGTGGAAAAGACCGAGGAGCTGCGGCTCATCAAGGACCGCTACCCCATTCTGGGCGTCCCCTTTATCCGGGGCTGCGCCATTTTTATTGATTCCATGGTCAAGGGCATGCAGGCCCTGACCTATTCCGCCAGCCTCATGCCCGAGGAGGAGCAGGGCGAGCCGGACAAGATCGACCAGTGGATCGAGCGGCATTTTCCCGAGGACAAGGCACAGAAGCTCATCATCGCCGTGGCGGTGGTCCTGGGCTTTGCCCTGGCTGTCGGGCTCTTTGTGTTTCTCCCCGCGCTGCTCGTACGGCTGCTGAACTTCAGGCAGAGCTTTTCTCTTCCGCTCATCAACCTCCTAGAGGGTGTTTTCCGGGTGGCCATTCTCCTGGTCTATATGGCGCTGGTCAGCAAGGTGAAGGACATCAAGCGGGTGTTCTCCTACCACGGCGCCGAGCACAAGACCATCTTCTGCTACGAGCACGGGAACGAGCTCACGGTGGAAAACGTCCGCAAGGAGAGCCGTTTCCACCCCCGCTGCGGCACCAGCTTCCTGCTGGTGGTGGTGCTGGTGAGCATTCTGGTCAACCTGCTTTTTAACTTCTTCTTCCCCATCACCAACGTTTTCGCCCGGATCGGCAGCCATCTGCTGCTGCTGCCCTTCGTGGTGGGCATCAGTTATGAGATCAACCGCTGGTGCGGCGGGCACGACAACCGGCTCTCCGCCATTCTCTCCGCCCCCGGCAAGTGGCTGCAGCATATCACCACCAACGAGCCGGATGACGGCATGATCGAATGCGCCATCCGCTCCCTGGAGCTGGTGATCCCTGACGAAAAGGGCAGCGACCTGTGGGGAAGCTGAGCACTGAGGTGTTGGAATATGAAGACATACAATGAACTGTACCTCTCCGCCCGCAACACCCTGCGGCAGTACGGCGTGGAGGGCTGCAATCTGGAGGCCCGCCTCCTGGTGGCTCAGGCCGCCGGGAAAAGCACCGCGGAGCTGCTGCGCGATATGAACCTCTACACCACCCCCATGGTGGAGAGCAAGGTGGCGGATTATCTGGACCGGCGGCTCAAGGGCGAGCCGGTAGCCTACATCACCGGAGCCTGGGAATTCTACGGGCTGCCCATGACGGTCACGCCGGACGTGCTGATCCCCCGGATGGATACGGAGCTGCTGGTGGACACCGCCAAGTCTCTGCTGGTGGGGCGGAAAATGGACGCCAGGATCCTGGACCTCTGCTGCGGCAGCGGCTGTATCGCCTGTGCCCTGGGGCACGAGCTGCCGGCCTCCAAGCTGGTGGCTGTGGACATCAGCGCCAGCGCCCTGCAGGTCTGCCGGAAAAACCTGGCGGCAAACCGGCTCTCCTCTCGCTGTCTCACCCTGCAGGCCGACGCCATTGCCGCCCCGCCGCTGAGCATCGGCAGCTTTGACATGATCGTCTCCAATCCCCCGTACATCGAGAGCGGCGAGATCATGACCCTGGACAGCTCCGTACGGGACTACGAGCCCATCTGGGCCCTGGACGGCGGCGAGGACGGGCTGCGCTTTTACAAGGGCATCCTGAAATACTGGAAATCCCTGCTCCGTCCCGGCGGATACATGCTCTTTGAAGTGGGCGAGGGTCAGGCGGAGACCGTGAAGGACCTGTTCCTTGCGGCGGGCTTTGCTTCGGCGGAGACCCGGAAGGACACCCTGGGCGTTGAACGGGTTGTGATCGGAAAAATGTACGACCTGGATCAGGTTTTTTAAAAGTCCGGTTTATGGGACAGGGTCTGCGGTATCCTGATCTCACAACTTGAAGAATATGCAGCAGTCAAGAAAAGTGGACACAAAAAATCATAAGACAGAAAGGACAATTCACGAAAGTAGACAGATACAATAAAAGCGAAGAAAGAAATGCTTCC